>CP126121.1:1166430-1486907 GCA_030123625.1 Nitrospira sp.
CTGGCCGCGCCCGCTCCGGTGGCGATCGCCAACGGCAAGACGCCGCCGACGAACGCCATCGAGGTCATGATGATCGCCCGAAACCGCAACCGCGCGCCTTCCAGCGCCGCCTGCTGGATCGGCATGCCCTCGGTTCGGCGATGATTGGCGAATTCCACGATCAGAATGGCGTTTTTTGCCGCCAGTCCGATCAACGTCACGAGGCCGATTTGAAAGTAAATATCGTTCGTCATTCCCCGCAGCCACACGGCGGACATGGCGCCGAAGACGCCGAACGGCACCGCAAGAATGACGGCGAACGGCACGGTCCAACTTTCGAACTGCGCCGCGAGCACCAGAAAGACCATCAGCAAGCCGAACCCGAACGCCAGGCCGGACTGTCCCCCGACCTTCGCTTCCTGGTAGGAAATGCCGCTCCATTCCAACGTGTAGCCTTGGGGAGCCAACACCTCCCGCGCCGTTCGTTCAAGCGCCTCGAGAGCCTGACCCGAGCTGTAGCCGGGAGCCGCAGCCCCCAACACCCAGGCGGTATTGAACCCGTTGAAATGCGTCACCGGATCAGGCCCGCTCGTGAATTCGGTATCGACCACCGTATCAAGCGGAATCATCACGCCTCCCGGCCCGGTGCCTCCCAAACCTGGTGCGCTGCTTCTTCCGCTCAGCGCCGTGGCGGAAGGACTCAACGACCGCACATAGACCCTCCCGATGTCGCCGGGGTCCGATCGGAACTCGGCCTCGGCCTCCGTCTGCACCCGATAGACTCTGCCGAATTTGAGAAAGTCGTTGATATAGAAGTTTCCGAAGTACGCCTGCATCGTATCGAAGATCTCGGAGATCGGCACTCCAAGCGCCTTCGCCCGCTCGCGATTGACGCGGGCGAATAACCTGGGCGCCGTGACGCGGAAATTGGAGCCGATCCCGGCGATCGCGGGATTCTCCTTGGCCTTGGCGACGAATTCCTGGGTGGCGGCGGCCAATTTGCGGAAATCGCCTCCGCTCGGATCCTGAACTTGCAGCGAGAACCCGCCCGTCGCGCCGATTCCGCGGATCGGCGGGGCGTTGAAGGCGAGAATCAAGGCCTCGGGAATTTTGGCGAACTCTCCATAGGCCGCGCCGACCAAGGCCTGTACATGTTCATCCGGCTTGCGCTCATCCCAGTGATGCAATGGAAGGAACATGGTGGCGGAATTGGGACCCCGCGTATTGAAAACGAAGTTCATGCCGGACATTGCATCGGTCGAGTGAACGGCCGGGACAGACTGGAAATACCGTTCGATCTTCTCGAGGACCTCATCGGTCCGTTGCTTGGACGCGCCGTCGGGCAGCTGCACGATCGTGATGAAATACCCTTGGTCCTCTTCCGGCAAAAAGGCCGGCGGAATCATGCGGAACAGACTCAATGCCGCGAACACGATCACCGCGAACATCGTGAATGAGACGGCGCGCCATTTGATCACGACATCCACGGCTCGGGAATAGCGATTCCGCGTCCAATCGAAGAACCGGTTGAACAGCGCGAAGAATCCGGTCTCATGATGTTCGCCGCCCGGCTTCAACACCAGCGCCGACAAGGCGGGGCTCAGCGTCAGAGCGACCAACCCGGAGATCGTCACCGCCATGGCGATCGTGATGGCGAACTGTTTATAGAGCTCACCGATGATCCCGCCGAGAAATGCGACCGGCACGAAGACCGACACCAATACGAGGACGATGGCGATCACCGGCCTGGTGACTTCCGCCATGGCTCTCCAAGCGGCTTCTCTGGGCGACACCATTTCCTCTCGCATGTGTCGTTCGACGTTTTCGACGACGACGATGGCATCATCCACCACGATCCCGATGGCCAACACCATGCCGAACAGCGTGAGCGTATTGATCGAAAACCCCAAGGCTTGCATGCCGGCAAAGGTCCCGATCAACGAAACCGGAACCGCAGTGGCGGGAATCAAGGTGGCCCGCCAGCTCTGCAAAAACAGATACACGACGAAGATGACGAGGGTCATCGCCTCGGCCAATGTTTTGAGCACTTCCTTGATCGACACCTCGATGAACTTGGTCGTGTCGTAAGGAATGTCGTACTTCAGTCCGGGCGGGAACGACTCCGCAAGTTCTTGCAGTTCAGCGCGAATGTGTTTGACCGTGTCGAGCGCATTGGCGCCCGGGGCCAGGAAGGTGATCAGGAACACGTTCGGCTTTCCATTCCACCGCCCTTGCATGACGTACGACAGGGCTCCCAACTCGACTCGCGCGACATCTTTCAGTCGGATCATCGACCCGTCCGGCATGGCTCGGACGATGAGGTTTTCGAAGTCTTCGACTTCGGTCAATCGGCCCTGGGTCATGATCGGGATCGTCAGTTCCGTTCCCTTGGGAGCCGGCTCGCGGCCGACTTGCCCGGCCGGAAAATCGCGGTTTTGCTCGCGAACGATAGTGGCGATGTCGCTCGGTGTCAGCCCCAACTGCGCCATGCGCACCGGGTTCAAAATGAGACGCATCGAGTAATTTTGCTGTCCAAAGACCAACGCCTGTCCGACACCCGGAATGCGCTTGAGGTTGTCGATGACACGCAACAACGCATAGTTCGAGATAAACACCGTGTCGTGAGTGGGGTCGCTTGAACTCAGCGCGACGACCGCCAAGAGGTCGGGAGAAAATTTCAAGACGCTGATTCCCTGCCGGACGACTTCAGGCGGGATCTGCGGCTCGGCCAGCTTCACTCGGTTCTGCGTCTGCACCTGCGCGATATCCACATTCGTTCCGATTTCGAACGTGAGTCTGATGCTGACGTGACCGTCGTTCGTGCTGGTGGAATCGTAGTACAGAAGATTGTCGATGCCGGGCAGCTGCACTTCGATCGTTCGCGCCACCGAATCAGCCGCGACTTCTGCGCTGGCGCCGGGATAGTCGGCTTCGATCTGAACGACGGGGGGGCTGATATCCGGAAATTGGGCGATGGGAAGCTTGCTGAGTGCGGCGAGTCCGATGACGACGATGACGATGGAGAGGACCGACGCAAAGATCGGCCGTTCGATGAAGAAGCGTGAACTCACTGTGGATTCCTCGTGGCTTCAGGCTTGGCTTCCACCTCATGGTCGGCCCCGCCGTTGGACGTCCTGTTATCCGGTTTTCCGTTACCCGTGGGCTCGGCAGCGGGCTCCGCAGCCGGAACCGGTTTGACGGGCGCTCCGGGCTTCGCCATGTGAAAGCCGCTCACGATCACCCGTTCGCCGGACCGCACACCGGACTCGATGATCCATTCCTTGTCATGCCAGCGGCTCGCCTTGATGGGCCTGATTTCCACCTTGTTTTCTTCACCCACGACGAACACGATCGGACCCTGCGGACCTTGCTGAACCGCTCGCTGCGGCACCAACAGGGCATGGTCTTTCATCGTTCCCTTGAAGCGTACCCTCACAAATTGCCCGGGCAGCAGCACTCCGTCCGGATTAGGGACGACGAATCGGGCTCGCCTGGCTCCTGTTTCGGTCCGCAGGCCCACGTCGGCAAAATCGAGGACACCTTCATGATTGTACGTGCTGCCGTCGGCGAAGATGACGGTGCCTTTCAGCTGGGCAAGGCCGGGATGTTGAAGACCCACCATGATGGCATCTTGCCGCCGTTTGAGCAGAAAACTTTCCGGTACGTTGACCACCACATACATCGGATCGATACGATGAATGACGGTCAGCAAATCGGTTTGCGCCGAGACCAGCCGGCCTTCGTAATATCGACTCCGCTCGATGAGCCCGTCGATCGGAGCGATGATTCTGGTGTTGTCGAAGTCGAACTTGGCTTTAATCACGTCGGCCTGAGCTCGTTGGAGGGCGGCCTTCGCCGCCAAGTCCTCGGCGATGGCATCATCCACATCTTTTTGACTGACGGCCTGCTCTTCAAGCAGCGGCTTGACACGGGCAAGATCTTGCTTGGCTTGAACCAAGCGCGCTTCCGCCTCCGCGATCCTCGCCTGCGCGCTTTTGTAAGCCGCCTCGAACGGCACCGGGTCGATCTGGTAGAGCTTGGTGCCTTTTTTGATCGCTCGTCCTTCCGGAAACAGCACGGCTTTCAGAATTCCCGTGACCTGTGAGCGGATTTCAACCGGTCGAGAGGCCTCGGCCTCTCCGATGAATTCCGGTTCATCCGGCACGGTCCGTGCCATCACTGTCACGACTTCCACTTGCGGAGCCATAGGAGCGGGAGGAGCCGAGCCCGCATTCTCTTTCTCTTTACAACCGAATACCCCGGCTATCGCAGCTGATACAATCACCACGGCAACGCCTCTGAACAGGTTCCGATCCAAAAGACTCATGTGCTCCCTACGTTTCACCCTACTCAAATTTTTTCCTCCAAGGCAAACATATTATTGTACCGATGCGGTGAGGCAGCGGCAAGTCCGCAAGTCCGGCTGGACACAGATTGCCGGCACTATCACCATGATGAATCGCCGACATCCGTTTTCATCACCTCTTCAATCAACTTGTCGCGATTCCTTTCGAAGGTCCGCCCGGCTCATTTCTTCTGATCTCTTCGACGACACATCTTGTCAAACAGCCGGCCGCGCGCAGTTCCGCGCCCCTTCGCCACAGATCGGCCAACAGCGACTTGCCCTCGGAGTCGATGAACGTCACGCCCGTCAGATCGATCAGCACGCACCGTTGCTGTCTGACGGATATCCGACGAAAACTGGCGCTCAGCTCATCGACCCATGGACCGGCCAGGCGTCCCTCAAGTCTCAGCAAGGTAAAGTCCGATTCAGGGCCTCGTTGTTCGGTAATCTTCAACATGTTCGTTGGGCGCTCTTCACCATTCCGCCTGATTCAAGCCGGTACCGACATCGCCATCACCGCCACCACATTCAACAGGAAAGGAATGATCAGCCACATGGCGCGCTTTTATGGTTGCTTCAGTGCAACATCAACCTTAACCTTGCCGCTGTCTGTCCATATTCATTCAGCTTCCCAGAGTTCCCATCAGGACATCCGTACCCCTTAGGCAGCCTTTCGCTTCGAATGGAGGAAAACGCTTTCGCGCTCCTGAAGCCAATGAGCGATCACACCATCCACCGCCCACTTTCCTCCGCCGATGATCACCAAGGCTGCGCTCATGGCGATGACCAAGAGGTGATATTCAAAGCCCTCCCCCTGCTGTTGCCCCGCCCAATTGATGAAAAACCCATACGGCCAGTGCACGGTTGCGATTGCGCCGATCATGATCGCGATAAAACTTGCGGCAATGAGTCGGGTAAGAAATCCTGCGATCAGTCCGAGACTGCCGAGTGACTCTCCGATGATGACCAGAAACGCTACAAGCCAGGGGAGTCCCATGTTTTGGGTAAAAAATCCCATCGTCCCGCCGAATCCATGCCCTCCGAACCATCCGAATAACTTTTGCGCGCCGTGCGCGAACATCACACTCCCGAGCCCGACTCGAAGAATGAGACCGGCCCACGAATCATCTGTTTTAAAGAATGCTGCCATGATGCCCTCCCAGTCGGCTCACTCCCTTTCGGGTTCGTCCCATATCACTTCCAAGTTGTGATCGTCGATTCTGCAGAATAACCGGATCAACAACTTCCCCGCATTGCACACACCGTCGGATCGACACGTCGGCTTCACTGCTACCCAGCATGGAGTCGAATCCCTGTTCCACCACCATGAGCCCCATGCACCTGGAACAACATACGGGATCGGAGATAGAGTTCCGTTCCGGCTGATGGCCCCCTGTTCGCCCTTTCTTCGTCAACTCAACCGCTGTCGCCATGATCGCCTCCCTTGTATAAGGCTTCGTTCATCCGGCTGATGTCGCAACTTATGTTCCAGCGGAACGTGTTGCGACAGACACCATCCAAGTTGCGGAATTACATACAAGAGAGGCCTGTCGAACGGAGATTGAGCATGTTCGGAGACGAAGCGATTCTGCCGAACTTACGGCACAGTGCCGAGTGATCGGCGAACATGGCTTGCGCCTTTAAAACCCACATCCCTCCACAAGAAAACCGGATGAGAGCATTTTCATGAGGCTTTCATGCTCGGTTCATGTCCGATCGCTATGTTCTACTCATTCTTTCTTTGAGTATGGAGTGATGTCCAAGCCCTCTTGAACGCTCCTCAAGAAATCGGCAGATGATCAATTCAATGAGTTTCCCTCTAACTGAAAGGAGTCGGTCCGTGGCGGCTGTATCTCAAAAAGAGGCATTCCGAGCGGCGCTCGTCTTCGATGCCATAGGCGGGTCTGCGCTGTTCTTTATCGGAATTTATTCACATTTTGCGAGGAAGGGAATTTAGATATGGCATCAACTCGTACTGCCAACGATCAGGGATACGATATCTCGCAGTGGTATGATTCACGGCCGGCCAAAATCGGCTGGCTGTCGATGCTGGCGGTTATAGTCTTTTGGCTCTTGTACCAGCGAACCTATGGCTATTCGCATGGCTTGGATTCCATGACGCCTGAATTCGACTCAATCTGGATGGGGTTATGGCGGTTTAATATTCTCGCCAATGCCACCTTCTTTGCAGTCACCATCGGGTGGATCTGGATGACACGCGACCGCAACCTAGCCGACTTGAACCCCAAGCTGGAATTGAAACGATATTTTTACTGGTTTGGTTGGCTCGCCTGTTACGTGTTCGGCGTGTACTTTGCCGGTAGTTTGACGCTGGAACAAGATGCGGCATGGCACCAGGTGATCATCCGGGACACCAGCTTTACGGCAAGCCACATCGTGGCATTTTACGGAACGTTCCCGCTGTATATTACGTGCGGCGTGGCCAGCTACTTATACGCACAGACGCGCCTCCCGCTGTATGCTCAAGCGACCTCGTTTCCGCTGGTGGCTGCGGTCGTAGGACCGATGTTCATTCTGCCGAACGTCGGATTGAACGAGTGGGGACATGCGTTCTGGTTTGTCGATGAGATGTTTGCGGCGCCGCTCCACTGGGGCTTCGTGGCGCTGGGCTGGTGCGGCCTATTCGGCGCTGCGGGCGGCGTGGCGGCACAGACGGTCTCGCGCATGTCGAACCTGGCGGATGTGATCTGGAACAACGCTCCCAAAAGCATTCTTGATCCATTTTCCAGCCAAATCGCCGCAGCAAACGCGTCAAACGCGCGTAGCGGCTATTAAACCTGCATGCCACTCATGACCGGCCTGGGACTTCCATTAAAGTCTCGGGCCGGCTCACATGAGCTCCACACGCTGATGTTCGTGTGAGTAAGTTCGTGGGAACCCTACGGCTTTGCAAAAGTGCTCCCGGGTGATCGGATTCAAACGTTCGCTCTGAACAGTTTTCCACCGTTTCTGTATCATCATAACGATGGCGACCCCAAATGCCACGGCGGCAAAACTCTTCGCCAAGATAACCGGTGAAACGCGTTGCGCGATCCATGACCCTCCGGTCATCCCTAAAAGACTGCCGGCGAGCAAGAACCCAGCGAGCGGCCAATCCGTCCGGCGCCCAAATGTCCGACAATCCCTCCGATGGCCACAAGGGCAATAATCAACAGCGACGTGCTGACCGCCATCCGCACGGGAAACCCCAGCACGAGCGTCAGCGCCGGCACGATCACGAAGCCGCCCCCAATCCCAAAAAATCCGGTCAACAGGCCGACGATCACACCGATCAGCGAGATCTTGTACCAGCATGAAAGGGGAACCCGTTCGGCGCAACTCTCCGTCGAGGAAGAATCCTGTCGATGCCCGCTCTGTTGCCACATCTGCCGGGCGGCGACGACCATCAAGAGCCCGAACAACAGAAGCGTCGTTTCTTCCCGAACGAACCGGTGGCCGACCGCACCGCCCCACGCGCCGACGATTCCCGTGGCGCTGAAGATCAAAGCCGCTTTGGCCCTCACCTCACCGGACGCTCTCCTCTGGTACACGCCGAGTAAGGCGGAAAGCGCCACGGCCACCAGCGACATCGCAGCGGCTGCTTGAGCGCTTTCGCCGAGCACATACACAAGAATGGGAATTGCCAGCAGCGAGCCGCCCCCGCCGGTCGTGCGAAGAACCAGACCAACGACTCCACCTGACACGACGGCGACCGTTGCGTGGTCTATCGCCACTCTTCAATAGAGACCTCCTCAACTCGGACAAGCCCCTAGTTTGCTTGTTCGGCGACGATTGGTTAGGCAACAGGAACCTCGAGGAGATAGATTTCTCCTTTGAGATCGGGATGCAGATCGCACTGAAAGGTGAACCGTCCCTGGTGTTGAGCGATGAATCGAATGATCAAGGTCTTTCCAGGGCCAACATAGAAACCGTCAATTCCTTTTCCATACGATTCTATCCCCTCTCCTTCACCATGAACGAAGAGGCCGGCCAGCATCGATGACGTGAATCCATGCCGAATATGGTCTTCGTTCCGGATGACGGTTTCGGTGGAAAATCCCGGATGAATCGGTGCGGTCTTGGTCCGCACAAACGTGCTGTCCCGGATTGTAATCTCAATGCGCTGTTCCTGCGCTCCCGATGCCGACGAACTCTCATCGGCCCACGGGCAGATCGGCAAAGAAAACAGGACACCGATGAAGATCAGCTTGGTCCAACCGGAAGACAGGAAATTCCTCATGCAACACCTCCCAATTGCTTCAAGAAGGAGTAGGCGGTTCACCTTCCCACTCTCAACCGATCCTTCCGTCAGTCCACGCGCTGCGGCACGACACGGCGGTGGCCCGGTTCAAACTTCGGACTCTTGACGGTCAGAACGGGACAAGGCGCTTGACGAATGACTGCTTCGGCGACACTGCCGAGGCGAAGTCGTGACCACCCTCGTCGTCCATGTGTGCCCATCACGATAAGATCGCATTCCTGCTCTCTTGCGCAGTCGAGAATCGAGTCCGCCGGCACACCGCCACGGATGACCGTTCCAGCAGTCAAGCCGAAGGAGCCTATCAATCCGGCGAGCTGTTCCAGTTGCGCCCGCCAATGCATCCACTTTGTCTCCATGGATTGCAGTCCCGGGGATTGCAGTCCCGGCTCGGCATCATAGTACATCGGTTCCAGGACATGGACGAGCGTCATCTGGGCGCCGAAGTGGTTTGCCACTTGAATGGCATATTCAACCGCATCCAGGGATGGACTGGAGAAATCAAGGGGAGTCATCACGTGACGGATCGATGGGGCCACGGTCGTCGCCGGAACCACCAGAACAGGACACGGCGCGTCTCTGATCACGCGATCGGCTGTGCTGCCAAGCAGGATCGTCTCTAAATCGGTGCGCCCCCGCATTCCGACCACCACCACGTCGGCCGCGATGTCTTGGGCCGCCTTTTTGATCTGCTCACTCGGGATGCCGACCACCTGCCGCACTTCCACACTCGTCAGCCCCTCCTGTCTCAACTGCTGCGCAGTGTCCGCCAGTCGCCGTTCGCCCTCCTTTTGCGCATGCTCCAGGTACAGGATGGTCGCCGCGTTTGAGCCATACCACAGCGGGCTTTCCGGAACATGAATAACCGAGAGGTCGGCCTCATACGTCCGGGTCAGGAACGCAGCATAGTCCTGCGCTTTGCCCGCACATTCGGAAAAATCCGTGGCCAATACGATCTGCTTCACCATTGAGCGGTTCATCAAAAGTCTCCACGGGCCCTCGGACGCGTTCCGACTTTGATCGGTTTCATGCGTCTGCGCTGAACGCTTCGACGCACGGCTCGCTCTGTCCCGGTAAGAGCGCTGCCGACCGCGACATCGAGGGTGCCGTCCTGCGCTTCGAACACCACGCTTGGAAGATTGCTCAGGACCACTTTGATCCGGCACACTTTATCGATGCCGCCGCGGGGGCCGTTGACATCTTTCACACGCACACTGACCCGCTCGATAGAGTCGGCAAATTTTTCGAGCCTCCTACTCAATCTTTGCCGGATGAACGCCCGGTGGTCCTCACTTAGATCAACGCCGAACACCCGGATGTGGACTGGGACCGACCGTACATCTCTACGGCCGGATTTTCGCTTATCCACTCTGGGAACCCAACCCGGAAACCGTGAACGTGGAGAGCTGTGCCGGCGTCGTGTTCTTTCCATGTTCCTCCTCTCCCTCGGATTCCCGCCATGATCACTGACCTGGGCAATGCAATAATTTCGATCCCGTTCGGATTCTCGACGTCAATCCAAAAGAAGGAGGGACGATGTGACACCGGAAGCTATTTCCGCAACCGACCTCATGGATGCCGGCACAATGAGCATTCCCATGGTCAAGAAGGATCCAGAGGACATCGACGCTGTGCGCGGCTCACAGCTATAAGGCCCTCTCCTTCGGACGAACGTCCTACTGCGATCCTGCGGTATCGATGCCGGTTATCCCACCCGCGCAGCGTCCACACTCCAAATCCCCGACCCTTGTGCCGCAATGAATAAGAAGACGAAGCAATACAGCGCGGCAAGTTCTCCGCCATTTTCAATCGGGAGTAACGCCTTTGTGCCATGGACCATCCAATAGGCCACCGCCATTTGCCCACTACAAATAAAGGCAGCCCACCCGGCAAAGAACCCGATCATGACCAGCAACCCTCCGAACAACTCAACCGGCCCCCCAATGGCGATGACAAACGCAGGTAGCGGGTGAGGCGAGGGTATCGGCACACTCAACAACTTTTGTGCCCCGTGCCAAAGAAACAGAAACCCTGTTACGATGCGCATCAAGGCATAGATTCGCGTGTTATAGCGCCTCAGAAATTCAGGCATAGGTGATCTCCCATATCGGTGCTACGCACTTATCAAGCCACGATCAGTGTGCCGGCAGCTCTCAGCAACACCTTTAAACCGCCGGCAATGCAGCTCCTTGGTCAAATAATGGCGCATTACACCGTTTCTTTCATTCAGTCTGTTCTTCAATGCCTTTCACGATTTCCCGAAGGTATGGAGAAACCGCGCCGGGCACTAACTCCTTGAGCGTCATTTTGAGATGCACTTCGCCGCTCGTTGGATCAATTTTCATCTTGTTCCACGGCACAGGCTCCAGCGCGGATCGGTTATTGGACAATGGAATTTTTACGACTCCAGCCACTATATTCCCGCTCGTTGCATCGAGAACAACGCTGTTCAACGTCCCCACCATCTGATCCTCATTATCCTTTACAATGTGCCCCACATAGGTACTTTTCTTTGTTTGCTTGATACTCCCTTGAGGGACGGGCAGAACCTTGTACTGCTCTTCCTTACTACCGCCAGTCTGAGCGAAAGATGCCTGCGGAACCACAAACAGGACTACGAAGCACATACCTATGATTGTTGTAAGACGCATGCTCTATCCTCCTTGGTCGACTGTGGTGTGAAAATTCCGACCGCGTGGCTTTTCTCGTCATCTGATTATGGCTCCTCATCACGCCCCTGCTTTCACTTCGAACACAACCTTGCCATTTGGATGACCTTCTTCTGCAAGCTGAAATGCTTCTTTGCCCTTCTCCAACGACAAGACCTTACCGATGCGGATCTTCACCTGGCCGCTGTCCACCAGTCGTGCCAATCGAATCAGAACGTCAGTGGTGACACGGGTAAATTGGCCGATGGCTGTGACCTCGTGCTGCCGTGCAAGGGTTTCATCCGGTTGCCCTAACATTGAGACGAGACAGCCGCCTCTTCTTAAAACTTGGAACGATTTCGCGGTCGTCGTGCCCCCGACTGTATCGAATACGGCATCCACTTCCTTAATCTTGGCTTCGAAACTTTCATTTTTGTAATTAATCACCTGATCGGCGCCTAATTCGCGGACGTATTCTAGATCGTCCCCCGTGGCGGTTGTCGCCACATAGGCGCCGGTTGCCTTGGCGATTTGGATGGCGATGCTCCCAATGCCGCCACCGCCGCCATGAATCAGCACCTTTTGGTCACGCTGAAGTTTGATGTGTTCTTCGAGCGCTTGAATCGCGCTCGCGCCGACCAACGGCAAGGCGGCGGCCTGGATAGCGTTCATTTTCTCCGGCGCAAGAGCCACGTTCCGGCTCAAGGCCGCAACAAACTCCGCAAACGAACCTGATCCTCCTGACAAGGGGCTTCCGTACCCATATACTCGGTCACCGACCTTCAGGGTAGAATCCGATCGCCCTATTTCCATGACAACGCCGGCAAAATCCCCGCCTAATGTCGCGGGCATAGTAAGCGGTACATGCTCTTTGAGATGACCCATCCTAATTTTCCAATCGATCGGGTTGATGCTCGCCGCATGCACCTCGACCAGAACTTGCCCGTTGCCGAGGACCGGCTTGGGCACATTTGAATTGAGTTCCAAGACTTCGTTCCCGCCATATTGTCGAATTTGAACGGCCTTCATGTTGCCGTCCTCCTTTCTCTTTCCGGAACAGCGCGCAGAAGACGACTTTTCTGCGATGCGATTCGGAACGGCCACTGTTGATATGCTGGTATGCGTTTCTTGATTTTCGAGATCATGTGCGAATTCAGGTCAGGATGTGCATGACAGGGTATTGCATGAAACAAAAAGAGTACGGTGACTACCGTGAGGTTCATTCTCCTTCTTCTCAAATTGATGCCGGCTTCTCAAATTGATGCCGGCTTGTGTGGCGACAATACGCGGTGACGCCGAACCAGACTTGTGACTGAATCCTCCAGATAAAGGACCTGGAAGAAACCCTAAACATAAGACGAGTCATCCCAGTGGAATAACCCCGTCATTTCGGAACGTTCGGGATGCGCTTCTTGATTTTCGAGATCGTGTGCGTGGTCACTTCCGCATGCCAAGGAGCATACGCCGTCGGTCTGTCAGCCTCTCTAGGCGGCAGGGACAGATTGGTGATGAGGACATCGTTCCCCTAGAAGCCGGTAATATTCACTTGCCGCAGAAGCTTGCCTTGTGAGTCGAATACGAAGAGCGTGCCCGCACTTGTGTCCGCCTTGTTCACTGCCGTCGTTGCCACATATACGGTCCCATCCTCGTCCACTTCGATGCCTTCCGGATACTTTTCACCCGGAGGAAGTGTGGCGAACCGCTCGACCTTGCCACGATCCCAGGCCGGTGCTCCAGTCGGCGTCGCGAGCAGCATCAGAAACGTCAGTGCGCTAGTTGTAATGATCGTCATCACAATGGTGCAACGTGCTCGCATAACTTCCTCTTTCCCTATAAACCGGTATCGGAGGACACGTGAAACTCACCAAACAGACAAGCCTCTTTCACCGGTCGCTGAGCTGAAGGACATCATGCGAGTCGGTCACGACCCGCATGCCGGTGATGCCGGCCGATTGGATATCCCCGCTCGCCAGGTGGAGACGATTTCCCACCACGGCCCCTGCCAAACCATGTCGGGGCATCGGCATCATGGGCAGTTCCGACCAACTGTTCGTGACCGGATCGTATGCTTCCAACGCCCGAAAGGCCGCCATAAGATGCCCATCCTGATGTTCCCCGCCCGCCACGTAGATTCGTCCGTTGTAGACAGCCCACGCTCCCCCGCTCCGTTCGGTCGGCATGCGAGCTTTCACCAAGCCCCATTGGTCGGTCGCAGGATCGTATTCTTCAACTACGTTGGTATTGCTCGCAGTGAAGATGAAGGCGCTTCCCAGCCGGCCACCGATGACATAGATTTTGTTGTTTACCGCGCCGATGGCGGCGTGGTTGCGCGCTGTCGGCATCGAAGACCGCACAGACCAGCTGTTGGTCTGAGGATCATATTCTTCCACGGTATCGACCGACCGATGGGGACGTGCGGGGTATAAAGCGGTTTCACTCGAGCCAGGATGCAGGCCCGCCCCGCCGATCACATAGATCTTTCCGTTCACCGCGGCGGCCACGGCTGAACCGCGTTTCGACGGCATGGGCGCCAATGCTTTCCAACTGTCGTTGGCCGGGTCGTACTCCCAAGCGTGATTGATCGGCACCCAGGCCGGTGGACCGGACTCGGGCGGCACGAAGCCACCGAACGCATAGAACTTGCCGTTGAGTTCCGCAAACGCGACATGGTGCGCCGGCAACGCCATCGGTCGTTTCTTCGCCCACTTGTCGGTCGCCGGATCGTACTCGTACACCAGACCCTGGGGGATCCAGCCCGGTCCTAGTCCTCCGAACACGTAGAATTTTCCGCCTGCCGAGACGCCGACCAGTTCCTCAGACGGTTCCGGAAACGGCGCGCCTTTGGTCCACTTTCCCAAGGCTTGGGCCTCAATCGGGACAGCCATCATCAGAAGACCCATTACGGTTATTCCCATCAGGGCTCGCATAAGAACTCTCCTTTTCATGATTTCAGTACAACTCAAGCCTTTCTGATTGAGCCCACGCCACGTCCGTATAGGTTTACGAGCTCCGAAGAATACTTATTTTGAACTCCCGCCGGATGACTTCCACTCTGCAATAGCCGATTCTTGAGGATGACCGGATCGATAATTTCTCCGCATTGCACACACCGTCGCAGCAAAACATCAGCCTCGCTGGTACCAAGCATGGAATTGAACCCTCGCTCGATCACCATGAGCCCTGTGCATCGAGAACAACGCGTGGCGCCGCGCAGTTCTTTTTCCGCCAATCCTTCCATCATCGCCATGGCCGGCCTCCCTGTTGAAGGGTTGAGCTATTGGCATGCGCACGATATGTTCCAAGAGAGTTTGAAAAACTGGTCCCATACAAGTTGTGGGAATAAAAATGAAGATATTTTGCTCCGCACCATACTAGGCGAAACCCGTGGATACATGTCGGTACACGATCCTTTCCAAGACCATTCTGCGACAAGATTGAGAAAGAGTATGAGGACGGCGCTACATGACAGCCGTCGTGTGGGAAGGAGCGGAGGCGGTTACACGTGAGGACGGATGATGCCGAGTTTCTGCATCTTGGATTGGAGGGTCGTTCGCTTAATACCTAGTCGGGCGGCGGCACCTGACGAACCTCCGATGACCCATTTCGATTCGCGAAGCGCGCGTAGGATCTGCTCTCGTTCGGCGTCCTCCAGTGTCGAGGCGGATGAACCAGCCTGGTGGTTCTGTTCTTGGAGTTCGCTGATCGGCACCTGCAAATCCGTCCCTTGTGTCAGGATGACGGAACGCTCGACCAAATTCTCCAGCTCACGAATGTTCCCCGGCCACGCATAGCGCGAGAGCACCTCAAGGGTCTCGGCAGGCACGGTTTGGATATTCTTTTTCATGCGAGCGGCATAGTGCTGCGTGAAATAACGGACCAAGAGGGGAATGTCCTCACGTCGTTCGCGCAAAGAAGGCAAGGTGACCGGAAAAACATTCAGACGATAGTATAAATCGCTCCGAAACTGCTTGGCTTCCACTAGGCTCTTGAGATCCCGGTTCGTGGCGGCTATCAGGCGCACGTCGACACGAACGGTCTTGGTACTACCCAACCGTTCGAATTCCTGCTCCTGTAACACTCGCAGCAACTTGGATTGTAACTCCAGCGGGATTTCCCCCACTTCGTCGAGAAAGAGTGTCCCTTTATCGGCCAGTTCGAATCGGCCGGATTTCTGAGCAATAGCGCCCGTAAAAGCCCCTCGCTCATGTCCAAAGAGTTCGCTTTCCAACAGACCGGTCGGAATAGCGGCGCAGTTCAGCTTGACGAATGTGCGCTCCCTGCGGCCGCTGAGTCGATGAATAGCCCGAGCGATGAGTTCCTTCCCGGTGCCCGTTTCTCCTTGTATCAAGACGGTCGAATCGGTCGGAGCCACGATCTCGACTTCCTTGAGGACGTGCTTCAACGCTTTGCTGTCGCCGATGATATCCTCGAATCCATGCTCACTCCGAAGTTCTTCTTCGAGGTACAGCTTCTCTTTCGCCAGTTTATCTTTAAGCTCGGCAATCTCCTGAAACACCAACGCGTTTTCCACCGCGACAGCCACTTGTTTGGCGACTTGCTGGAGGAACTCTAAATCCATGTCACTATAGGCTTCTTTCTGCAAACTCAAAAATCCCATCGCGCCCAATCGTCCTCTCGCCGTGGTCAAAGGGACAAAGCAAAACGACTGGGTTCCGTCTTCCGTCATCGCACCGATGACCCACGGCCACCGACGTTCTTCCGACAGATTTGGGACCAGAAGCGGCCGCTGAGTTTCCCATACACAGCCCGCTGGACAATCTTCAACCGCTATCTCATGCCCTCCTATGAGGTCAGCCGGCACATTTGCCTGAATCGTATGCAACCGCATAACCTTCTTGTCTGGATCATGCAAGGAGAGGTCGACGTAATTGACCTGCACCACCCGAGGCAGACGGTGGGCAAGATCACGAAAGAGCCGATCGAGGTCGCGTTGGGCGGAAATCACTTGTGCCACTTCCAGAAGCGCCTGATAGCGCTCCGAGAGCGTCTCGCAGGGAGATGCGGATTCACGATTCATGAGCGCAGTATGGCGTATGGACGAATGCCGGCTCAAGAGGGGGATGTGACCACACCTCTCGCAAACGTTGAGTACCCCTCTGAAGGTCACCTCGCGCTAGGCTCGCGCCCCTCATTTGGCATGGCGATTACGCGACGATGTCGGTTCCCCAGGGATTGTCCACGAGGAACAACCATCTCCCATTCGATTGACGACGCAAGATACTGGAGGATCGACCACCGAGATGCACGACAGCTCCTGTAGGATCGATGCCCTTCAGACTCCATCGAGCGCAGTATTGTGCGACATCGCCTGCCTGCACGAGTTGTTGTGCTTCGATAGTTAAGGTCGGTTTCAGCGCCATGAATCCCTCAAGTGCCTGACGTATCCCAGCTGTCCCGGTAACGACGACCCCGGGCTTGATAACGAACGACGCACCCGGCTCAAACAGGGTCATCGCTGATTCCAAATCCTGCGTATTCATGGCAGTAACGAGTTGCGTGATGACATCGAACGGGTCTGACGTTTTCATTGTGCTCCTTTCTCTCCTCGTCCTAAGAGACCTGGGCTAGCACTGCCGCCTCTGATGCTGAAAGACCCGGGCAAGCCCGGGAGGCGGCCCGTAATGCGTGGGTTTGCCATGGGTCATCCTCTGCGTGGTTAACATGGGACTGCGCGGATGAAGTATATCGTTTCATCATGCGCTTCGCACCCGTCTTCTTCACGATTCCCTTCGACCGCTTCCATCTCGTTGAATCTGCCCGACGCAGACTCACCATGATTGACGTATGAGGCGGCGGTTATTATTCACCTCGTCCATGGTCTCTGCGTTCCGTCTTGTGTTCCTTGCTGCCAGGTCTGCGCGCTTCTGCAGATTGCCTATGTACATACTGATCCGATGCAGGTAGTCTTTCACTCGACCCATCTGACGTCCGAGGAGTGGTCCAAGGTCGTGCTGGTTGGAGTCTTTGTCTTTGCGTTCGCCGAAGCGGAGAAAGCGATCATCCGCTGCTTCAGCAAAAGCGTCGCTTATCCCGCATCCGTCGGTCGGAGCGATCGTTCAATCGGTAAGAGGGGACCTCACACATGAAGACGATCATCGCAGCAACCGATTTCTCCGATGAAGCTCGGTACGCTGCGGATCGCGCCGCCATTGTTGCCAAGGAACAGCATGCGCATCTCAGTCTATTGCATGTGGTGAGCAGCTCGGCTTTGAACGATGTGCGAAAATTGTTCCAGGCACCGACCGACGTGGAAGCCAAGCTGATCGACGATGCCGGATGCATGCTGAACGAAATAGCCGCAGGCATCAGCCTGAAGACTGGGGTGATGGCGAGTACCGACGTCAAGATCGGCCAGGCACTGGCCGACATCCTGTCGGCGACCGAGTCAGTGGATCTGCTTGTCTTGGGCGCTCATGGTGGGAACTCCCTGCATGATCTGATTCTCGGCACGACGGCGGAACGCTTGCTCCGTACGTGCAAGCGGCCGATGCTGGTGGTGAAGCGCCCCCCGAAGACACGATATGAGCGCGTGCTCGTGCCGATCGACTTCTCCCTTTATTCCGCCTCCGCCTTGACAATGGCGAGCCGGATCGCTCCCAATGCCCGCATGACGATCCTTCACGTGTTCAACCTTCCATTTGAAGGGAGGCTCCGTATTGCCGGTGCGTCGGAGGACGACATCCGCCGATACCGCGAAGAGGAACAGCGAGCCGCGGAGAGAAAGATTTGGGAGCTGATCCGTGAGTCCCATGTCGATGCGGATCGGGTTTCGTCTGCCGTTGAAGGCGGCGGTCCTTCTCCTGTGATTGTGGCCAAAGCAGAGGGACTCTCGTCCGACCTCATCGTGATCGGCAAACACGGCCAATCCTGGATCGAAGACCTGTTCCTTGGGAGCACCACACGTCATGTCCTCGCCAGCTCGGAATGTGACGTGCTTGTCGTCCAAAAACAGGCCTAACGCCGTCGTCTTCTCGCCATGACGTTGCCGATCATTATTCTGCTTCCGTTGCTCGTCGGAACTGCCGCCACATTGCTCCTGCAGCACCGCGGTTTTTCCGCCGCCGCCTGGGCCGCCGCCCTGCCGGTCGCCGCCGGCTTTGCGCTGCTTGCCCATGAGGCACCCGAGATTCTGGCCGGTGAACAGTTCATCACGAGCTGGCGCTGGCTGCCGGACCTCGGGCTGAATCTGTCCTTCAGGCTCGACGGGCTGGGGCTGCTGTTTGGGTTCCTGATTCTCGGCATCGGGTTGCTCGTCATTCTCTACGCCCGCTACTACTTGTCCCCGCACGATCGCATCGGCAGGTTTTATGCGCTGCTCATGTTGTTCATGAGTGCGATGCTTGGGATCGTCTTCTCCGAGAACGCCCTCCTGCTCCTGATGTTCTGGGAGCTGACGAGCCTCTCGTCCTTTCTGTTGATCGGCTTCTGGACCCACAGCCCTCTGGCTCGACAGGGCGCGCGCATGGCCTTCGCCGTCACCGGCGGCGGCGGACTCGCCCTGCTTGCCGGAATCTTGATCATCGGCGACATCGCGGGGAGTTTCGAGCTGTCCGCCTGGTTTACGGCGCGGGAGACGATCCACAATCATCCTCGGTTCAACGCCGCGCTCGGCTTGGTCCTGGTGGGCGCATTCACCAAGTCGGCGCAGTTTCCGTTTCACTTCTGGCTGCCCGCGGCGATGGCCGCGCCGACTCCGGTGTCGGCCTATCTGCATTCCGCCACGATGGTGAAGGCGGGGGTGTTCCTGCTCGCACGACTCTACCCCTTGCTCGGCGGAAACCTCGTATTCGAATACGTCACGACCACCGTCGGTCTGACCACGATGGTGGGTGGCGCCTATGTGGCAATGTTCAGGCACGATCTGAAAGGATTACTCGCCTATTCGACCATCAGCCACCTGGGTCTCATCATGTTCCTGCTGGGTCTCGACACGTCGATGTCCTCGCTGGCCGCCGTGTTTCATGTCGGCAACCATGCGACCTTCAAAGCATCGCTGTTCATGGCGGCCGGCATCATCGATCATGAGTGCGGAACCCGCGACATGCGGCGGCTGGGCGGCCTCTGGCGTCAAATGCCGCAGACGGCAGTGCTGGCCATCGTCGCGGCGTCGGCGATGGCGGGTGTACCCTTATTCAATGGGTTTCTCTCCAAGGAAATGTTCTTCGCCGAGGCGCTCGATCTCCATGACCTGGTATTGTTGGATGACATCACGCCGGTCGCCGTCATGTTCGGCTCGATGTTCAGCGTCGCCTACTCCGTGCGGTTCATCCACGATGTGTTCTTCGACGAGCCGCATAACCTTCCTCATCAGCCGCACAAACCACCCCGTTATATGAAGGTACCGGCCGAAATCCTGGCGGTCATCTGTATCGCCGTCGGCGTGCTGCCCGGCTACACCGTCGCTCCATTGGTGGACGTGGCGGCGAGGGCGGTGGTAGGGGACGCCCTGCCGGCCTATCGCATCGCGCTGTGGAACGGATTCTCACTGCCGCTGGTCATGAGTGCGGTCGCGCTCGTCGGCGGGGGGATTATTTACTGGCTGCTGCGTCATCGTTTCGACCTGCACTTGCACGTGCCGGTGCGCTACACGGGACGACTGCTTTTTCAGCACGCGTACGACGGATTGATCATCGTTGCGGCTCGGTTCACGAACCGACTGCACAACGGCTCGCTCCAGCGCTCCCTCGCGCTTGTCATTGCAACGTTCCTCGGACTCGGGGCATGGCCGTTCATGGAACATGGGCTTGGCGCGGGGAACGTGACGCCCTCGGCACCGGCACCGCCGGGCGTCGTCGTAGGGAGCATGGCGATGGCCGGCGCCCTCGGCGCCGTCCGGTTCCATCACACGCGGGTCGTTGCCGTCGTACTGACCGGCGTCGTCGGGCTTGTCGCATCGATTGCCTTTGCTTATTTCTCGGCTCCTGACCTCTCATTAACCCAGTTGGCCGTCGAAGTCGCCACCACTCTGTTGATGCTGATGGCGTTGGCGCTTCTGCCTCACTCGACGCCGCAGGAATCGACGCGCCGGCGCAAGGCGCGCGACGGAGCCTTGGCGGTCGCCGCAGGCGCCGGGGTGGCGATGTTGTCGTGGGCCGTCTTGACGAGGGAGCAGGAATCCATTGCATGGTTCTTTCTTGAGAATAGTCTGCCGCGCGGCGGAGGCCACAATGTCGTCAATGTGCTTCTCGTTGATTTCCGAGGTTTCGATACGTTCGGAGAGATGATCGTCCTCGGCATCGCAGCCCTGTGCACGTGGATGCTATTGGAGGGACTGCGCGGCGAGCGGCCGTCATCCACGCCGGTCCTTTCAGCCGATCGCATCATCTTTGCTCCGGCGGCACGGGTGCTGCTGTCGTTCGCGCTTCTCGTGGCGCTCCACATGTTCCTGCGAGGACACGATCTCCCCGGAGGCGGATTTGTCGCGGGACTCATCGCCGCGCTCGCGCTGATCATGCAGTACATGGGCGAGGACCTGAGACACCTACGCACTCTTGTCCGCATCGACTTCCGGCTCTGGATCGGAGGCGGCGTAATGATTGCCGGGGTGACCGGTCTCGCGAGCGTGGCGGCCGGCTTACCGTTTCTCACCAGTGAGACGCGCCATCCCGTTGTGCCGCTTCTCGGCGAGATCCCCCTTGTCAGCGCGATGGGGTTCGACCTCGGCGTCTTTATGGCGGTCTTCGGCACCACGCTTCTGATTGTGACCTCACTCGGACAAATCCACGGCAAGCCGTCAGCAACAGAGGAAGACCGACAATGGAACTCATAATGGCGGTCGGCATCGGCATCATGACGTCCTGCGCGGTGTATTTACTTCTCCGGGGGCGGACGTTCCCATTGGTGCTGGGACTGTCGATGTTGTCCACAGCCGCCAATCTCTTTATTTTGTCCATGGGACGCCTTCGACCCGGGGTTTCGCCCATCGTGGCGGCCGGCGCAGAGGACTATGCTGATCCGGTCCCCCAGGCTCTGGTATTGACGGCCATCGTGATTGGGTTCGGCATGACCGGTTTCATCATGGCGCTCGCGGCACGCACGCGGCATCGGACCGGCAGCGATCATGTAGACGGCGCCGAGCCGGTGTCGGAACGCAGGCCGGAGCAGGGCCCATGACCCATTTGCTCGCCGCTCCGATTATTGTGCCCGCGCTTGCGGCAGCGCTTCTTGTGATCTTGCACCGCGCACCGATCGAGGTGAAACGTGCGATCGGCATGGGAGCAACGGTGGCCGTTGCATCTGCGGCACTCGCGATTTTCTCGGAGACGCGCTCCGGCACGCCGCTCGTCTACCGCCTGGGCGACTGGCCGTCGCCGTTCGGCATCGTGCTGGTCGCGGATCACCTCTCCGCCTTCATGCTGCTCTTGACGGCGTCGCTTGCGCTCGCGGTGCTGCTCTATGCCGTGCAGGGGTGGGATACCCGGGGGAAGCTGTTCCACCCGCTCTTTCTCTTCCAAATGATGGGCCTGAACGGCGCCTTTCTCACGGGAGATCTATTCAACTTGTTCGTCTTCTTCGAAATTCTCTTGATCGCGTCGTACGGTCTCGCGATGGAAGGCTTGGAAGTCGAGCAGCTGCGTGCCACGCTCCACTATGCCGCGATCAATATCGCAGCCTCCAGTGTGTTCCTGATCGCTGTCAGCTTGATGTACGGCGTCATGGGAACGCTCAACATGGCACATCTGGCCGAACGTGTCGCGGAGGTGCGGGCCGAAGACGTGGGACTCGTGCGAGCCGCCGGTTTGTTGCTCCTCGGCGTGTTTGCCGTCAAGGCCGCAGTGTTTCCGCTCTATTTCTGGTTGCCGGCCGCCTATTCCCATGCGCCTGCGCCGGTGGCGGCGCTGTTCGCCGTTATGACCAAGGTCGGCGTGTATGCGATCATCCGTGTCACGACGCTGATCTTTACCGGCGGAGAAGATGGTGTGATGGAATTGACATCTCCCTGGCTGCTGCCGGTAGCCTTGATCACATTGACATTCGGCACCTTGGGCGCGCTGGGCGCCCAGCGCCTTGCCACCATGACGGCGTATCTCACCATTGCGTCGATCGGCACGATCCTCACCGGTGTGGCGAGCGGCGGCGAGGGCCTCGCCGCCGCGCTCTATTACCTGGCACATTCCACTCTGATCATTGCGGTCCTTTTCCTCGTCGCCGATCTGCTCAGCCGTAGCCGCGGCGCCGTGGGAGACCAGCTCCATCCGGGCCCGCCGCTCCGCCAAGCGGTGCCGCTCGGTCTGGCCTTTCTTTTCGGCGGCGCGACGGTGGCCGGCATCCCGCCGTCATCGGGATTTCTAGGCAAGCTGATGATCCTGCAAAGCACGATGGATGGGATGATGGTCATCGTCGTATGGGTGGTCATTTTGGTGACGAGCGTGCTGACCTTGGTGACGTGTTCGCGTGCGGGCAGCATCGTCCTCTGGAATTACATTGAACCGGACCAGCTTGCGCACGACCGGCCTCCTCGCGCCGGTGAGTGGATCGCGCTCGCCGCGCTGACCGGCTGCAGCATGGGCCTTGTCATCTTCGCGGCTCCCGTTACGCATTATACCGGCGAAATAGGGGCGCAACTGACATCCCCCGGTTCCTATATTCATGCCGTCCTGGGATCCGGGCAGGACGATTTCATTAGACCTCATGCCATGGACAGAGTTCGATGAAGAAGCTGTGTCCGTTTCCTATGCTCTCGACGGTGCTCGCCGGCACCTGGCTTGTCTTGGCCGGGATTTCGCCGCTGCATCTTGCGATGGCTCTCATGGTCGCCCTTGCCATTCCGCTCAGCATCGCTCCGCTGCTCGATGGACTGCCGGGTGTCCGTTCGCTACCCGCGGCGATGCGGCTCGTGGCGCGGGTCTTGTGGGATATCCTCATCGCCAATATCACGGTCGCGCGCCTCGTGCTCGGGCCTATCTCACGCCTGCGCCCCGGATTCGTGCGGGTACCGCTTGCCGTGACGCACCCGCACGCGATCTCGCTGCTTATGAGCATGATTTCGATTACGCCCGGCTCCATTCCCTTGGCGCTCTCGCCGGGTGCGCGCACCATGCTGGTGCATGTGCTCGACCTGGAAGACGAAAAGGCCTTCATCGCCAAGGTCAAAGAGCGATATGAGCGCCCCTTGATGGAGATCTTGGAATGTTGAACGCCGCCGTCTACATAGCTTTGGGCTCCATTGCGCTGGCGCTCACATTGTGCATGGTACGCCTCGTGCGCGGTCCCCACCCGGCCGACCGCGTGCTGGCTTTCGACACGCTCTCCATCAATACGATCGCGTTGCTCATCGTCCTGGACATCTACCTGTCCACGTCGGTCTTTTTCGAAGCGGCACTGCTGATCGCGCTGACCGGTTTCATCGCCACGGCCGCCTTCGCGCGCTTTCTTGCCCGTGGCAAGGTCATGGAGTAACACAATGCTGGATATCCTCGTCTCCGTCCTCCTGCTGGTGGGGAGCCTGTTCGTCGTGGTGGGGGCGTTCAGTCTCGTTCGTCTTCCCGATTTCTTCATGCGGCTGCACGGCCCGACGAAATCCACGACGTTGGGCGTCGGGAGCTTTTTACTCGCGGCCGTCGTCCACTCTGCCGACGGCGGATTCACCCTGCGGGAACTGCTCATTGCCCTGTTTCTGTTCATGACTGCGCCGGTGAGCGCTTTCCTACTGGGTCAAGTAGGCCTGCGGAGACGCGTGACTTCACGTGCTCCCATACCGGAAGATTTCCCCGGTTTACGCCGTTAACAGTGCCGTCGTCACGCGGATGTACGCTTTGTCGGAAGTGGGCAGGAGCATGAAAACCGTCGCGCATCGAAGGCGAACGATTCTCGTGGCGACCGACTTTTCGAAGCCGGCTACGCTCGTGATTCCGTATGCTCTTAAACTTGCGCTGGTGTTGAATCTCCGTCTCGTCATCCTGCATGTCGTGAAGGCCCCTCCCGGCTTCGAGCAGTGGTCTCCGGGCGCGCGCCGTTCTCTTCACTCCTTGAAGACCAAGGCTCTTCTTGAGCTGGGCCGAATCGTTCGTCTGGCGAACGAGAACGGCCTCATGGCCGATCACAGACTTCTGGTGGGCATTCCTGAGGATTCTATTCTGGAGGTTGCACACCATCCTGATGTCGCCCTTGTCGCCATGGGAACTCATGGCAAGACCGGCTGGAATAGGCTCCGGTTAGGCAGCGTTGCGGAGAGCACGTTGCGCCAGGCGCCTTGCCCCGTCCTGACGGTCCGTGCGTCCACTGCTGCGCATATCCCCGTCAATCCGTATCGGCTGAACGTATCTCGTCTTCTGGTGGCAACGGATTTTTCCGCTTCTTCCAAGGCTGCGCTTCGGGCCGCCGTCGTACTGGCAAAACGGCTGAACGCGCGGGTGGTACTGATCCATGCCGCCGAGCCTTCCAACTCCTTCCAGTCTGCGCCTCTTCGCGTCGATGAGCGTTCCCGGAGGCGCTATGCCGGACGGTTGCAGAAAATGATATCGGCGTCCCGAGCGGATGAGATCATCACCGACAAGGTCGTGATTACAGGAAATCCGGTTGAAGTCATTCTTGATCAGACAAAACACCGGAAAACGGACCTTCTCATCGTTGGAACCCATGGTCGTCGCGGCATGAAGCGACTCATGCTGGGAAGTGTCGCGGAAGCCGTGGTCCGAAGAGCCGCGTGCCCGGTCTTTATTGTGAAGGCTCGAGCGAGAAACCGTTTGAAGTGACCACCGGCACGAGGCGCTCCCTTCCCCGCAGCAGTACCGGTTAATACGGCTCGCTTTTGGGCGACGGCACCCGATGTCGTCACCGAATCGACTCCCCATACGGGCCTTCCGGTTCACGCCGCATCCCTCATCGTATCTCAACTACGGAATCCGGGCTTAATTCATAAGATAGCGGTATTGTTTCGCCATTTTTATGGTATGTACGGTGCTCCAATAAACCATTCTCCTAAGAGGGTGTTCCATGCAGCCCGACCCCGTATTTTTTAGAGACCTCGCTACAGTATTCCTTGCCGCCGTCGCCGGCGGCGTACTCGCTCGGCTTGCCCGGCAGCCGTTGATTCTCGGCTACGTGCTGGGCGGTATCGCCATCGGTCCGTTTACTCCGGGACCGACGATCTCGGAATCTCACACATTTGATCTGTTTGCCGAAATCGGCGTCATTCTTTTGATGTTTTCGATCGGTCTTGAGTTTTCCGTGAAGGATCTGATGCGCGTCAAATGGGTCGCCCTCGCAGGCGGACCGTTGGGGATTCTCATGGCCGTCGGATTGGCGGTCGCGACGGGGAGCCTGATCGGGTGGTCTATAACTCAAAGCATCGTGATCGGAACGGTCATTTCCATAGCGAGTACCATGGTACTCGCCCGTATGCTCGTCGATCGGGGCGAACTTCGTTCAAAGCACGGGCGAGTGATGATCGGCATCGCCCTGGTCGAAGACGTGGCAGTCGTCGCCATGACCGTGCTCATGCCGGCCCTCGGAGAGTTCGACTCGGGACGATTGCTCGTGATCGGTGAAGCCTTGGTAAAGGCGCTGCTGATTCTCGTGCCGGTGGGTTACTTGGGCACTAAAGTCATCCCACCGATCATGACGCACATCGCCAGGACCCAGAATCATGAACTGTTCTTGCTCGTCACGCTGGCCATCAGCCTTGGGACCGCCGCCGTCACGCAGATGATCGGACTCTCCCTCGCCCTGGGCGCCTTCTTGGCCGGCCTCATTATCAGCGCATCCGAATATGGGCACGAGACCTTGGCACGGCTGCTCTCGCTCCGTGATGCCTTCGTCGCGCTCTTTTTCGTGACCATCGGCATTCTGATCGACCCGCGCGTGATCATCGATAACCTTTCTCTCCTTGCCACAATGGTCGGCTTGATCGTGGCCGGGATGTTCACGATTTGGACGACCGTCGTGCGGCTCTTCGGCTACTCTTGGACCACGGCATTTCTCGTGGGGATCGGTCTCACTCAAATAGGTGAATTTTCATTTGTCCTTGTGCAGGTGGCAAAAGCGGCAGGCCACATCGGCAGCGAAGTCTACAATGCGACGCTTGCCGCCTCTGTCATCACCATTCTCATGAATGCGGCGCTCGTCAGGTATGTGCCAGGCTGGTTCGTCCGGCGGCGTCTCGACCATGATAAGCATGACACGGCGCACTGGCATCCGGAAGTCGAACCGCTCCGGCAGCATGTCGTCCTGTGCGGCTTCGGCCGGGTCGGCAGCTCTCTCGGGAAAGCGTTGGAGGTCTTCAATCTTCCGTATGTCGTCATCGATCGAGATCCGGACATCATTCGTCGGCTACAGAGCCGGGGCACTGCCTGTCTCTATGGCGATGCCTCGCATCGCGAATTGCTCATGAAGGCCGGAGCGGCCGATGCGTCTCTCATCATCGTGGCCTTGCCTGAAATTGAGCCGGCTGTGCTGACGGTGCGTCGTATCCGAGACCTCAATCAAAAAGTTCCGATCTTAGCCCGTGCACACGGACTGGCGGAAGCTGAACGACTCGGCGTGGTTGGGGCGAGCGAGGTTATCCAACCGGAAGTCGAGGCGTCGGCGACGTTGGTCCGGCATGCCTTGACCTGGTTCGGGGTACCGAAAGACGGCATCCTAGACTATGTGGAACAGTACCGGCTCTCGATGGAAAGGAAGCGGACCAATTAAATGAGCACAACGCTCAAGAATAGGATGAGAGTGGCGGATCAGCGTCCTTTGCATCCACCGTGACCACAGTCACATCTGGCATTGCCGGGATTGCCCGACGCACACTTGGCACTGCAATATGCCCATTTTTCTTGAACAGGGCAGCTGCAAGCAGGATGTGCACATTTATTGGCCATGGCTGCTTCTCCTCTCATCGAAGAACGATAGACCCAGGCCCCGTTGCGTTTTTATTGTGGCGATGGAGACGAAAATGCTCGAGCCGAGTCTGCGCTCGTCGCAAGCGAGGGCGAAGCGGACAATATCCCGCTGTCCAACGGCCGAGCCGGCGGGAGTCCGGTGACGTCGAGGATCTCCAGCTCGTTGAGCGTCTCGCGAGAAAGCAAGGCATCGGCCAGTGCGTCAAGTTGTTTCCGGTGCGCCGTGAGCAGTTCCTTGGCCTGCTCGTGACTCTCATGAATAATCTTCAGCACTTCGGCGTCGATGGCCTTTGCCGTTTCCTCACTGAAGGGCTTGGCGCCCATGTATCCCGGTGAGCTATTTAAATATGGATTATCCCTAGGCGCCAGCTGCACCAAACCGAGTCGGTCGCTCATGCCCCATCGAGTGACCATCCGGCGTGCCAGGTCGGTCGCCTGCTCGATGTCGTTCTCGGCTCCTGTTGTTTTGGTGCCATAAACGATTTCCTCGGCCGCCCGTCCTCCCAACATGCCGATGATTCGGGCGCGAAGATAGGGTTCCGGATAGTTGTAGCGATCGCTCTCGGGCCGCTGATAGGTCACGCCGAGGGCTTGTCCCCGCGGGACGATCGTGACCCGGTTCACCGGATCAGCGCCGGGCACGACGAGACCGAGGATGGCGTGGCCGCCCTCATGATAGGCGATTCGTTCGCGATCGGCCTGGCTCATGAGGATGGGGCGCTCAGGGCCGAGCACGATTTTCTCCAGCGCATCGAGAAAGTCCTTGTGACGGACCTCATTTTGCCCGCGCCGGGCTGCCAGCAGTGCCGCCTCATTGACGAGGTTTCTGATGTCGGCTCCTGAGAAACCGGGCGTCACTGCCGCGAGATCGGCGAGGATTGCGTCGTTGGCAAGCGGCACGTTCCTGGTGTGGACTTTCAGAATGGCCTCGCGTCCCGCTTTATCCGGCAAATTGACCACAATGCGGCGGTCAAAGCGGCCGGGGCGCAGCAGCGCCTTGTCCAGCACGTCCGGCTGGTTCGTCGCCGCCAAGACGATGATGCCTTCACGGCTCGAGAATCCGTCCATTTCGGTCAGGATTTGATTCAACGTCTGCTCTTGCTCGCTCGAGCCGCCGATCGCCATGTGTCCCCGAGCCCGGCCAATGGCGTCGAGCTCGTCGATAAAAATAATCGCCGGCGCATGTTCGCGCGCCTCTTTGAAGAGGTCCCGCACCCGGGCCGCCCCCACGCCGACGATCATTTCGACGAACTCCGCCGCGCTCATGGAGAAAAACGGGACCCCGGCCTCGCCGGCGACCGCTTTGGCAAGCAGCGTCTTCCCCGTGCCTGGAGCGCCGACCAGGAGCACGCCTTTCGGAGCGGTGCCGCCGAGCCGCGTGTACTTTTTGGTGTCTTTAAGAAAGTCCACGATTTCGACCAGTTCATTCTCGGCCTCGTCGATGCCCGCCACGTCATCGAACCTGACCTTCGTCTCCTTTTCCTGATCGTAGCGGCGGGCCTTGCTCTTTCCGATGCCCATCAGTCCCCCGCCCATCAAGCCGCCGCCCTGCTGCGCCGCTCGCCGAAAGAGCCAAATATAAAAACCGATGAAGAGGAGGCCTGGGCCGAAACTGAAAAGCAGTGTGAGCAAAGGACTGGCTTGCTCTTGGATCGGCTTGGCGCTGATTTCCACACCGTTCTTGATCAAGAACGCTTCTAGGCCTTGGTCCACGAAGGCGGGCAGGATGGTCGTGAAGTGTGTAGCCATGGCCGGGGAGGCCTTTGGAGTAGGCCGATTCCGATCTCCCCCTGTCTGCCCTGAATCCGAAGGCGCCGCGCTCTTGTCGTCCGCCGGTGGGTAGGCCACCGGGGTAATGAAGCGGCCTGTAATAGTCTCTCCCTCACTGTAAATTGCGCCGACGTTGCCGCTTCCGACCTGGTTCTTGAAAAATGTGTAGGGCACTGTGGTGGGCTCCTGAGGATTCGGCAGAAGAAGCCTGACGATGAAGTAATTGACGAGCAAAAGGCCCAAGAACCAAATCCAGGTGCGCCTCGGCGGCATCGCGGCCTGATCAGTTTTTTTGGCTCTAGGGTCGCCCGCTTGCTCCTTGAGGCGCCCATTCTGTTCAGAATTCCGTCGGTGAGCTGTCTTTGGTCCTGGTATCATGTCGCCTCCTCCAAGGAGCGGTTCAGCAAGTACAGTAGCACCTCGATTTTGACGTAAACAAGAGTGAGGAAGAGGGAGATCGTGACGTGAGATCTTCCCGGTACAGGAGCGCCCACAGAGCGATAAGGACCGGTGTGACGCCGATCGCACGACCGACTTCGAATCTGCCAAGAGATCCAAGATCACACTGGTACCAGACTTCCCCTGTTTCCGAAGCTGGCGAAGTGCCTAGTGACCCAAAACGTGACAAGCTCCTGTGTCGAATCCCTTATCGGCTTAGGGCGATGAGGTTTTCTGCCCAAGATATCTATACATGCCTTCCACGTTTTCCGGGAACCATTCGGCGTACCGCTGCCACGACTCGTATTGGGGAAGCCGTACTCGTTGTTTTGCCTCCTCCAGACCGGCGCCCTTCTTCACCTGTTCCTCCACGGCCGCCCTGAGGTCCTCAAGGTAGCCGCGAAATTGTCGCACGTGCTCCTTTTTGCCGACCTTGTCATGGCCGGGGATGAGGGTCTCGAAATCCAATTGCTCGACCTGTTTGAGGGACTCAATCCAATCATCCGGATAATCGCTGCGCATCGTTCGGTAGGCCACCGTCTCGACCGGGATGAAATCGACGGCAAAGAGAAGTTTGTTCTGCGGGAGCAGGACGATGAGGCTGTTATCCGAATGGTTCTTGCCGGTATAGATCAGTTCGACATGCTTGCCGCCGAGGTCGATCGACATCCGGTCGGTGAAGGTGAGGTCAGGAACGGGAGTGGTTGGATCCGCCGCTTGAAGAATTTTTTCCCGCGCCGCCGCATGGCTGATGAAGCGTGCCTGGTCGGCGAAGACGCTGCCGCCGGTGATATGGTCGTCGTGGTGGTGGCTGTAGATCACATAACGGACCGGTTGATCGGTCAGGGTTTTGATCTTGGCCTTGAGCCAGGTCGCCGCGTCGGAACTGATCGGATCGGTCACGATTACGCCCTTCGGCGTCGTGATGAAAATAGATTGATGGAACTGATGCCGGAACAGGTAGACGTCTTCGGTCAGTTTGGTGATTTCATCATCCGGTCGGGATTGTTGAGCAGACACTCTCTGGCCATGAATCAACAGACATCCGACTATCAACACAAAGAAGCACCATCTCGAGATCGACATGCCATCCTTCCCTTCAGGTGATCAGACCGTAAGAGCGCGCGGAATCTTTAGTCCGACCACTACGCGAAACGCACCGGATGAATATACCTGATCTAAAAGGCCCGTGATGATCAGTCGGCACGCGCATCGACATGCGCGCGCCGACTTCCGTATCGCCCGTCACTCCGCCTTTCGGAGATCGATGACGGTTCCCTTCTCGTCCAATTCAACGGTGATCATCGAGCCTTCCTCGATCGGTTTGGTCTTCACTTCCATCCGATCCAGCGGAAATACCTTCTCGCCCTCCGGTGTCCAGAGCTTGATTTCCTGCTTGGTCAATCCTGCATAAATCAGTTTGCCGGTAATCAGCCGGTGCTTTCCCGGTTTATTCTTATGTTTCCCATGGTGGTCGATCACCAGGTTTTCTTCGTTGAGCCACAACGTCACCTTGTCACCGACGGCCGCATCGGGCGGAGCCTGCTTCATAGGAATGGTGTATTGGCCCACCGGCGTCTTCACATACGCCAAACCGGACTGAATTTTCGTCACGACCCCGTCCAACGTGAGATGGTAGCCCGAGAGAGTGTGGGGATGCTCGTCCAGTTCGATCTCCACCGTCATGCGATGGATGTCGATGACTTTACCGTCTTCGTTCAGTTCGATGGTGACCGGGGTGCCTTCCTTGATGCCGGAGAGTTGGGACCGGCCGATTTGCACGTCAAACTTCTTTTTACCCTCGGGTGTCCAGAGCTTGATCTCCTTCTTGTCCTTTGACGCATAGGCCAACTTGCCGGAGACGAAGCGATGGGAATGGGACGGGTCTCCTACACGATGAACATCGACCACGATGTTGTTCTCGTTGACCTGCATCTCCACTTCCTCGCCGACTTCGAGGTTTTTCGGCGCGGTGGCGGAGGAAATTCTGATCTGACCCCACGCCGTCTTCACGGTGATGAGGTCCGATTGAATGGCCGATACTGTGCCGGTGACCTTCATGTGGGTCCCCTTGCTGTGCGTTCCTCCTTGGTCGGCCGAGGCATAGGGCGCCGGCATCGACAAGCTCAGGACCATCAAACCGAAAATGATCATCTTGCGCATGTGCGTTCTTTTTCTCATGTATCCCACGCGTTCCGGTGACCATTGAATTCGACCATTCACAGTACCCTCCTTCGTTGCAGGTTAAAGATGTGGGTTGAGTCCATCGATACACATAATCACCCCTCCGCTCTCCGAAAGATCCTTGCCGGAGGCAAGCCCGCGGTATTTCGCTTTGGGGAGTAGGAAGTATCTAGATGTTTAGGGGGAAACGCAACTCTCTCACCTCATCAATCGGATAACCCGAGGGGCGGATCAGCGCAGCTTCAGAACGTTCTACCCATCCTCCCGCCACATACATGTTTTGGTACCTTCTAACGACCATGGCGCACCACACAGGCAGCGCGTTCATCCTTCCAAGCCTGCTCCCAAATGCGAAATCCTCCGGCGAAAGCGTGAGCATTGTCGCCGAGACGGATGTCTTTCGGCAGACGCTTGAGCCGCTTGGCATTGCCCCCGCCCAGCACGACGTGGTCCGCCAGAAACGCATGCTTCAGCGCCGTCACGATATCCATGACGTATCGGCGCCATTTCTTCTTGCCGAACCGTTTGAGCCCGCGCAAGCCGACATAGTCCTCGTATGTACGGCCTTTCCGATACCGCAAGTGCGCAAGTTCCATCGGCACCAGCACGCCGTCCGTGATCAATGCGGAGCCCAAGCCGGTGCCGAGTCCCAAGAACAACATCCGGCCGCCTTCGTAACTCCCAAGAGCCTGCATCGCGGCATCGTTGATTATTTTTACCGGACAGCCAAAGGCTTTTTCAAAATCAAACCCTATCCATCCCTTGCCCAAGTTCTTGGGTTCTGCAGCCGGCCGTCCGTCCCGTACCGCGCCTGGATAGCCCAGTGCGACGGCATCATAGGACCAATCTGCGGCAAGTTTTCGCGCCGCGTCAACCATGTCCCGCGCCGTCATGTCCGGACCGGAAGCAATTTTGCGTGGCGTCCGTCTGCCGGTTGCGAGGATTTTCACGTTGGTCCCGCCCACGTCGATGACCAGCACCTTGTTAAAACTCCCATAAGCCTTCCCGTCGTTCTTTGATCGTGGTGTCGTCCATTGCAGCGTCGATGTATTCTTGATCATATCGCCATCCCACTTCCGGTCTGCTGCGGAACATGCGATCGAAATTGGTGCTCGGGCCTCTATGGGGCCTGCCTAGATGTGAAGCGCTCGACCCTGCACCGCGAGTGCTGCTTCCCGGAACGCTTCGGCCAGGGTCGGATGCGCATGACAGGTCCGGGCGATATCTTCGCTGCTCGCGCCGAAGGCCATTGCGGTAGTCGCCTCGGCGATGAGGTCGCCGGCTCGAGGCCCGAGGATGTGGACCCCCAGCACCCGATCGGTCTTCTTGTCGGCGAGCACCTTGATGCGCCCCTCGGTTTGGCCCAGGGCTCGCGCGCGTCCGTTTGCGAGAAACGGAAAGACGCCCTTTCGGTAATCGATCTCCGCCTCTCTGAGCTCCTCCTCCGTCCTTCCAACCGACGCGATCTCAGGGTGCGTATACACCACCGTGGGAATCGCCTCATAGTGCACATGGCCATAGCCGCCTGCGAGCATCTCCACACAGGCGATTCCTTCTTCCGATGCCTTGTGGGCGAGCATCGGGCCTCGAATGACATCCCCGACGGCATAGACACCGGTTGCATTCGTGGCAAAGTGCTCGTCCACGGAGATGCGGCCCTGCTCGTCGGGCGTGATGCCGACGGTCTCCAGACCAAGGTTCGCCGTCATCGGGACTCGCCCCACGGCCACCAATACGCGGTTACAGCGGATGGGTTCGGCCCCTTCGCATTCCACGATACAGTGATCTCCTTCGACCCGTGCCCCCGTCACGCGTCTGCCGAGGAGAAAGTCGAGGCCCTGCCGCTCGAACATCCGTTTCGCCTCGGCGGCAATCTCCACGTCCATCCCCGAAAGAATGCGGTCCAGATATTCGACGACCGTGACCTTGGCGCCGAGCCGGCGCCACACGGAGCCGAGCTCGAGGCCGATGTATCCCGCACCAATGATCACGAGATGGTCCGGCACGTCGGGATAGCTGAGCGCCTCGGTGCTCGTGGCGATGCGGTCGCCGTCGAGCCTGACTCCTGGCAGGTTTGCCGGCGTACTACCGGTCGCGATCAGAATCCAGCGGCCCCTCAGAGTCAGGCTTTCCTGGCCGGTCTCGACGACGACTGCTCCTTGGCCCGAGATGCGCCCGTGCCCCATATACCGAACGATCTTGTGCTTTCGGAAGAGGCCGTCAACGCCTTTCGTGAGACGCTCCACAATCTCATTCTTCCGCCCCAGCATGGCCGCTAGGTCGAGCGTCACGTCCACAAGTCGAATGCCGTGTGCCTCGAAGCCACCGGTCTCATCCGCCCGACCCCGGCTCGCGACTCGACTGAGCTCGCCGAAGTCCGGGGCGCGCCGTTCCGCGAGCTTGGCGGCGGCGAAGAGCTCGCTCGACTCGAGTAGCGCCTTGCTCGGAATGCATCCCACGCGGAGACAGGTCCCGCCAAGCGCTGGTTCTCGCTCCACGCAGGCCACGTTCATTCCAAGTTGCGCAGCCCGGATGGCGGCGACGTAGCCGCCGGGACCGGCGCCGATGATGATCACATCATGCTCGCGCTGAGCAGCCATCTTTCAGCTTCCTTTCACCAGGATTACGCTCCCTTAACCTCAAATCTCAACCTTAACCTTCTTAAATCTCCAAGAGGATGCGAGCCGGTTCTTCAATACAGGCCTTGATGTGTTTGAGAAACGTCACCGCCTCGCGGCCGTCCACGATCCGGTGATCATACGTGAGGGCGACGTACATCATGGGCCGGAGCACGATCTGCCCGTCCCGACCCACGGGTCGGTCCTGAATCACATGAAGCCCCAGAATGCCGCTCTGAGGCGGATTGATGATCGGGGTCGAGAGCAGCGAGCCGTACACTCCGCCGTTCGAAATGGTGAAGGTGCCCCCCTGCAGCTCCTCCAGGGTGAGCCGATTGGCCTGCGCGCGCCGAGCGAAATCGGCGATAGCGGTCTCGATTTCGGCAAAGCTCAGGCGCTCGGCGTTTTTCAACACCGGCACAACAAGGCCGCGCCCGCTTCCGATCGCGATCGCGATATCGTAATAGTGACGATAGAAGATTTCCGTGCCTCGGATCTCGGCGTTCAGCTCCGGAATCAGCTTGAGCGCCTCGATCACTGCTTTGACGAAGAAGGACATCAGGCCGAGCTTCACCGCGTAACGCTGCCGGAAGCTTTCTTGCAGGTCTTGTCTCAACGCCGTCACTGCCGTCATGTCGATCTCATTGAACGTCGTAAGCAGGGCGGCAGTCTGTTGAGCCTGTACAAGCCGCTCGGCGACGCGGCGCCGGAGCAGGCTCATCGGTACCGCTTCTTCGTCGCGGCTGCCCATCGGCTGACGCGGCGCGGATCCAGGCGGCGCAGCCTCCTCTTCGGAAACCGTCTCGACCGCAGAGGCGGGTTCCGCTTGGGACGGACGCTCTTCCAGCCGGCGGAGGACGTCTTCCTTGAGCATTCTGCCGCCGGGGCCTGTCGGCATCGGCTCCTCGACGCCAAGCCGGTGTTCGCTCAAAAGCCGGCGCGCGGACGGCATCACTCTCGCCGGGTCGGGCGTCGAGCCCGGCAGTGGCTTGGAAGCCGGTGTCTTCGGGGGTGCCTTGCCGGAAACCGAAGGGGCTCCCGTATCGTTCTGAACCGCTGCCTCATCCAAGTACGCGATCACTTCGCCGACCTGTGCCATGTCGCCCTTCTTCTTGAGAACCTTGACAAGAACGCCCGACACGGGTGCGGGCAAGTCGAGTGAGGTCTTCTCCGTCTCGAGCGAGACGATCGGCTCATCTTGGCGAACGGTCTCACCCGGCGATTTGAGCCACTCGTCGATCTGGACCTCCGTAATTGACTCCCCGATCGTCGGAATTTTCAGCTCAATGGACATCGAAGGCCGCCTTGAGCAGCTTCTGCTGCTCGATCTTGTGAAGATCATGCCATTTGGTCTCTAGACTGGCCGAGGTCGGCCGGCAGACCGTCTGGACCTTTGTAATTAACTCCCCGATCGTCGAAATTTTCAGCTCAATGGACATCGAAGGCCGCCTTGAGCAGCTTCTGCTGCTCGATCTTGTGGAGATCATGCCATTTGGTCTCTAGACTGGCCGAGGTCGGCCGGCAGACCGTCTGGACCTTTGTAATTAACTCCCCGATCGTCGGAATTTTCAGCTCAATGGACATCGAAGGCCGCCTTGAGCAGCTTCTGCTGCTCGATCTTGTGGAGATCATGCCATCCGGTCGCGGGGCTGGCAGAGGCCGGCCGGCAGACCGCCGAGAAGGGCCAGGTGCCCATCAGTCTGTCGCCGAATCGCGCAAACAAATACCGCCATGCTCCCATGTTCGCAGGTTCTTCCTGCACCCAAACCACCGACGCCTTCGGCGGATAGGACGTCAGGCACTGACGCAATTCCTCATCATGCAGAGGATAGAGCTGCTCCAATCTCAGGATCGCGACGTCGTCGCGCTTGAGCTCATCCCGCGACCCCACCAGGTCATAATAGACTTTCCCGCTGCAGAGCAGAACGCGCTCGATCCGCTCCGGCTTGGTCGTCCGGTCGAAGAGGATTCGACGGAAACGGCCTTGTTCGAGGTCTTCGAGTGTCGAGATGGCTTGCGGGTGGCGAAGCAGGCTCTTGGGCGTCATTATAACCAGGGGTTTTCGCCATCGACGCAACACCTGGCGCCTGAGCACATGGAAGTATTGGGCCGGTGTCGTCGGGTTCACGACTTGGATATTGTCGTTGACGGCAAGCTCCAGGAAACGCTCCAGGCGCGCGCTCGAATGTTCCGGCCCCTGCCCTTCGAACCCATGAGGAAGAAGAAGCACGAGTCCACTCAGTCGGCGCCATTTCTCTTCGGCGCTGACAAGGAACTGGTCGATGATGACCTGGGCCGCATTGACGAAGTCTCCGAATTGGGCTTCCCAAAGGACCAGTCCGTCGGGACAGTCCAAGCTGTACCCGTACTCGAAACCCAACACGCCCGCCTCAGAAAGAGGACTGTTGTACATCTCCACCGACGCCTGATCCGGCGCGAGATGCTGAAGCGGCACATACATTCGCCCATCCCCGGTATCGTGCAGGATGGCGTGCCGCTGGCTAAACGTTCCACGAGGCGTGTCCTGACCCGATAAGCGAACCGGGTGCCCCTCCGCGGCCAGCGTGGCGAAAGCCAACGCCTCGCCGGTAGACCAGTCAAGAGGGCGCGCGCCGGCTGCCATTTCGCGCCGGCGGTGCAGCCACTGGGTGATCTTTGCATGTGGATGAAACCCCTCAGGCAAGCGGGCAAGCGTTTCCATCAGCGCGACGAGCCGACCCCGTTCGACTCCGGTGCCGACCTCTTCGGCATCTCCGTCGAGCCCTCCATAGTACCCGGCCCATGTCCCGGTCGACTTCTCTCGTAGCGGAATGTAGGCATGGCTTCGCGCCTCGGTGAGATCCCGCTCCAGCTCCCGCCGCCGCTCCATCGCAATCCGATCCGCCTCATCGCGATCCACCTCGCCGAGGCGCAAGAGATGGCCAAGATAATATTCGCGGATGGGCCGGCGTTTATCGATGACTCCATACATGAGCGGCTGTGTAAAGCTGGGCTCGTCTCCTTCGTTGTGGCCGCGCCGACGAAAACAGTACATGTCTATCACGACGTCACTGTGAAAGGTCCGCCGAAAATCCATCGCGAGCCGCACGACGCGGGCGACGGCCTCGGGATCCTCCCCGTTGACGTGGAAAATCGGGATCTGAAGCATCTTGGCCACGTCCGTCGCATAGAGCGATGACCGCGCCTCTTCCGGCGACGTCGTGAAGCCGATCTGGTTGTTGACCACGACATGCAGCGTCCCGCCCGTGCGGTACCCCTCAAGCCGGCTCAGATTGAGCGCCTCCTGCACGACACCCTCTCCGGCGAAGGACGCATCTCCATGGATGAGAAGCGCCATGCGGCGCGATCGAGTTCGATCGCCGGCCCGGTCTTGCTTCGCGCGCGTGCGTCCAAGCGCGACCGAATTGACGAATTCCAGGTGGCTTGGGTTGAAGCAGAGGGACAAGTGCACCGTTCGTCCTGATGCCGTGACCCAGTCCGTGCTGTGGCCTAGGTGATACTTGACGTCGCCACGCCCCTCCCGGAGAGGGTCGATCACATTCTCGAATTCATGGAAAATCTCGCGCGGCCGCTTCCCGACGATATTTGCCAGGACGTTGAGCCTGCCCCGGTGGGCCATTGCCAATACGATCTCTTCCACACCGTGCTCGCCGGCGGTTTCGATCGCCAGGTCGAGCAGCGGGATCAAGCTTTCCGCCCCCTCGAGTGAGAAGCTCTTGGCGCCGGGATACTTCTGCTGAATGAATTCTTCGAAGATGACTGCGTCGGTCAGCCGCGTGAGGATACGGAGCTGCTCCCGTCGTGTGAGGCCGGCATGGTTGTCCGGCTTCTCCATCCGCTCTCGAACCCACGCTCGCCGCTCCGGGTCGTCGATATGCATGAACTGCGAGCCGATCGATCCGCAATAGGCGGCCCTTAGGCGGTCCAGAATCTCACGCAGGGTCAGGAAATCCGCCCCCGCAATTCCATGCGTGGAGAATCGCCCTTCCAAGTCGTTCGCTGTGAATCCATGGAACGCAGGATCCAGCTCGGGATGGACCGCGCGTGACATCTCCAACGGATCAATGGCGGCGGCCATGTGCCCGCGGATGAGGTACGCCTGCACGAGCTGGGAAACACGATCTTGTTGCCCGATGATGGTGTCTCGTTCGAGTCGACCGATGCCTGTCTCGTCATGATCTCGGGCAAGGAGCGCGTCCTGCTGGAGAGGAGCCTGTCTTGTCAGGTTCGAGACGAGAGGATGCAATGACGCCTGGGGTGGGTGGGTGAGACCGGCAATGCGTGCGTCCTTCGGGAAAGGAGCCTGTCTCAGAAGGCTCGGGGCGGGAGAGTGCAATGGCGCCGGGGGTGAATTGGTGGAATCAACACGATCGCGTTCTGGGTCGAAGAAGGATTTCGGCGGACGAGAGGGGCCGCGCCGCCGAGCCATGAGATGATCGCCATCGTTCTCCACATCCTTAAAATAGTCCCGCCAAGCCGGCGAGACGGAGGCAGGGTCCCGCAGGAACTCCCGATACAGATCCTCCACGAACGAGAGGTTGGCGGGAAGAGGTAGTGAAATTCGCTGGTCCATAGGCACGTGAAATTCGTGCAACTCGGCCGTGCTTCTTCTCCATTATACTTACATCAGTCCAGCATGAAAGCGCCCCTACTTCTTGTCTTCGGACCGCCCGGACGATTCGACCTTACTCTTGAGCGCGGTCAGCCGATTGTCCAGATCGGTATGGAGCTCGCCGAGATGGCGTGAAAAGTCTTCCGCCATGCCTTTCAATGCTCCTTTCACTCCTTCGGATACGCGTTGCGACCGTTCTTTCATCTCCTGGCCTTTGTGCTGTATCTCCTCCAGCTTCCCTGCAATTTGGGTTCTGGCGTCCGCGGCTTTTGCGGTGAATTCCGCCTTGGCCTCCTCGGCCCGACGCCGGAAATCAGCCGACGCCTCGCCCGCCTTGTCTCTCAATGATCCGACCGTATCCTGGAGCGACAGGGTGGCCTTTTCGATCTCTGCGTGAAGGTCGCCGGCCCGTTGTTTGAGTGTGTCGAAGGTGTCGGCGTGCGCGGCGCGTAATTCAGTGATGGAATCCGACACGGTTCTCGCGAGTGTCTCGGCACCCGTCTTGATTGTGGCGGGTGCTTCCCGAGCCGCGGCCGATGCGGCTGACGACACCCATTGAACCGCCCCTCGAAACTTGTCGATCGATTGGTCCACTTTGTCGAATTCGTCGCGCGCCTCCATCCCCAATAGGTGGGCCTGAAGCCTTAGCTCATCCCGCTTCTGTTCTAAGGAGCCCAGCCATTTCTTGATATCGTCAACGGTCAACGCCATGTTGTGTCTCCTTTGTAACGCGTCCCATTCACGGAAAGAAGACTACCACTGTAACGGGTCGAAAATATACGTGTTCAGTACGCTGTAGTGATCCGATCCGGATTGAACAGAGAGAGCCGTGATCCGCTTGTCTCAGCGGCCCTTCATCGACCCTGCGTCAAACTGAGCATATAATTGGTCAGATCATGCAGTTCCCTCTCGGTCAGAGGGAAACTCGGCCGCGATCCAAGCTTCTTCAAGATTATCGATACGACGAAGCCGGTTGCGCCGATCAATGCGGTCTTCATGATGGAACTCCTGCTTAAGAGCCGGGGGTCTGAGCCGACTGCGACAAGATCGCATCGATCTCAGCAAGCTCTGTGTCGGTCAATCGCCAGCCGGCGGCGGTCGCATTGGTTTTGACTTGTTCGGGCGAGGTCGCCCCGGCAATGATCGAGGCGACGGTCGGGCGTGAAGCCAACCATGAGACGGCAAGTTCTACCAGCGTATGTCCTCGCGAAGTCGCAAAATCGAGGAGCGATTCCACCAGAAGAAGGTTCGCCTCCGTAAACGGTTCCGTGCCGAATCGGGACTGCAGACGACTTCCTTGGGGAGGAGGCTGACCATGTCGATACTTGCCCGTCAGCAGGCCGCTCGCCAGCGGAAAATAGGGGATGAAGCCCAGGCCCGCGCGCCTGCATTCGTCCAGAACGTCACGCTCCGGGTCCCGCTGCAGGAGACTGTACTCGTTTTGCACGCTGACGAACCGCGCCGCGCCCGGCCGCGCGACTTCCCTCGCCGCGCGAAGCTCGCTTGCGGAAAAATTGGAGCAGCCGATCTCCCGTACCTTGCCGGCCCGCACGAGCTCATCAAGGGCGCTCAGGGTGTCCGCAATCGGTGTGGTCGGATCGGGCTGATGCAGTTGGTAGAGATCGATGCAGTCGGTCCCTAGACGGCGCAAGCTGTCCTCGGCCGCCTGACGAACATAGGCCGGCTTCGCGCCGCGCCGCTGCTCGTCCACCTCCATGCCGAATTTCGTGGCCACGACGACGCCGGCGCGGCGCCGTCCCAGCGCGCGGCCGAGAAATTCCTCGCTTCTGGTTTTTCCATAGATGTCGGCCGTATCGAAGAACGTGATGCCTGCATCGAGCGCGGCGTGCACCGTCGCGGCGGTGCGTTCGGCATCCAGGCGCTTCCCAAAATTATTGCAGCCCAAGCCCACGACCGACACACTGAGCGATCCGATTCGTCGTATCTCCATGTTGAGTCCTCTTTCAGGCTATGAAGCACGTGGCGCTGTCGAGAGGTCGCATGGCCGTCGCGCTCTCCTTCACATCCACGTATCCTTGCCGATGTCGATTCGGGAAGAATGCGCGCCTGATTGCCCACGACGGCCTTGGCCCGCAGCGAGTTCAGGATTGCCCGGCGAGAGAGCTTTCTGCCGGGATTTTCCTCCCTTTCGAAATCATCCGGCTGCACGCTCGATCAGTGTCGCTACCCTGAGATGTTTTTGAGTAAGTCGCCACGCAGACCCTGTCGCCTCTCGACATATTCCGGTGTCTTGTATGAGAGCCGGACCGATAATGATCCTGCCGACAAATCTCGTCGACCCGGTAATACCCTTGAACCGCTTCTCCTTCGCCCGGCAAGACTGTTCGGGCAAACGACTAAAGACGGCGTACGGGCCACGACATCGCGGAAAATGATCCGATGGACCCGAATGCCATCGCTTGGAGAGCAATCGATGGGGATGGCGACATAACGGCGTCGCTGGGATACCTGCACAATCCCGGAAGGGAACGCCTACAGCGACTCGACGGTTGCCGGCGTGAGGTCGCTCAAGGAATCGAGGACCAAAGCCGCGGCACCAAGTGCCTTTGGACTCGGTGGATACCGGCGATTCGGGATCGCAATGACGCGCATGCCGGCTGACACGGCGGAGAGGATCCCATTCTGCGAGTCTTCAACGGCCGCGCAGCGCGTGGGCTCGACGGCCAGCCGCCGCGCGGCCTCTCTATAGACATCCGGTTGCGGCTTACCGTGGCGTACCTCCTCGGAGGACACCGTGACGGCGAAGCAGGGCATCAGGCCGGCCAACTCCAGCACCAGGTCAATCACCGGCCGGTTTGAGGACGAGGCCACCCCAAGGGGCCACCGCTCCGCCAATCGTTGTACGGTCTCGACGGCCCCCGGCAGCAGCGGCAATTTCCGGCGGTAGACATCCGCGACACGGTCGGCGACCTGCTGCGAGATCTCCTCAGGGGACTGTCGCAAGCCGATCTCGTCATGCATGTACCGGGACCATTCGCGTGAGTTCATGCCCATCATGTCGGTCTGGGCGTCGGCGTGCCATCTTCCCCCATTCTCTCGGGCATAGGATTCTCGAACCTCATCCCAGACCTGCTCCGAGTCGATGAGCACGCCGTCCAGGTCGAACACGAGCGCCTTGATCACGCGCGCCATCGCAAGTTCCTCGTCGGATTCATGCCCGCCTCAAGTCCGGCCCGGCATCGCCGGCCGCTTTTCTGTCCGACTCCCATGAATGTGCCCTGTCGAATAGCCCGACAGGCAAACGGTTACATCATGAGTTCATCGACATAACACCAGCGCCAATGCTCTCCCGGCTCGAACGACTGTATGATCGGATGGTGCGTCTTATGAAAGTGTTTCGTCGCATGAGTATTTTTGGATGAATCACAACACCCCACATGTCCGCAGGACAAGCACAGGCGAAGATGGACCCAGGTATCCCCGGTCTTCAAACAGTCTTCACAGCCTTCGGCGCTCGGCGTGACATCATGAATTTGATTCAAATGTGAGCACATGGTAGCCATATGTGCACCTCCTTTCTCTCGCATGCGGAAGCACCTTTCGTCGTGCCCCATAGGTACACCCATCATTCTCGATCGCAGTCGCGCCGGTTTTTGCCTAAGAGCCATCTTGCGCTCGGTTCAGGCTCAGATCAACCCTGAAGACGGACACAAAACAATCAACGATTCTCTCGGTTGTCGGGACGGCGTTCCGTTCATGTTCCCGGAGATGGTATAAGAAAATCTCCGCCGTTTTTCCGATTCTCTCGACGGATCATCACGTATGACCCATGCAAACGCGACGAAACTGGATCGCCCTGTCGATAGCACACGGGATCACATCCTCGGAAACTCTCATGCCGACATGACCCTCGTCGAGTACGGCAGCTATGCCTGCCCCTATTGCCATGCTGCGCACGAAATCATTGCCGAATTGCGCGATCGGTTCGGCGATCGAATGCGATACGTATTTCGGCATCGACCCATTCCAGGCAGCGACGAGGCCGAACGAGCCGCCGAGCTTGCCGAATATGCGTCAAAGACGACCGGCCGATTTTGGCCGATGCACGATGCTCTGATGAAGCAAGGGCCGACGTTCCATGAAGGAGACCTCGATCGGATCGCCTCAGAGTTCGATCTGCCGCCGCGCGATGCCTGGGATGAGACGACGCGACGAGCGGCCAGTGATCGAGTTGCCGAGGACGCTCGGAGCGCGCAGCGCAGCGGCGTGCTGGAAACGCCGACCTTTTATCTGAACAACCGTCGGTATGAGGGCGCGTGGGACGAGAGCTCGTTGGCTGAAGCCATGTTGGGCTCGTTGGGGCATCGTCTTCACACTGCGACGGTGGATTTCGTTCGATGGGCGCCGTCAGCCGGCCTCTCGTTGTTGCTGATGACGGTCGTGGCGGTCCTGCTCAGCAATTCGGCGCTTGGTTCGGCATTCACCTCCTGGTGGCACGAGCCCTTTGGTCTTCACATCGGCGGCCGTGATTTCACCATGCCCGTCCTCGAATGGATCAACGACGGATTGCTGACCATTTTCTTTCTGGTGGTGGGGCTGGAAATCAAACGGGAATTCACAGTGGGCCGCTTGGCCACGAGACAGGCCGCCGCGCTTCCGATCCTCGCCGCATGCGGCGGCATGATTGCGCCGGCGTTGATTTATTTGGTCATAGTTCCGCCCGGTCCGTGGCACGCGGGTTGGGGGATGACGATCGCCACGGATACCGCCTTTGCCGTGGCATTGATCGTCCTGCTCGGAGAACGGGTGTCGATCGAGTTGCGGGTGTTCCTCACCGCCGCAGTCATCATGGACGATCTCGTGGCAATCGCACTGATCGCCATGCTGTATACGGACGCGATCGACATGCAGTATCTGCTCGCTTCGCTTGCCGTGACGGGATTACTGGCTGCCTTCAACCGGTGGGGTGTCTACCGCTCATTGCCTTATGCCGTGGTCGGGGTGGTGCTCTGGGCCTGCCTGCATGGCTCGGGGCTGCATGCGACTCTGGCCGGCGTGATCCTTGCCGCCGTCACCCCCACGCGTCCTCCGGCAAACCTTCGCGCGCTGATGGGGCAGGCGGAAGCGGTGTTGCGGGCGGAGATGAAGCGCGCCGGCGACGTCATGCGCCACGGGCCGTCGGAGCCGGCCCTTCAGGCCTTGGATGTCATCCATGATCGGATCGAATCGCCGGCCAGCAAACTGCTTCGATCGGTCGAGCCCTGGTCCAGCTACGTCGTGCTGCCGATCTTCGCATTGGCCAATGCCGGCGTGGTCTGGTCGCACGGTGTGTTCGAAGGGCACGGACGCCTAATGGCGGGGATCATATGCGGCTTGGTAATCGGAAAACCGCTTGGAATCTTTTCAGCTGCCTGGCTGGCGGTGCGCTTCGGGATTGCGGTGAAGCCGACGGCTTATTCATGGCGCCAACTATTCGGCGCCGGCGCGCTGGCCGGCATCGGGTTTACCATGTCCTTATTTATTGCGGGTCAGGCGTTTCCCAACGCCGACGACTACGCGGTCGCCAAAATTGCCGTCTTTATTGCTTCATTATTGGCGGGAGTCGCGGGCATCCTGATTCTCTGGCCCAAAGATCCGGCGAATACGCACGTGCCGTAAACACGCACCATGACTCCGGCTCGGTCATCCTTGCCTGGTCGATGCGTTAGTGCCGGCTACCGCACATCCGGCCGCGGGTCCGCGACAAACCCGTTCCGATTCGGCATCTGAACCTTCGGCAATGCCGGTCGGCAATGATCTTGCCGGCAAATCGCGTCGACCCGGTAATACCCTTGAACCGCTTCTCCTTCGCCTTGCAGCGACGGTTCGGCAGATGACGAAAGAATCCTGCACACCGCTTAATTATCAATTCTATTCGTAGAAGCCCTTGACAAACTTCTATTAGTCCACTACTCTGGACATATGGACATACATGACGCAGTGGCTGCTTTTGAGGCTCTTTCACAGGAAACCCGGTTGCGGGTGTTCCGCTTGCTCGTCGAGCATGGGAGGGATGGTGCGCCCGCCGGAATTTTAAGCGAGACACTCGGCATTCCCCATAACACACTGTCCTTCCATTTATCGCGGATGAGTCATGCGGGGCTTGTCCTCTCGCAGCGCGAAGGACGCTCTATTATTTACCGGGCGAATTTTGAGTTTTTTACCGATCTCATCCGCTACATGGTGAAGGATTGTTGCCGCATGGAGTTCGCCAGTATCCGCGAGGATAAAAAGCGCGGATGTTCCGTCATCGAGATGCCAAGCTGTTGCCCGTCCAAAGGAAAGGAGAAAACATCATGAAACGCGTGCATATCCATATCGGTGTGGAAAATATCGAGCATGCCATCCCCTTTTATAGTGCTCTGTTTGGTGCCGCTCCGGTGAAGACCAAAACCGACTATGCGAAGTGGTTGCTTGATGATCCACGCGTGAATTTTGCGATTTCGACCCGCGCCGGCAAGAAAGGCGTTGACCATCTTGGAATTCAGGTTGATGACCATGGCGAGCTGGATGAAGTTCGCGGACGGATACAAAGCGCAGCCCTGCCCGCATTTAATGAAGGGGAAACGGTTTGCTGTTATGCCAAGTCCGACAAAACATGGGTGCAAGACCCGGCGGGGGTGGCATGGGAAACTTACCGGACGATGGAAGACGCGCAGATTTATGGAAAGAATCCGGCCATGAACGAAAGTGCTTGTTGCACCCCGGAAACCAAGGGAACGCCTGATTGCTGCGAGCCTTTGGAAGCAACCGCCGGGTGTTGCGGCTGACGGAAAGCGATGCAGTCAGCATGCTCGTTCTCTGTACGGGAAATTCCTGCCGCTCCATCATGGCCGAAGCCTTGATTAACCATTCGGACAAGCATGGAACTCATGCGGTCTCGCCGCTGGGGTGAGAGGCAATAGGCCTCTCCTCCTGATGCTCTCGTTTTACTCTTGAAAATAGCTTTTTCAGAGCAAACAGGTTTTCCCTTACACTTTGATCCGAATATTCCGGAAGCCAACTCGTCCCGTGTGCGATTGCAGGCCGATCCAGCCGGAATCGGCGTCAGCCGACACCGGCTTGCCACGGTAGTTGTCCGTATTGGTGTATGTCGTCGTCAATTCGCCGTTCAGATACACGGTGTAGAGATCGCCGCCGGCCACTTTGCGAACCTGGATGGAATAGTCATTCCAGACATTGAGCTTGGCCTGCCTCACTCGGCCAGTGAAGGCTTGCTGGATCCAGCCGGGCGTGGTGGGAATATCATAGATTGCGCCGGTACGTTTCTTGTCCATGCCGTCGGGTTCGCCCTTGTCGTGATTTCCCAGAGCAAGCTCGTCGATTTGGATCTCAAAGCCGGTATCAACCGCGACAAATGGCAAATCCTTATAGATATCGCTGCCGCTGCCGTCGCGGCGAGGCACGGGTTTGATCGGATTGCGGAAGCGCACGAAGACGCCGGAATTGTCATCCACGCGGTCCAAGAAAAACTGCAGCCGCAATTCGAAATCATTGAAGCCTTGAGGGAACGCGAGCAATCCTAAGCCGCCGAAGGGACGCGCCACGATCACGCCGTCGCGCAAATAAAATTTGCCCTGACCGAACAACTTCCACTGGCTTAAAGAGGCGCGTGTGCCGTCAAACAGGGAGGTGAAACCCGGTTCGGGGTTTATCTTTGCCGAGGACAGGACGCTATCCGTCAGTTTCTGGCCGGTACGCCGAGCCAGAGCGACACCGGTCAACATAGGGTTGGGTGAACCGATGGTGGGAAAAAGGGCCGGTCCGGCGACATAACAGTTGGTCGTATCGTGAATGCGGCCATACTCATTGGTAACAGACTGCGCCACGTCATCGCCCATCCAGAGCGTGCCGGCCTCGTGGTGAGTTGTTCCCAACCCATCCCGGCGATCCCCCTCTCGCGGGTATGCATTGCGAATGTCGGCCGCCGTGGCTGTGCCCGCCATGGGTATCACTTGGGTCTTCGTCAGCAGTTCGAACGGTTGGCCATTGGCGAAGATCAATGCCACCTGCTCCGTGAAATCGTCCATCACGTTCCAGAACGCGTTGTCGTCGCGCGTTTGCTGGCTCGCATTGGGATCATTATCGTGGGCATTCCCGATCGCAACCTCGGCGCGTGGACGGAAGAAGTCTTGCGGAGGTTGGTCCGTCAACGTGACGTTACTGTCGGGATTGTGCGGCGACATTTCGCCGATGCCGCGCAACACCAGTGCGATGCTCTTGTCGTCGGCCAGCCGCAGCTTCTCCATGGAATCGAGGTCGGGGACCTTTTTGAACAGTTCCGCCTCAGAATCCGCCAGTGCGGTGCTGCCCGCCGACGCCGTGATTTGCAGATGAAAGAAACGGTCCTTCCCGTTGATTTGTGTCTTGCCCTTGAGGAACAAGGCTGATGCTGCGAGGGCCTTGGGCAAGCCGGGGTACGCGGCAATCGGAATCCGCATGCCGAAGTTCGAGCGCAGGTGGCACATAAGATTCTGGCCCATCCGCTGGGCGGCACGACCAGCAAGCGACTGCTGAAACGTCGTCAACGCGATGCGCGTGCTTTCGATCGTCCCAGCCGCAAGCACCGCGATGCCTTGGCGTCCGTCCGGCTGTGGGGGCCTGAGCATGTACTCGACCGTCTCGTTGCCTGGTCCGATGACACGGACGCCGATGACGCGTACCCAATTATCGCCTTGCGTCTCGGTGATCAATTCTTGCACGTGGCACCCGCCGACAACCATGAGCCTCTTGCGCGCATCCGCTTCCGGGCCGACGCCATCCGCTTCGTTCGCCGCCAGGCGCGATGCCTTGGTAAGCAGGGGAACGGCGCTGAACTTGTTGCCTGGAAAATCTCCGGCCTCTGCATGCGCTTCAACGCCCAATGGGGCTTCCAGCTTGAGCATGTTGAGCAATTGCGCCCGCGGTGTGGTGTCGGTCGATGGAAGGTCGAGCATGCTCCGTAGTTCCGCATCGGTGGGATCGACGCCGTTTTGCACACGAAAAGCTCGAACCAGTGGACTCTCCGGAAGATCATTCAGGGCCATTGCCGATGCCGGAGCGCCCGCGCCGGTGAGGCCCGCAAAGAGGCGCGCACGGAGTGCCCTATGCAAGGGACCAAAAATGAAGTCATTGGTGCTGTTGACGCCGATCTGCCCACCGGATTGGTGGAAATAGGTGGCCTTGAGTTCGGCGGCAACGGTGCCCGGCCATCCGGCCATCTCATCGCCCTTGGCGCCTTCGTGCAGAAGTTCAGGTGACCAGCCGCCCCATTTCAGTGAACGCCCTCCGACGGCATACAGCAGACCAGCAGCGGCAAAGTTCAAACCAGGATGAGCCTCCCACGGCACGCGCATGGGGGGAGTGGGGTCACCAAACGTCATGTTCTGGACGTGCTCGGGTATGACAAATGGGCCGCCCTCCAATATCAGAATTCTGCGACTATTTGTCGGATCAAGCGTCAAGAGCCGCTCGGCCAGTACGCTTCCGAACGTCCCTCCGCCGACAATGATAACGTCGAAGGGATGAGTATGCCCGTGCAGCACTTGATTAACGCTGTCCGTCGCCTCCCGCAGCGTGTTGCACAGGAAACGACCCATGGTGTCCAACGTGAAGGGTGTGTTTTGCGGTCCAAGCAGATCCGCCATTGTGTGCCTCCTTATAACGCTGATAGGAATGTGATGGAACGATAAGACAGTGAAATCATCATCTTATATTAGGTACAATCCATCAGAACATTATAATTAGTTACTATGGTTGTGTTATGGAATTCTTCGTTCAACCCGATTCCTCAGAAATTAACCGTGTTCCGACTACAGAACTCAGTTGCTGCATAAACGGTTGTGGGCTGTGCGATTAGTCCTTTACTCTTATTATTGAAACTTGGCTAGAGTCCATTCATAAAAGCAGTAAATTATTTCATCCTCAAGATATTTGCCTGAGCGCTTCCGCACTCGCCGCTCAAAATAAATACGTATCGCCGCTTATCGTATTCTTTTGTGTTCTTGGTGAATTGATTTAGATTCAATAGGGGTATTGCATTGACGATCGGCCAATGTCCAAGTGTGTATAAAACCCAGTTTCCACAGCTCCCGCTACACAACGCGATGGGAGGAACTTCCTCTTGTGCGCTAGGGCCCGTGAACCTTAATGGGGACGGATCGTCCGAATTCATGTTAACGAGCCTGGTCAACCCGCGCCGCCTTCCACTACGGCCGCCATATCGAATAGAGCACTTTCCTCCACGCTAGTTTTCAGCAGCTTAAGGTTCCTCGCTAATGTCTCGTGTATTGTTTCAAACAGACGCAGAACTTCCTCTTCTCCTTCAACGAAGAAAATTCGGCATCAATATGATGATGAGCAGGTGGAACTATCATGGCGATGAGAACGCCTTAAAATTGGAGCGTTCCGGACGGCCGCGCACAGCCTCACTGTGTCAGACTGACACCCGTCACCTGTCTCCTACAGGCTTTATTTATCTCAACAGTCTATACGTACATGTACGCTCCCAAACTTCCCTGAAGAACCGAAGCCTTATCCCGCTTTCTCTCCTCGGAAGAAACAAGATCCGCACCTTAGGAGATTGCGAAAGTACTCACCTGTTCAATAGTTAGATAATCAGTCCAATCATTTTCAAACCGCCCTTTTCATTTACATCGCTGTGTTACCTAACCTTCTCTTCTAAGCCGGTACATGAATTGCTTGCCCAATGGATTGGCAGTGTCATGCACGATGGTTTGCCGTGACGCGCCTTTCTACCCGAGGCGCGCCTCGGTCGTTCGACCGTTGCTGAACGCTCAAGCGGCCTACCACGCTTTGCTAACAATAACTGAAGGGAGGTGAGTCTGATGACCAACTACCGTGAGGAGCAAGTGCTCCACGACCAGAGCCAACAGCCGTCACACCGAGTTCGCCTGCCCGGATTTGTAACCGACGAGGAAATCGGGCTCGGCGATGTGATCAAGCAAGCGACCTCATATTTTGGTATCAAGCCATGCGGAGGCTGCTATCAGCGGGCAGCGGCACTCAATCGTTGGGTGGTGTTCATCCCCTGATTGTGGATGGAGTCGTGGTCTCCCACTCGCGACTGTCACCATGACTGGAGATCCCGAAGACTGAAGGGAAAAGCATTATGAATGAAGCAACTCAAACTCCGGAACCACCGGAAAGCCAGCCGGTTAGGGGGAGTGAAGTGCGTCAGACCGCATTTCCTACCCAGATGCATACCTCCGTCTCAATCGCGCCGCAGGCCGGATGTCCTAGCTGTAGCAGCGTGGGGATAGCAGATATGAATTCCACCGAGAAGGGGAGGCCATCTTATGTCTATGCCATTGGACGGGTCGAGACGCGTTTCCCTAGCCTCGCCGCACAGAAAGAATTTGCTCAGGCGACGGGGCGCTCAGACTCGGCGGGGAAAACCGACCAGCAGACCTTCCATGCTGTGCTGTCCAAGCGTGAGCACCGATATTTGGTGCGCCAGTTATGTTGGGTACTGACGATTCAGGGCCTGGAAACCTATCTCCTAATGCCGCGAGATCCCGCAGACTTGGATCTTCTGGTGGAAGCCATCCGTCCCGCTCAAAGTCCCAACGATATCGACGTCGTCATCGGTGTGCGCGGCCCTATCGCCCCGCCGGAGATGTGCAACGGACTGATGGTGCCTATAATCGTGTTCGACCAAATCTATTCCTTCGATCGGGACGTGTTCATCAAATCCATCCCCAAACCAGAGAAAATTGCGGCCGAGAAATTTACCGCCACCGCAGGCGAACTTCTCGATCGGATTATACAGATGACGGATAATGCCGGCGCGACGGATGAATACCGGGCGATGAATTACCTCGCCATGCGCTATCCGGCCATCTATGCGACCGTAACCGAATGTCATAACCGAGATTGTTCTCTCACTGCCGTCAATGTCCAGCCATCGTCTTTGAGCGGCATTCGCAAGATTGTCGAGGCCATCTTTTCGTTTACGCATCGTCAGACCGACGTGACCGAGAAGTACTTTGTGCGCGTCGACGTCACCGAGGAGTTTCCGTTCCTGGTCACGAAAATGTCGCCTTACTATGATCGTTAAACTTCTTCCACTGAAAAGAAAAGGAGATGTGACATGCGCGCCATAAACATGCCAGGATTTACTGCCGAAGCTTCGCTCTATAGGATGGTCAGATATTACCAAACACTTGGATCTGACGATTCAGCCGAGGAAGCCGTGGTGTCACCACAGCAATTACTCGCCGCAAACAATTGTTATTCGAAGTGCTATTTAGATTGCATGGATTGCGATCGGAGCCGGCCAGGCTGCCCATTACCCTCCGTGTGCGCTTCTGGTTGTCGTTGTCGTTGCTACGGTATATGCCCACCGCCGCCGCTGCCAGCGCCACCTCCTTACTTTGATCAATGTGACAAAAATATGGGCTGGTGTATTTTAGGCTGTGCCCTGGGCGCAATATTTGGTGGCAATCCGGCTCTATGCATCCTTCAATGCGACGCAAGATACGTCCTGTGCGAGAAGTATGGAATAGGGTAGCCCTCATAGCGATGTTGGAGTGATCCGGAATTAAATAAGAACACGCGGGTCATCGGATCACTGGTTCCGGAGACTATAACTTCGCGCTGCGATCGTTGGGGTGCATGATTGAAATTCGTTCAACGATGTTGAGCAGGTGTAACTCTCATGACGGTGAGAACGTCTTAGGGATCGCTCAGCACGCACTGTGCAATGTCTCACCGTATCAACTGCGACATAATCGCTGTCGCGTAAAGGCTCTATTTATCTCAACAGTCTATACGTATATGTACGCTCAAAAACTTGCATGAAGAGCCGAAGGTCTTAGGCGGCACCTCACCTCAACGCGGCATTGCGGTGGTTTCACCGTTTGGAACCGCCGTCACTGTGGGAGAAAGCGGTAGGCTGATGGAACCTATGCGGCAGGAAGTTCATGAATTTTTCATCGCATTAATGGTTCTTATTTATGTTTAAATGCAACGACTTTTTTCAGGCGTCTCCGGAGGCTCCATCTGAATGATGGTCTAACCTTTCTTCATCGCATCGAGGCCGGCCCGTAACCCTTTGGCGACCTTTTCGGCACTATCGTCCGCCCAGAAATGCATGAAATACAAATCCGGCCATCCATGAACCAAATGGTTGTGCAGGGCCGTGACCAGAATGCCATGTTCGGCCAATGCCTTGGTGACTCGATCCACCTCTTCACTCACCATGACAAAGTCCCCGGTCGTAGCCACCTTGTTCCCTCCCGCTGATTGAAAATTGAGCGCGGTCGCCATTCCCATGCTTGGGGGCAGTAGTGCTCCATGCAGCTTAATGGACTCCGGCCTGGGCACCGAGACGTGCAACACGCCATCTTTGATCTTGCCCTTGTAGCCGAGTTCCTTCTGAATAGCCTCGACATCAAAATCGACCTCCTCACCGGCAGTGCTCATCACAATCGGGGTCGCACCGGCAAGTTGCGGTTCCATCGGCGTACCCGTGAGACTTAAGGCCTCCTTGATCTGCGTGGCCATTTTCCCTGCATCGCCTTTACCTTCAATATGGAGAAACATGAGCTTGGGCGTCTCACCAATCAGATGGTTATGGAGAGCACTCACTTGAATGCCTACTTTTCGAAGTTGGTTAAACACGGCACCGACTTCGTGTTCGGTTAACACCAGATCTCCGTCCAAAACCGCGTCATGGCCTGCCTGTTTAAATGCGATCCAGGTTCCGAGCGCAAAGCCGGGTTTCAGCTGGACTCCATTCAGCGTGACCGACAAATCTTTGCGGGGCAGCGACACTTTATAGACATCGTCCTTCATCTCACCGGGTTTGCCGATGGCTTGCTCAATCGCTTTCGTATCAAGGCTGCCAGAAGCTGCTTCGCCTTCAGCCGGTACTGCACACAAGCACACCATTCCCAACAGACTTATGGCAATCATTGTGCGGTTCATGGTGCCCTCCATTTATTTATACGAATCCCTTTAACATTGTGCCACTAGACAACGCGTTACTTATTACCGAGCACTTCTAACTGCAGATCGTCAAAATGCGTGACCGCGTCCGATTTGGTCCACAGCCCAATACGCCCTTTCGTAAACGTTTCGTCGCACAGTTTAAATACTGATCGCTCATCGAAGGTGACGTGGATGTTGCACCCCTCCATCCGCACGCGCAGCTGGCGCCACTGGCGAACATTAATGACATGATCGAAATTCTGGAGCATGTGCCGCACCCCTTTCACGACCCGGTAGATGCGGATGTTTTGTTCCAGAGGGTTGGCCCGAGCGAGATAGTAATTGCGATCGTCAGTTGCCCGCCAGATGAGCCCGCCACCCATATCGGCCTTGCCATCAATGGGCAGCAGCTTCACGCTGAGGTCGATATTCTCCGACTCTGTGCCTTGGATCAGCACCGTTTTGTAGGCATGCTCCGCCCCTTTTCTTTGGAGTTGAGCCAAGGCATGGGGTGAGCTGGGAGCCTTGTCGCTGGCGGTGACTTGCCACTCACCTGCCGGCCGCCCATCAAACAGCGTTCCGATTTGGAAGCCGGGTGGAACCTTCCCCGGCTGGTCACGATCAAAATTCCAGAGTTGCACATCGGCGGCGATCGCGAGCGTCGTACTGAGCAAGAGAGCCGGCGCAGCGCCACACCACAGCCCAATAGATGAGGGTTTCATAAATACCTCGCGTTTATGACCTTCAACGTCATGTGACCTCCTCCCAACAACAATGGGCGAAGGGCTCATACGGTGGAAAATGCCTCGTGTCCTGTTCCATTAAGTAAACTAGTCCTCCTTCATCATCCTGTACTTGAGAAAATGAACGATTCCGGCCATCACATGCTGCACCAAGTTGTAGAAGATGACGGGCAGCGAGAGGGCATGAGTTACAGATTCTCTCTCATGGGGACTTTTTTAAGAAAGGCGCCCAGATCAGGATTGGCATAGGCGCCATAGCCATCGGTGAGCGCTCCTCGTGTACCGTCGTTGGCCTCTATGGCATAGACGATCGAGAGATCGTCCGGATCGCTGGCACCTTCGAACCGATGATGTTCCACAATCGTCAACTCGCCCGGTTGAAAGGTTTTGCCGCTCTCGACATCGCGAAAGGCATTCTTCAGAAACTCGAAGTTCGCGGCAAACCCGCGCTCCTTCAACCCGCGTACCGCTTCGTCCATTGTTTTGTAGGTCATGGCATGCATGTCGGACCTCCTTTATGGTTTCGGCACCTTGTGCTTCATGAGATCATTTCATTGGAAGCTGCTCATGACTACTCCTTATATCCCTTGCCGTAAGGACCTCAGTGAAACGTTTCATGGCAATCGCCGCTAGACGAAGGCGGCTCCATTCTGGGCCGACCCTCTCGCCGCTTTTCACGAACCTCCAGCGCTCGTTTTCTCCTCGCCATCGCTTCCCTTGGGATCTTCAAGGCAGAAGGTTCGTTCGTCCGCAGGATATCGGCCTGCGGAGCTGGTATCGCTGGTGCAGAGATACATGTTCTTCACTTCTTCGGTGTTCCAGATGTGCAGGCATCGCGCCGTCAGATGTGGCAGCATGCGCGGAGCTCCCCCGAACAGTTCCGCGCTGGCGCGGTTGGTCATCCCGACCGCAAGCAGCCGATTGCCCGTCTGCAACATCTTCGGCTCCACAGGCCCCTGAAAGATGATCGCGAACCAGGGCGCGTTCTCCCGTTCCGCCGGCGCCGAGCTCGACGTCGGATCTGCATCAAGGGGCTGCTCTTTGGCCAAAATGACAATACCGTCCGGCTTGTGACTCACTTGGAGAATCATCCCCGCCAATTCTACTTTGTGGGGGACAAAGGCCGTGTTCGACGGGTGGTATGCCTGGTCCTCTCAGGACTGAATGTCAAAGGAGTCGGTTTCGGCGCCCTTCATAACATCGGCAGGAAAGATCGGGTTGGTGCACGACTCCAACATCAGGGTGATCAAGAACAGTCCGATGATACGCATGGTGAATCTCCTTTCTGCCAAACGCTGAAGCACAGAAGGCCTGCAGAGTGTGAGAGAGATCCTTCTATACACTGTAACAGATATTGCAATTCACTGAAATACACGTTAATGTGTTTTTCTACGAAGCCTATGAGCTGGGTCGTCTTTTCCTATTCACTCTCCGTCAAACGCGCCTCGAGCGCACGCGTCTCATTTTGGCGGAGGTTGCAGCGCATGGGAGCGGTGACGGCCAAAGCCGGTGTGTATGTCCTGCCGCCACATGACGAGTGCGTGGAAGCGTTCCAATGGCTTGCGCAGGAAGTGCAGCAGATCGGCGGCGACGCGGTGGTGATGCGGGTGGACCGGTTCGAAGGGCTTCCCGATGCCAAGCTGGTGGAACTCTTTCAGGAGAGCTGCCGAGTGAAGTATGCCGAACTCGAAAGCGAGGCGACAGAGCTGGAGAAATCGCTGCGGTGGGGCAAAAAGGCCCTCGCCCGTGCGGAGGGTTTAGACAAACTGGAAAAGCTGCGCAAGCGGCAAGCGGAAATCGCCCAAGTGGATTTTTTCCCCTCACTGGACGCGGTCAAGGTGACCGACTTATTGCGCCGCATTCAGGAGCAGCTCCGGCAAGGGAATAGAGTAGCGGCTCCGGTGGCCGCCAAGAAGCTCGCAGACTATCGCGATGCGAGATGGGTGACGCGCCCGCGCCCGCATGTTGATCGGCTGGCCTGTGCCTGGCTGATTCGACGCTTCATCAACCCGACAGCGGAAATCCGCTATGCCACCCGCTCAGAGTCCGGAGAGGTTGGGTTCGACATGCGCGAGGCCGAGTTCGGACATCAGGGGAATTGCTGCACCTTCGAAACGATGATGAGCGCCTTCGGCCTTAAAGAATCGGGCCTGGAGGGTCTCGCAGAAATCATCCATGAGATTGATCTCCGTGATGGCCGCTATGCCCGGCCTGAAACGGCTGGTCTGGAACTGATCCTGAAAGGGTGGCTGCAAGCGGGATTACCCGACAAGGAGATCGAGCAGCGCGGCATCGCATTGTTTGAGGGTCTCTTCACCGCCTTGTCACGAATGAGCCGGCCAGCCCAGACGACGTGACCCCACGTCCTCGAACCAATCGGCGATTGCCGGACTATGTGTGGTCGGATTCCCAGCCCGGTTACCTAAAGTCTGGCACGCACACCGGAAGGAACATGCCACAGACATTCTAAAAGCGATCCAAAGAGGGATGCTGAGCGCTGCATCGCTAAAATTGTGAATGGTGTCTGCCAGCAAGGCGACACTGTCGGAGATGAGGACAATGCCCAATTGGAAGAAGGCGGTGACCAGCAACCCACCCAAGGACCACTTGAGCGCCCAGAGCCCTCGCTGACTCGTCAGGATAGCTGAATCAAGCGTGCCATGCATGTGGTCATGGTCGGTCTTATCGGTGTGTCCGTCCACGGAACTTCAGTATCCTTTCATCGGCAAAAGAGCTATCTAAAGTAGTAGAAGTCTAGCCACCGATCAAATAGAAAACGAGAAGATTTTTCTGAGGATACCCGATTTCTTCTCTCTGCTTCCCTCACACTTATCGCCGCCCTCTTCCTGCACATCTTCACCTTGGCAAGTGAAAGGACGCAGATGTTTATGAGTGTTCTTAACAAGAGTGGCGTGATTAACGAGGTATGGGAAGGTGATTTCCTGCAGCCTTACTGAAGCTTCCACATAACAGTGCCGATTTTATTCTCACTGACTCTCCCACATCACCCCTCGCACTATGGCGTCCCTGGCCGTGAACTTCCTCGGCTCCGAATCGGAACAGGAACATTGCGTCGATCAGCCGTTCGTTCGGGATGTGTCGCGCGCTTCGACTCGCACGTCGCCCTGCCGGGCGAGCACCTCATGCCTGGTGATGGTCCCTTCACGCCAAAAGCGAAGATCGAGCGTCGCCTTGCCGATCCGGAGTTGACGAACCGTGAGGTCCGGCAGCCACCGTGGAAGCACGGGATCGAGATAGAGCGTTTTATTGGGCGCATCGGCCTCAAGCCCTAGAATGGCCCGGAGAAGCTGAAACACGCTGCCCGCCGCCCAGGCCTGCGGCACATTGGCGCCGAGATATTGCACCGGGAACGTCCCCGGCCCCCGTTCAATGCCGGCATACAGCTCCGGCAGGCGATTGAGCAGGAAATAGCGGCCGGCCTCGCTGATATCACGGGCAATCAAGCCCGCCTCCTGTGCAAACCCATATCGTTTGAAGCCCATGGCGATGATGCCGTTGTCGTGCGGCCACACTGACCCGTTTTGATAGGAGAACGGATTGTACGCCGGATGCCGCGCGGACAAAGTCCGGATGCCCCATCCGCTCCACATGTCCGGTTCACGCAATCGTCGCACCACTCGTTCGGCGCGGTCCGGACGGACGATGCCGCTCCACAGCAGATGGCCGGCGTTGGAAGCGATCGTCGTGACCGGCTTCTTGTCGCCATCCAAGGCGAACGCGTAATACCCAAGGCCCTCGCACCAAAACCGCTCTTCGAACCGTTGTTGCAGGACCGCGGCTTCGCGCCGGAGGTTCGCCGCCAGGTCGGAATCGCCGAGATATTCCGCGCACTCGGCGGCCCGGCGCTTCGCATCGAAGACATATCCTTGTAGCTCGCAAAGCGCTTTGGGTCCTTTCACCGGCGAGCCGTCCGGATAAAGAACCGCGTCGCCGGCATCCTTCCATCCCATGTTTTCGTAGCCCTTGTCGGAGCGGGTCTGGTACTCCTGGAATCCGTCCCCGTCACGGTCTCCGTATTGATCGATCCACCGCAAGCACTGCTTGATTGTCTCCGCATAGCGGGCAACGAGCCCTTCGTCGCCCAACCACTTCCACGCCTCGTGCCATGCAATGATATAGAGGATGGTCGCGTCGGCGGTTCCGTAATAGGGGGTATGGGGAACCCGTTTGAAATGGGCCAGCTCACCGACCCGGAGCTCGTGAGGCATCTTTCCCGGCTCCGCGTCCCTGTAGTCGTCCATTTCGGTCGCTTGGAGCTCTGCCAGACGCTTGAGCGTGCCCCTGGCGAAATCGGGATAGACCATCATGTTCTGCAGGCTCACGATCAGGCTGTCGCGACCGAAGACGCTGACGAACCAAGGGACCCCGGCGGCGGCCAGCCACTCATCCGGACATTTCTCGTCAGCCGCGAGGCGCAGGGCCGCCATATCTTCGACCGCCTGCCGGTACAGCCGGTACCATTCCTCATTTGAGGTGGTGATCTGAGTGGTCACTTGCTTCCACTGCGCCAAAGTTTGACCGGGGCGGGAGCCCTCGCACACGTGAGCACAGTCGCCGGGGGCATGCCGAAGGACGCCGTCTTCCTCGATGTGGTACTTACAGCAGACATGCCAGGCGGCGCCGGGCGAGAGATCGACCGCGAAGTTGATGCGTCCGTTACCGTACAGAGCCTGCGAGTCGCACCCCTCTAGGGACAGGACCAGGGCCCTGCGGAAATCACGGTGAACATAGCGGCTGATCAACCGTTGACCTTCGCTCGTCCACTCGGTCTGGATATGACCTCTACGCGTCAACGCTTTGGCTCTGACTTCAAAGATGTCGGCGAAGTCATTGCGGATCAGGAGTTCGAGATTGAAGCGCACGCGGTGTGAGCTATAGTTTCGGATGTCGATGTCTTCATGGAGCGCCTCTCCGATCGTGCGGCCCAGCACGAGTCCCAGGGTTCCGGCTTCGATCGTTCCATGCTCCGTCAATACCGGTGGATTCACGAGATAGGTTCGTGACGCGTAATAGGCGATCGCGCCGGAATTGAGAAAGATCCATGGCTCGCCGTCGATATACAGTTGATAGCGGCTGAGATACCGAGTGTCCCGCGAATAGAGGCCCTGGTCGGAGGCATCCGTGATGGAGCCGTCGAACTCGGAGACCAAGAATGTATTACCATGATTAATTGAAATGACGGGAGGGCCGATCGTCACTTTTACCGACATGCGCATTCCCTCCGACCATTGCGTGCCGTACGGCATGTGCCGGCGGCGCCGCGTCCGGCGTTCGATAGTCCCCAACCCCACGCCGCAATATACACGAAGACGAAGCGGGAGAGCGCTGCCGGCTCCCCTCTCTTGCTGCTCAAAGCTTAGTAAATTGCAGTATCGCGAAAGACTGATCAACACCGGGAGGGTCGAGATCATAGGTATTCAACACACCGTAGTGGTCGGATCCCGGTTGACCGAAGAGTGCTGTCGGTTCTCCGAACAGTCCCTGTTGCAGACGGGCTTTTGGCTTTGGAAGCCGGCCCTTGTGGAACAGATAATCGATCCGTCTCGCCCTGGCCCATGCTGTTCCGATAGTCCTCTACAATCCTTTGCTGTTCCGCTTCCTGAAGAGGTCACTGCCGAGCTTGCGATCATGGGCTCAATTTGCTGGAAATCCAGGGCATGCGTCTCGAGCGCGGGGTGGTGGGCTGCGCCGCTCGGCTTCACGGAGATCGGCGGCGCGTGAAAATCATGACGCGAGAAAAGCCACTGTGGTCCAACAGTTCGGGTACGCTGGCGCCGACGAGCGGCAAGGCGGCGGCCTCGATAAAATTCACTTTTTGCGGCGGAAGCAACAGTCGATGCAGCGCAGCGACAAACTCAGCAAACAAACCGGATCCTCCAGATAAAAGACTGGGGTAGCCAAAACTCGATCGCCGACGTTCAGGCTGCCTCCTTTCTATTGCTCATAATTCTCCACGATCTGCGCGGGACGGACCTGAGCCATGTCGGGGTCCATTTGAGAGCCGCGCAGCGCCCGGCGCTGTCGTAAGAGATCCCAACATTGGTCCAACTCGACCTGCACCTTGGATAAGCGCTGCAGATCCGCGTCTTCGGAAGGTCCGTGCGTCCCTTTGGAGAACAAGCGGTGTTCTTCGTCGACCAGTTCCTGGATGCGAGCAAGCACCGGGCGGTCAGAGGCTTGTCTTGTGTCGTCCATAAACACCCTCCTTTCTTCTCTCCCTTCTTGTTCACTTTTCGACCGTGAAGTCGTCGTCTCGCCACCAGCGCCATCCGCCGTCCAATTCCATGACGGGATAGCCTTTCCCCGCAAACTCGACCGCGGCCGTCGCTGCGAGATGACAGACCTGGGAATAACAGTACAGGACATTGACCTTATCCTTGCGCAGGCCTTTCAGAGACTGCCACTGGTCCTTGGGCAGATTGATTGCGCCAGGGATGTGTCCCTCCGCATAGTCTTCAGCGGCCCGGACGTCGACGACATTCACCTCATTGTTTTTCATCATTCGTTCGAGTTCCACGGGTCCGGTGGTAAAGGCCATCTTCGCCTCGAAATAGGCCTTCGCTTTCGCCGGATCGTTGATCGTCACTTGGGTTGTCATGGTTTGTCCTCCTTGTTTGTCGACACGCTTCTTTCCATCGTCCGCACGATCACTTCTTCCAACGTCTCCTCATCCGTGTGATGGGAACCATTGATAAAGAACGTCGGCGTCCCTGCGACGCCGTTCCGTCGGCCGCTCTCCACATCACGACCGACGCGCATCGCAACCCGCCGGTCGGCCAAATCTCGTTCAAAGCGCCCGGCTTCCAGGTCGAGCGCTTCAGCGTAAGCGAACAGATCTTCCTCTTCCAAATCTTCCTGATGTTCAAACAGGAGATCGTGCATGGCCCAAAATTGACCTTGAGCGTCGGCTGCTTCCGCGGCTTCCGCGGCCTGTTGTGCGCGAGGATGTTTGTGAATCAGCGGGAAATGCCGGAAGACGAATCTCAAGCGATCTTGGAATCGACTCCGGAGCTGCTTCATGATCGGGTAGGCGCGTCCGCAATACGGACATTCAAAATCGCAGTAACCCACCACCGTGATTAATGCGCCATCGGGTCCGACGACGTGATCATCTTTGCTGATGTGCAGAGTGTCTGTTGCATGGATAGATGACTTAGTCATAAGCACTCACTCTCGAGAAGATTAGCCGTCCAGTCGTTTCTCATGGCTCCTCTTTTTTGGCAGAGTCTTGAACAGTTATGGCTTGAGTCTCATAGCCGTTCCACGTCATGCCGCATGCGCGCCGTCGCAATACGGTTTATTACCGGATCTGCCGCATCGGCACAAGGTCAGTCGATTGTTAATATCCAACGGTGAACCGCTCGCAGGCATGCGAAGGCTTTTCGACTTCATCCAGCATGGCCACCGCATAATCTTGCGTCGAAATCCGGCTCTGCCCATTCGCATCCTTCAGTAACTGATCTTGTCCAAGCCGAAACTTGCCTGTCCGTTGACCTGGAGAGAGATCTGCGGACGGCGAGAGAAAGGACCAATCCAATCTCGGTTCTTGACGCAGCAGGTTGAGTGCTTCACGTGTCGCCAGAGCCCCCCTGTTCAATAGTCATTTCATCCGCCGATCGAAACGAAAGAAGTCACAGGCGGATGCCCGATTTCCCCGGCGCCAGGGTTTCGACGTCTTTACATTCGGGACGCCGGTGAAGATAGAGATGCCGTTCGTCCTTCATACAACCGTATTCGGTACCGAGGATGCCTGCCTGTGTGTCCTGAGAAGCGGGCCAGGAAGTGAACCCTGTGATCTCTGATTTTCAAGCAGTCTTCTCACCCATTGGCGCTTGGCGTGACATCCCTCATTTGATTACGATGCGTGCAAGTTTTCGCCACGGTGTGTTTCCTCCTTGCCGTTCCTCACAGGGATGCCAAGTGTTCGTGCACGAACATGACGGCGATCGCCCCTTCTCCCACCGCCGAAGCGACACGCTTGGTTGAGCCCACCCGAACATCACCGGCGGCGAAGACCCCAGGACGGCTGGTCTCCAGAAGAAACGGTTCCCGCTTCGCTGTCCAATATGGTGAATCCATGACCGATCTGCCGGTCTTGATAAATCCCTTTGAGTCTTTTTCGATTTCCTTGGGCAACCAGTCCGTACAAGGGACCGCACCGATGAATGTAAATACCGCAGAGGTTGCCATGGTTTTGACTTCGCCTGTCCGGCAATTCCGAATTTCACACGCATCCAATCGCCCATCGCCAAGCATGTTGGAAATCTCGGACTCGGCAAGGACCTCGATATTATCCGCCTTCTCGATGCGTTCCACCAAATAGCTGGACATGCTTTTCCGCAGATCGTCACCACGAATCAGCACGTAGACTTTCGACGTCTGCTCCGAGAGAAACATGGCCGCCTGTCCGGCCGAATTGCCGCCCCCGACGACGATGACGTCTGAGCCGCGACACATTTGCGCTTCTGTAACAGTGGCAGCGTAGTAGACACCGGAGCCTTCGAGTCGTTCACGCCCCGGCAGATCAAGCTTGCGATAATCGGCACCGGTGGCGATCAAGACACAACGGGTCAGCACGTGTCCGTCGTCGTCAAACCTGACGTGGCATACGTCATCGACAAATGCCAGTCGTGTCACTCGAGAAGGCGATGAGAATTGCGCGCCGAATTTCTGCGCCTGAAGGATAGCCCGATTGGCCAGTTCGCCGCCCGAAATTCCAGTGGGAAACCCCAGATAGTTTTCAATCTTCGACGAGGTTCCTGCCTGTCCACCCGGGGCAATCGCATCAATGACGACCGTTGCCAGTCCCTCGGATGATCCATACACCGCCGCTGCCAGTCCCGCCGGACCTCCGCCGATAATGACCAAATCATAGGTCTTTTGAGTCAGCAGCGGTCGAACGCCGGTAAGTTCCGCCAACGCCCGAGTGGATGGATTCCGCAGCAACGGTTCCGATCCACAAATGATAACCGGCGTATCGGACTCACTGAGCCCGAATCCTCGCAACATCTCACTCACCTGGGATTCTCGATCCAGATCAACCCATGTAAACGGGACCTGATTCCTGGCGAGAAAGTCGCGAATGCGGAAGGTGTCACGGGAAGAGCCGGAGCCGATGACTCTCAGACCCTGGAAGCCGGACGCCACGAGCAATTCCCGCCGTGCAATGAATGCCCGCAGCAAAATTTCGCCGAGGACAGGCCGTTCGCTCATGATGCGCTTGATGTCTTGGCGTCCGATTTCGAACACCTCGGTCTTGCCACGAGCGACGGCGCTCACGAGCGCGGGCCGACCTGTCATGAGACTGACATCTCCGCCGAAGGCATGCCGGTCGTGTCGTGCGACTATTTTCTTAGTACCGCTCGAATTTTCGCTGATTTCGACCGAGCCGATGGTGACAACAAAAAACTTCCATTCTTTGTCACCGGCTCTCCAAAGAAATTCCCCATCATGCAAGGAACGATGGCTGCCGAACGTAGACAGCGTGCCGATTTGAGCGTCGTCGAGGGTCGGAAAAGCAATGGCGTTCAAGTCAATATTGGCCATTTCAGGCTCTCCAATCATATCGAACGTTTCGTAGTCGCGTACATCATCGGCGTGTGGTCAATAGATTGCTAACTAGGTGATTCCCTAGCCCTCAGCGCCTCCAACTCTTTCAGGTGCAACGACACGAACTCTGTGATTACAGATGCAGCGGCCTAATCGGCGACAGGACCGCTGCCGGGTTGTTTTTCCACACCGACTCATCCGCATCGACGTAGAGCTCCACTTCATTGCCGTCGGGATCTTTGAGATAGAGACTCTGACTCACGGTGTGGTCACTCATGCCGTCGATTGATACGCCGGCCTGCTCCAGTTCCTGTTTGGCACTTCGAAGTTCATCCAAGCTGTCTCCCACCTTAATGCCGATATGATACAGCCCCCGATGAGGTCCCTTCGGCGGTCCCGGAGCGTCACCCACTTGAATGAGCAACAGCTCATGGTGCGTTCGGCCTGATGTCAGCGCAGCGGCTGATCCATTAAAGATCCGCCCCACTTCCTTGAAGCCCAGCAGATCGCGGTAGAACCCGAGCGATCGATCTAGGTTTTTCACATAGAAGACCACGTGACCCAAATAGTGCGCTTTCATATCCGTTACCTTTCAGTCATCATGAGCGCAAAAAGATCCGACAGCATGCTTGCCCGACAATAGCACTCATCAACTTTTTCGTGTTTCCACTCCCCTATTGCTACGTATCCATGTCATAGGAATATTATCGTGCATGTCTATTCCGGTCGTGACCTCCAGCATAGTGATGCGACTCGACAACCGCATCGACTTCAACTATAGCCGTGGAGTTTTCTGACGAAGTCAATGTATGACAGCAAGAGCCGCTGAAGACGGGACAACAGGTTGGCATCTTGCAGGCTACCGTTGTCATCAAAGGCCTGATGTGCGCGAGGCACGCCCATCATTTCTGGATATACATGGGCTCCGATGGTCTCAAGCGGCACGCGCGAGTGCCAAAGGCTACGGACGGCGCCGAGCCCGCCGGGCGACGCTCCGATTAACAAAATGGGCTTGCCTTCAAACGGGATCGGGTCGGTTCGCGACGCCCAATCGATCGCGTTCTTCAACGTACCCGGAATACCTCCATTGTATTCCGGCGTGGCGATGACCAAGCCATCAGCCTCTTGAATCCGTCGAATAAACTCACGACCTCCGGCCGGGATCCCGTCGCGGGCTTCTAGATCTCCGTCATACATCGGCATTTCAAATTCATGGAAATCGGCAAGGTCGACCTCCACTCCCGGAGCGACTCGGAGAATGGTCACGGCTTGTTTGATCAATTTGCGATTGAAAGATGCGGCACGCAGGGAGGCAGCAAAGGCCAGTATTCTCATTGCCGGCTCCTTTCGATTGCATGCTACCGTCGGACGCGAGCTCCATCGCTCCCTCGCCATTCCTTCTGTTGAAATTCACGTGCACCGGACATATCCGTTTGACGCAGAGACAACCGCATCCTTCTCATGGCCGATGCACCGAATTTATGCAATGTCATGATAGTCATGGTGGCTTCTCCTTCCCGGCGCTCCTTTGCACTGCCATTTTGATCTTGGTTCGCCATACACAATTCTGATAAGACGAGTCGCGACGAAAACAAGAAGGCACCCTCTGGTGCGGCAGTCACCATCCGGATACCGAACCGTGCAATGGAGAGCCGATGGCTAAGAGCCGGACAGGCCCTGCGGAATCGACGGCGAAACTCATCGGCGGCCGGTGGAAGATCGTGATCTTGTGGTACCTCTTCCAGGATGTCAAACGGTTCTCGGAGCTGCAGCGGGCGCTCACCGGCGTGTCCCAAAAGGTGCTGACGCAGCAATTGCGAGACATGGAACGAGACGGCATTGTGACTCGGACTGGTTGGAACGATTCACCAGTGTTCGTTCACAACCCTATAGTTATGTCCATACCGTTACTTAGTCAGTGCGTGTTCAATTCGGCGATCCGGCACGAGCCACATGACGGCGACGAGGACGTAGAGGGCACAAGAAATCCATGGTTGTGCAAAAGAAAATGGATCGCTACCGCGTATGCGGCAAGAGACGTTTTGCCCTTCATGTCTTTGCCGATCGATGTTGCCAAAGTCGAATCCCCTCCATGCCCGGCAATGAGTGTTCTTGTGAGGATGAAATAGGCGAATCCCGCAAACAGCAATACTGTTCCGTACAGCGCCACCGGCCAGGGCGCAACCTGGTTCTCGCCCATCCAGCCGGTCGTGAATGGGATCAATGAAAGCCAGAACAACAGATGGAGATTGGCCCATAAGATTGACCCATTGACGTGTCGGGCCGCATGGATCAGGTGATGATGGTTGCTCCAGTAGATACCGAGGTATACGAAACTCAGGATATAGCTGAGGAAAACCGGAATCACCGGCTGCAATGCCACAAACTCGGTTCCGTGCGGTACTTTCATTTCCAGCACCATGATGGTGATGATGATGGCCAGTACTCCGTCACTGGATGCTTCTAGGCGTGCCTTGCCCATCGTCGCTTTCTCTTAGATACCGAACCGGTGCCAACACGACTCTTTCAGATCCTCCATCTAGAAGATGACATGACCAAGATAGTTTGCTTTCATGTCCCTTCCTCGTGTAGGAGGTTCCACCGAGTCATGACGCGCCTGTCGTGCTCGAAACCGAGCACGCTGATCGAGGCGGTGCGGAGCACGAACAACCGCCCTGCATCGGGCGCCAGTCCAAGCCAGCACGCGGCGAGTATGCGTAGAATATGGGCATGTGCGAACAGCGCCACGTCGCCGCCGACCGTCAACGCCCGCCGGATCACCCGTTGGGCACGGTGGCCCACCTGCTCGATCGACTCACCCTTGGGAACAGAAGTCGTCCAGATCGACCAGCCGGGCTGTTCCGATCGGATTTCCTGCGTCGTTCTTCCCTCATAGACGCCATAATCCCATTCAAGCAGATCCTCGGTCACTTCGGCGACCTGTCCGTACCCGGCCAGCCGGCAGGTCTCGCTCGCTCGGCGCAACGGACTGCAGAGGACCAATTCAAATCGCCGACCGTCTAGAGACTGCCTCAAGGCGGCAGCCTGACGCTCGCCGGCCGGTGTCAACGCGATGTCGGTCCGGCCCGTATGCCGCTTGGCTGCGCTCCATTCCGTTTCACCGTGCCGGATCAGCCATAGTTCTTGGCGATGCTCACTCATGTCTTTTCGGCAGCCGGCTTACTCGCCGCTCCATGTCCATTCCCGGATCTCACATCAAACGCCAGAATGTGATACTGCTTCCCTGAAAAGGTAAACTCCCCGACATGCGCCATCCCGAGTCCATCCACGTGGGCATGAAGGGAATGCGGATTATCGTCGGCGACGAAGGCGACCCCGATGTCATACCGTCCGACGACTTCCTCTTGCAGTGTTTCATACAGTCCGCGGAGGAGTCCCCGGCCGCGGTACGACCGATCGATGCAAACAGGCCCATAAATAAATACACGAGAGGCCGCGAGCAACCGGCCGCGATAGTCGATTGCATCGAACTGTCGCATCATGGCGGCGAGCAGGGGGAATGGTCGATTGAATTCGCGGGAAGAGGCGCAGAGGTAACCGGCCAGGCGACCTTCGGCGGCGGCTACGATAAGCCCGACATGGCTTGCCATCTCATCGAGTTGCCGGCGTGTAAACTTCACCGACAAAAAGCCCTCCCGGCGTTCCGCATCCCTCAGGTTGCCGATGAAGTTCGCCGTCTGCACATCGAGAATCGCCGGGATGTCCTCACGCGTTGCCCGTCTGAATTCTATGGTCCTTACCCGTTCGAGCGTGCGCCGATCCATTCTCCCCTATCGTCTTCCTCTGGCTGATCCGGCATTCAATGTCCGATCGAGGTTGAAGGCGGCGCTGATGAGAGCCAGATGAGTGAAGGCTTGGGGAAAGTTACCGAGTGCTTCCCCGCCGGTTCCAATCTCTTCGGCATACAATCCCACATGGTTGGCATAGCCCAACATCCGTTCGAACAGGAATCGCGCTTCTTCAAGCTTGGCGCGATCGACTCTGCCTGCGCGGGCCAGGGCTTCCACCAGCCAAAAGGTACACATGTTGAAGGTCCCCTCTTTCCCATGAAGACCGTCTTCTCCCGTTTCGCTGTCGTACCGATATACCAACCCATCGGACATCAGCCCACCGGATTTCGGTGAGCGCATAATCGCCGCCAAAGTATCAAGCATCCTCGGATCGTTCGGTGAAAGGAAAAAGACGAGCGGCATGATGAGATTCGAAGAGTCCAACGAGTCGCTGTCGTAATGTTGAACGAACGCCGCCCGCTTGGCGTTCCACCCCCGCTCCATGATCTCCTCGTAAATCTGATCCCGAACGCGCAGCCAACGAGCGCGATCGGCCGGGAAGGATCGCTTGTCGGCCAAGCGAAGGCCTCGGTCCATCGCAACCCAACACATCAACTTGGAGTACACGAACTGTCGACGCCCGCCTCTGGTCTCCCAGATGCCTTCATCCGGCTGTTGCCAGTTGTCGCACAACCAATCGAGCCGATGCCTGATTCTTCTCCAGGAGTCGTGACCGATCGGTGTCACATGCTTGTTGTACAGATAGACGGCGTCGAGTAGTTCGCCGTAGATGTCCAACTGCAACTGGTTATACGCGCCATTGCCGATTCGCACAGGCTTCGCCCCGCGGTAGCCGTCCAAATGGTCGAGCATCTGCTCCGTCAAATCGTGACGGCCGTCGATTCCATACACGATCTGCAACGAGCCGTCCGCCTCCACCTCCTTGGCGCGTGCGGCCAACCATTTCAGGAAGCTGTCCGCTTCCTCGGTGAACCCGATTTTCAAGAAGCCATAGACAGTGAAGGCCGCATCGCGTATCCAGGTGTACCGATAATCCCAATTGCGTACGCCGCCGGGAGTTTCAGGCAAACTACAGGTCGGCGCGGCCACGATGGCACCGGTCGGCTCGAACGTGAGGAGCTTCAGACAGAGGGCCGAACGGTAGACCATTTCCCGCCACCGACCGGTGTAGGTGCACCGCGAGAGCCAGCGGCGCCAATATTTCACGGTGTGCTCGAACATGTCATCGACTTCGCCCAACGGCGGCCAGGAATCGCAGCTTTCGTCGGCTTCAATGAGCCGCAAGACGAACACCGCGGATTCCCCTTCTTGCAGAAAAAATAACGCCTCAGCCCCTCGATCGTCCTGTGTCAGGGGGATATCGGTCGCCAGCCCAAGGCTGAGATCCGGCGAATGAAATCTCACTCCTTGCTTTGTCACGTGGGTATGATGAGGAGTTCGAGCATAGTTGAAGGCGGGATGGCAGCGGACATGAAACTCCATGCTCCCCTGTGTCACATGGACCCGACGAATCAGTTGATGGTGCCATGGCGAGTCCGGAGGCAAACCGACGGGCATAAAATCCAGGATCTCGCCGATGCCGCTCGACGCATGAAAGCGCGTCACAAGCACGTTGGTATCCGGCCAGTAGAGCTGTTTCGGAGAGATGTCTATGTCGGTAGCAGTGATCTCGAACCGGCCGCCTTTCTCGTCGTCGAGCATGGCCGCAAACACGCTGGGAGAGTCGAAATGCGGAATGCACAGCCAATCGATCGACCCGTTCAGACCGACGAGCGCCGCCGTGCGCATATTGCCGATGATGCCGTAATTTTGGATGGGTTGGTAACTCATCGGCTTCGCCCGACGAAATCGTCGGAGCTTGTTCGCACAGGCATCAGAGACCTACCCTTCACCGATCACGGCGCAGTTTCCGCCATACACCCGGCATCTGCATTCAACATGCGCGGTGTCTTGCTCTTCCGGAGGTTATGGCCATAACGGCTTGACCGGCTCAATCCCGCCAGTGTTTCCCGCAGCACTCAATGGGCTGACCATCCGTCAACACTGCCACCGCCCGATGGCGAAATTCAAGAGAGGCGAACAATAACGAATGTCCGACAATCTCATCATCAGTCCCGGCCTGTCGCCAAGGCTCGTCCACGCGACAAATTGACGCCGTTGTCCGAGTTCGTGAAAGAACCGCACTTGCTCAAGGGGACTCGTTCATATTATCTATAGGTATGTTCAGAAGGCATTCAGATCGAAACCCGTCTCCGTCTTTTCCGAGCTGATCTTAACTGAAAGGAGATCGCATGCGAGCCGTTTTGCATCTCATTTTTGTAATAGGCATGGGTGTATCCGCGGTACTCATCAACGGTTCTTTTGCTGATGCGAAGACCGTTGAAGCAGGAGACTCCAGTTCAAGTTGGATCGGAACCGGCGAGTTCTTGGAACTTGGAAATGGGGGACAGGTCGTCAATGGAATTGTAAAAGGAGTCTTGATCGCCCGGCATAAGGACGGAGGCAAGCTGATCGTCCATTCCTCGAAGCTGTCCTGTCCGGTGCGTGTGAATCTTAATCGAACGAAGGACTTTCAGGTGATCGAGGGACTTTGCACAATCATGGCACATGAAGACAAAGACATCGCGTTCGCCCATTGGAAGTGCTCGGGGAGTTTAAAAGAGTGTGAGGGCGAGTTTACATTTACCGGCGGGTTCGGAGGTTGGGCTGGAATCTCAGGAACAACCCCGTTCCAGACGAGTATTATTTTTGAGCTACAGGAAGGGAAAACCGGTCAAGCGGTCGGGTATGCGGTCTGGCCGAACCTGACATATACGTTGCCTTGAGGCAACGACCGTCCGTCACTTCAGCAATCGTGAATCGGACAACCGGCCTTGGCTGCCACGATTGTCGCCGGTCCAGCGCAGAGTGACCCTGGCGAGGAAACACGGTAGTCACGCGTGAACCCCAGTGTTGTTCACGTCGAACAGAAAGACGATGCCGGTAGGCGACAGAGGATGCTCTTCTCCATCAGCACCGCGCAGCGCCTTGTCACGCCTGTTCCTTGAACCACTTCGATCGTTCATGCGCTCACTTGCGGGCTGTGCCAACCGCCTTTCCCGATGAGCTGATCCGCTTCGTGAGGTCCCCAGGTGTTCGACCCGTATTCATATAATGGTGTCGCCATGCCAAGGATCGGCTCCACGGCGCGCCACGAAGCTTCCACACCGTCTTCTCGCGCAAAGAGAGTCGGATCGCCCTTGACGGCGTCTCCGAGGAGACGCTCATAGGGCTCCATTTCGTCGCCGGAGGAATGGCGCGCGAGGAGTTCAATCCGCTCTCCCGTCATGCGTTCCCCGGGAGCCTTCGCCTTGGTGCCCAGGGCAATCACCACGTCGGGGCCAAGCCGAAAGCGAAAATAGTTCGGCAGCGGCGGTTCAATTTCGTCCAACACGGGGCAGGACGGCTGCTTGAGCTCCACGAGGGCCTCGGTCACAGTCACGGGCAGGCACTTGCCGGCTCGAACGTAAAACGGCACGCCCGCCCAGCGGGCGCTCTCAATATGGAACCGAAGCGCGGCGAAGGTTTCAACCTGCGAGTCGGAAGCCACGCCTTCCTCGTGGCGGTAGCCGCGGAACTGACCCCGCACGACATCCGACGGGGTGAGCGGCCGGATCGCTTCAAGGACTTTGACCCGCTCGTTCCGAATCGACTCATGATCATTCCCGGTCGGTTGTTCCATGGCCAGCGCCGCAATCACCATCAACATGTGATTCTGCGCCACATCCCGAATCGCCCCCGCCTCCTCGTAGAAGCGTCCGCGACCCGCCACACCGAAACGTTCGGCCATCGTGATCTGGACGCGTTCAATGTGGCGGCGGTTCCAACCGGCTTCGAACAAGGGATTGGCAAACCGAAAATAGAGGAGGTTCTGGACCGGCTCCTTTCCAAGGTAGTGGTCGATCCGGAAGACGTCTTGCTCCTGGAAGTGCGCATGAAGCGTGCGGTTGAGCGTCTGCGCGGAGGCCAAATCACGCCCGAACGGTTTTTCGATCACCACCCGCGAACCTTGCGAACAGCCGGACTTCGCCAGCCCTTCAATCACGATCGGGAACATGCTCGGAGGAATGGCCAGGTAGTACAGCGGGTGCTCGGCGTTGCCGAGCTCTTTGCGCAATCGCGCGAACGTCGCCGGCTCGCGATAATCGCCGCTGACATACCGGAGCAACCTCGACATCTCGGCGAAGGCCTGAGCATCCAGTCCGCCATGCTCCGTCAGACTATCGCGGACCCGGCCTTTCAACTGCTCCAGATTCCATTCGGTCTTCGCGACGCCGATGATCGGCATCTTGAGATGGCCGCGCCGAGCCATGGCCTGCAGGGCGGGAAAGATCTTCTTGTAGGCCAGGTCGCCGCTCGCGCCGAAAAAGACGATCGCGTCGGACTTTGCCGTACCCATGATCATTCCTCCTGTTCCACGGCCCGCTGTCTCATGCTGGGAGGCCGCGCGCGACCTCCACGTCATGACGTGTCTGCTCGATCACGAACCACCGGTGTCTTGCATCATTCCACCTCGATCGTCACGGCCGCTTCGACACCCAATGCGTCGTGGTCGTGGCTCGCCGCCACAAGCTTGATCTCATGCGAGCCGCGCGCGAGCCCCTTGACCACGCCTTTAAACCCCTTTTGATACTCTCCATCCACATAACAATGGATGTGCGTGGCTTCCGTACCCTTTGCCAATTTGTACCGCACTTGGACGGAATCCCCTTTGATCACTGCGCCCTGTGTCGGACTTACGATCGTGAGTCGGCTGCCCTGGTCATCAGCCGCCCAACCGGTCACGCCGGTTCCCAATGACCATAAGCCGACCAGCACTAACATCAGACCCATACGAATCATTTTGCACCTCATTGATGGTTAATCGGTCAATCAGCTCCATGTCGTCAACTTACCTTCGATTTCGTGTCGAGTGCGCGATCGAGGTTGAAGGCGGCGCTGATGAGAGCCAGATGCGTGAAGGCCTGTGGGAAGTTCCCGAGTGCTTCACCGCCTGCGCCGATCTCCTCCGAATACAGACCGACGTGGTTGGCGTGCCCCAGCATGCGTTCAAACAGCAATCGAGCCTCATTCAGTTTCGCGCGATCGACGCGCCCTGCCCTCGTCAATGCCTCGACCAGCCAAAACGAGCACATAGTGAAGGTGCCTTCTTTTCCGTGCAGACCGTCTTCTCCCGTTTCGCTGTCGTAGCGGTACACCAATCCGTCCGAGGCAAGACCGCCATATTTCGGTGAACGGTTAACGGCATCCAACGTTTTCAGCATTCTCGGATCGTTCGGAGAAAGAAAGAACACCAGCGGCATAATGAGGTTCGACGCATCCAGCGACTCGCTGTCATAGTGCTGCACGAAGGTTTGGCGTGTGGAGCTCCATCCCTTCGTCATGATCTCTTCGTAGATTCGGTCCCTGACCTGAAGCCACCGCGCGCGATCGGCCGGGAAGGATCGCTTCTCGGCCAATCGAAGGCCGCGATCCATGGCGACCCAGCACATCAGCTTGGAATACACGAAGTGTCTCCGTCCGCCGCGCACTTCCCAGATGCCTTCATCCGGCTGCTGCCAATTCTCACAGAGCCAATCAAGCCGCTTTTTGATACGCATCCATACATCATAACCGATCGGCATCACATATTTGTTGTACAGGTACAACGAATCCAACAGTTCGCCGTAGATATCCAATTGCAGTTGGTTGTAGGCGCCGTTGCCGATGCGGACCGGTCGAGACCCTCGATAGCCGTCCAAATGATCGAGTGTCGTTTCCGTGAGATCGTGACGTCCGTCGATGCCGTAGACGATCTGCAACGATCCATCCGGCTCCGCCTCTCCCGCGCGCGCCTCCAGCCATCTCATAAAGCCGACCGCCTCGTCGGTAAATCCGATCCGCAGCAAGCCGTACAGAGTGAAGGCGGCATCCCGAATCCACGTATAGCGATAGTCCCAGTTTCGACCTCCACCGAGCGTTTCCGGCAGGCTGCATGTCGGAGCGGCGATGATGGCGCCGGTCGGCTCGAAGGTCAGCAGTTTCAGAGTGAGCGCTGATCGGTAGACCATTTCTCGCCAACGACCGGCGTAGGTGCATTTGGACAACCACCGCCGCCAATGGTCCACCGTGTGTTCGAAGAGTTCGTCGGCTTCACCGATTGAGGGATAGGGACCGCAGTCTTCATTGGATCGGATACCTCCGAGCACGAACACCGCCGATTGCTCCTCGCGCAGCACAAAGACCGCCGTTGCGCCGCGGTCATCCGCCCTGAGCGGAATATCCGTCGCGAGCCCCAGACTCAAGCCGGCAGAGTGGAAACTCGCTCCCTCTTTGGAAATGACGGTGTCATGGGCGGCCCGCGCATAATCAAACGCCGGATGGCATCGCATGCGAAACTCCATGCTTCCTTGCGTCACACGGACCCGCCGAACCAGCGAATGCCGCCACGCGGATTCGTTCGACAGGCCGGGCGGCATAAAATCCATGATTTCGGCGATCCCGTCAGGCGAGGTGAAGCGCGTCATCAGAATATTCGTATCCGGCCAGTAGAACTGTTTGGTCTTCACACCCTCGTGAGCGGCGCCAAGCTCGAAGCGGCCGCCTTTCTCGTGATCCAAAATGGCCGCGAACACACTGGGGGAATCGAAGTACGGAAAGCAGAACCAATCGATGGATCCCGTCATACTGACGAGCGCAGCCGTGCGCATGTGGCCGATGATGCCGTAATTCTCAATCGGTTGATAACTCATCGCCTTCGCTTTAAAGAACCGCCGGAGTTTGCTCGAATACCCATAACGGGACCAATCCCTCCTCGATCACTGAGCAATTTCTGCCCTCTGGCCGGCATTTGCATTCAACATGCGCGGTGTCTTGTCCTTTCAGAGGTTATAGACAGAACGGCTTGACCGACTCAACCCCCCAATTGCTTCCCCCAACGCACGATGGGCTGACTGTCGACTCTGCACCGATCTGTTGGGGGTTCTGATCGCAGGATGACTCAATCTTCATGTGGATGTTCAGCCGATAACCGCGCATCCTCCGCGGACTCCAGCCAGACGGAAGACCAATCAAGATCGGCTCGCCCCTTCGCAACGGCGGCAAGGAAACGATCGTGGAGCAGGCTGGCCAAGGGAAGCGGGGTCGTGCTGTCGGCTCCGGTCTGAAGCACCAGATCGATGTCCTTCAATCCCAACTCCACAGTGAAACCTGCCGGTCGAAAACGCTGCTGCGCGATCGCGCGGCCGTAGGTTTGGTATGCAGGGCAGGCAAACAGGGTACTGCCCAGCATGTCCGCCAATCTGCTTCGATCGATTCCGTTTTTTTCCCCCAACACAAGCGCCTCGGCAAGCGCTTCAATGGCGGAGGCCAGCAAGAAATTTCCCGCCAGTTTGACGACATGCGCCGCAGCCGGTTCCTCGCCGAAATCAAACGTACCTTGCCCGATGGAATCGAGGATGGGGCGGACCCGCTGCTTCGCCGTTGGAGAACCGGATACGCAGATCCACAACTTCCGTGCAGCCGCCGCTTCCGGGCGTCCGAACACCGGAGCGGGGACATACTCGACTCCGTAACGTCTGTGCTGTTCCGCGAGGCGGCGAGCCAGACGCGGGGAGACGGTGCTCATCGAAAGATGGATCCCCTCAGGACCGAGGCGTTCCACAAACCCTCGGTCGCCGTCGACGACGTCCTCGAGCGCACGATCATTCGCCAGCATGGTGATCACGATGCCGCCGGACTGGGCTGTGTCGCCGGGTTGATGGACGAGTCTTGCTCCTTGCGCCACCAAGGCGGAGGCTTTCTCCGGAGTGCGGTTGTAGACCTGAAGCGTGAAACCCGCTTTGAGCAGGTTGCCGGCCATAGCACGGCCCATCTTGCCAAGTCCGATGAACCCGATTGATTCCATTACAGAAACTCCTTGGTTACCGATCCACTATTCACGGGACCGCTAAATCCCAACGACTTTTGGTGGTAGTTTTTCTCCCTCGCTGAGCAGCCGCTCCAATGTCACTCTGGGACAGACATTGTGCTCGATGTAAGCAAGGAGATTCGTTGCGACGCTGCGAACGAGCTGCTCCGTATCAGCATCCAGGCATCTGCCTTTGTTGTCGAAGACTGTCGCGACATTCGCGACTGAAATCGGCAAGGGCAACACGATTCCTCCGACATGCGAAACCACGCTGCGCAGATGCTCTAACGATTTCACGGCACCGATCGTTCCCCCCGCGACGCCTAGTAACGCGACCGGCTTCCCGGCCAGGGCGGACGGATAGCCAAGACTTTCGATGACGAGCTTCATCACGCTGCTGAAGCTGCCGTAATATTCAGGCGTGGCCAAAATGATCCCGGTGGCCTGTCCGACTTTCTGTTGGAGCTGCTTCGCATCCTTGGACTGTGAGTCCGTCCCAGGTGGTGGAAGCCTCAACGTGCCAGGGTCGATCACATCGGTCGAGACATTGGCATGCTTCTTCAGTTCATCCAGGACAAGGGCGGACGCCATATTCGTATAGTTGCCTGGACGCACGCTGCCGTTAATGATGACGATGTGAATCTTGTCGGATAAGCCCATAGGTTCCCCCTGATACCAGAATTATTCCCTCTTGTCTCGTCCGTGTAATTTGAACACCCGATTCACCCGCACGAGACGACCACCCGTTCAATCGATGGTGCTCATCTTGCCCGTTTTATAATCGGTCATCGCCTGGGTCCGGTTACCTCGACACATCAAGAATGAGGGGGTTCGATTCGAGATTGTTCCACCAGCCAACACAGTATTTTCTCCGATCGAACGATACCGATCAGGCGTTGATTTTCTTTGTTCTCGATCACCGGAAGCCAGTCGATATCGTACCTATTCATCAAGTCGCCGGCCATGAGACTTGTATCATCTGAAGTAACCGCAACGGGATCGGCGCGCATGAACTCCCGCACCTTGATTGATGGTTTCTTCCCTTGCGCAAAGGCTTCGAACAATTCATTCCTGGTGACGATGCCTTTTAAATGTCCCTTCTCGTCTAAGACGGTCAAATATTCCACCGCAAGCCGGTCAAACATACGAAGGGTGTCTTCAAACGTGTCCTTGGGGGAAAGGTGACGGTTCGGAGCCGCTTCCATAAATGCGGACAGCGGTCGGCGTTCGAGAGCAGCCCACGCATGGCTCAACTGACGGTTCAATCTTGGTCGCCGCCACCTCAACGCCTGAGTGACGAGATTCCGAAAGGGAGCCAGCGCTCCGGAAACGTGAGAGAAGACCTCTTTGCTCATGACGAGCACCTCAACTTCCGTACGGGCTCGGACACTCGCGATGCGGACCGTGCCGTCAAGGAGCGCAATTTCTCCGAAATACTCACCGGGTCTCAGCACCGCCATGAGACGCTGTTGTCCTGTAGCGTCACGCCGTAGGGCTTCAACCTCGCCTTGTTCGATCGCGTAAAAATTCATCGCCGGCTCGCCTTCGACAAAGATAAAGTCGCCCGGCCGATAATGTGCCCTCGCGATCCGTTCGGTCTGGCTGATCCTCAGATGGGCCAGGTCGCGCGGAAAAAACAGCTCCCAGGTCCAGTCGAACGCGACTTTGATCCGGCGCGACCAAGAGGGCGATTTCAGCAGATACACGGTTCGCCACAGCCACCACGCCGGAAACCCGGAGAGACGGATGCCCAGAATCTCGGCCACCGCGCTCCGCCCGCCGATGCCGCACAGTTGTCCCAGCGGCTTAAAGAAGAAGGGTCTGGTAGGTTCACTCTGTAGAGCTCGGATGATGTTCTCCGCCGCTTGCCTCCCTTGCCGTTCGGCAAACTGGCCGGTCGTTGGTGAGACTTGGCCGTCATAAGCATTCACGATGCGGGCGCAGTCGCCGATCGCCCAGAGGTTCGACGTCCCGCGCACTCGCATATCCGGCTCGGTCAGCAGTCGTCCGTGCTCCTTGGACACATCGAGCCGGTCCACGAGAAGCGGGGCCGTGGTACCGATCGTGCAGACGACCGTGGCGCCACGGAGCACTCGACCGTCATGCAGTTCCACGCCCTCGGCCGACACCGCACGCGCGTTGAGCACCATGCGAATGCCGGCCTGCTCCATCTTCGTTCGGGCAAACTCCCGTAGAGTCACGCTCACTTCCGGTAAAATTTGATCTCGGCTGTGCACCAATGTCACGGTGACATCACGGATGCTGAAATTACCGTAAAACCTTGTGCTGGCTCTGATCAAGTCATTGATCTCGCCCGCCGCTTCCACGCCGGTAAATCCGCCGCCGACCACCACGAACGAGAGGTACCATCGTCGCCGCTCCGGGTCGTCGCAGACTTCGGCTTTTTCCAGTTGTTCCATTACGTGGAACCGTAAAGCCATGGCGTCGCCCACGGACTTCAGCGGAAACGCATGGTTGGCCATACCGGGAACCAAACTGAGATTGACCGCAGTTCCACAGGCGAGCACGGCATGGTCGAATGCCATACGCCTCGGCCGACCATCGTATCTTTCGTATTCCACCTCGGATGCCGCCAAATCAATTTGCCGAACCTCTTCGGTTCGACAGCGAACGCCGGGCAACATCTGACGCAACGGCACCGTGACTGCACCGGGGTTGATCGCGGCACCGGCCACTTCGGCCAATAATGGATAGAACACCATGTTGTTTTCCCGACTGAACAACACGATTTCGCAGGTGTTCGCCGGCAACCTCTTCCGCAACGTTCTTGCGCACTCCACGCCGGCAAATCCACCGCCCACGATGATGATCCGTGTCATGCCCATGGCGTTAACACCCAGACCGTCTGGAACTCGAACAAGCAGACAACCACCTTGCGTTCACGTCCGAACCGTTGGCTAAACTCAGCAGGACTGTACGCGACCCATTCGGATAGAATTCGTCCGAAAGGCCTTTCAACGGCTCGTTCTTCTCCTGTTCATCAGCTTCCATCATGACGGCGAAAAAGATATCGGTTCATGCCGAAGTTCTACTCGCCTTGTACGTTGAGTGTCCCACTCATTGCGCAGGTGAAAGCAGTGGCATTTTCTTATCCTTCACAAAGAACACGAGAAATTTAGCCGGCTTTGTCTCGCTGGCGTTGTGACCCACCGCATGAATATCGTCCGGTGACTCATAGAAGGTCTGTCCCGGCCCAAGTGTCACCTGCTTTCCGTCCCTCACCTGCATCACTACGGATCCTTCGAGGACATACACGAAGACATGCGCATTATGTCGATGAGCCAGATCCGAAGCACCTGGTGGGTAGTCGACCATAATCAGGACAACCTCTTTACCGGCAATCTCCTTTAAATCCTTATTCATGAGTGGGGTGACTTGTCCTGATTCAGCTGACACGGTACTGGCTGTCATGAACAATCCGATCAATATGATCAATGCGCTTCTCATCGCTTCGCTCCTTTCATCTTTGCATGTGTATGAGCTGTATTCTGATCGACACGATGAGCGGTTCGAGCTTCGCGTGAAGATGCTTCTGCCGGACCTTTCGGATTGCCTCAGTCACCCGCTCGTTCGATCGACTATTGACAATCACCGCTGCCCCCTCGCCAGCGTCGGCGAGCCGTCGGACCGCTTCCACCATGTTCGCGCGGTCATGGTCGGACCGGAAGCGACCTTGCGTGGCGTGCGTTTGCCGGTGGCAAGAATTTTCACGTTGGTCCCACCCACATCGATAACCAATACCTTGTTAAAACTCCGATGAACATTGCCGTCGTTCTTTGTCGTGGCGGTGTCCATTGGCGTCCTGAGGCGCTCTTGGTCATGTCGTCATCCCACTTTCGGTCTGCTGCGGAACGCGCGTTCGAAATTGAAGATGCCTGTCGACTGCATGCCGGCTGTTGGATGCGATATTGTCGTTACCGAGTGGTGTATCCGCCATTGGCGAATATCGTTTGACCCGTGACCCACCGACCCTCGGTGGCAAGGAATCTATTTTGTCATTCGCATGATATGTCATCTTCTGAATAACCGATTCGTCGGTCAAGTTTCGATTCAATAACCCACCGTGAAGCGTCGGCGAATGTGTTGTGGCTTCTCCATCTCGTCAATCATCGCCACGGCATAGTCCTCGACCGAGATGCGGCTCTCTCCATTCGAGTCCCGCAATAATTGATCCGTTCCAAGCCGAAACTTGCCGGTGCGCTTCCCGGGGGACAGATCGGCGGACGGAGACAAGAAAGACCATTCGAGGATTGGTTCTTTCCGCAGCAAGTTCAGAGCTTCGCGGGTCGCGAGCGCTCCCTGCTTGTACTCCGCCGGAAACTCGGGAAGGTCCAGAGATTGGACACCGGGCTTGACTTCTAAACTGCCCGCACCTCCGACAAACAGCAATCGCGCGATCCAGCCTTCTTGGCTCCATCAATAATGGCTCGTGCGCCCCTGACCTGCAGATTATAGATGTCAGGATTAGTACAGCCCGGATTGAAGGCACTGATGACGGCGTGATGACCAGCTACGACACGCGCCACTTCATCAGCGTTGTAAACATCGGCCTTCTGCGGCCGAAGCTTCGCGTGCGGCTCAAACTTCTCCGGATCTCGTGCGATGGCTGCGACCTCATGGCCACGATCCAAAGCCTCCTTCAAAATGGCCGATCCGACGAACCCCGTTGCTCCGATCAATGCGATCTTCATGGTCATCTCCTTCAGGTCGTTGTTTCCTTCCCATCCAGAGGCGAAGATGGCGTTCAGCGATTGTCCTTCCGCTGCTGAGAAAGATACCGGTACATCCCCTCCACATTCTCCGGGAACCAGTCCGCGTACCGTTGCCACTGCTCGTACTTGGGAAGTTGAACGGTCTTTTTCGCCTCTTCCATACTCGTACCCTTCCGGACTTGCTCCTCCACGGCCGCTCTGAGGTCTTCGAGGTAGCCTCGAAATTGCCGCACGTGCTCCTTCTTGCCGATCTTGCCATGGCCGGGGACGAGGGTCTCGAAATCCAATTGCTCGACCTGTTTGAGGGACTCAATCCAGTCATCCGGATAATCGCTGCGCATCGTTCGGTAGGCCACCGTCTCGACCGGGATGAAATCGACGGCAAAGAGAAGTTTGTTCTGCGGGAGCAGGACGATGAGGCTGTTATCCGAATGGTTCTTGCCGGTATAGATCAGTTCGACATGCTTGCCGCCGAGGTCGATCGACATCCGGTCAGTGAAGGTGAGGTCAGGAACGGGAGTGGTTGGATCCGCCGCTTGAAGAATTTTTTCCCGCGCCGCCGCATGGCTGATGAAGCGTGCCTGGTCGGCGAAGACGCTGCCGCCGGTGATATGGTCGTCGTGGTGGTGGCTGTAGATCACATAACGGACCGGTTGATCGGTCAGGGTCTTGATCTTGGCCTTGAGCCAGGTCGCCGCGTCCGAGCTGATCGGATCGGTGACGATCACGCCCTTCGGCGTCGTGATGAAAATGGCCTGGTGAAATTGGTGCCGGTACAGATAGACGTCACCAGCCAGCTGGGCGATTTCATCGTCCGGCCGGGACTGTTGGGCGGACAATCCGGGTCCTTGAAGCAGCAGACTTCCGACCGCGAGCACCGACAGAACCCACCGATATCCACTCATGGCTACCTCCATTGACTGTATCGTTCGTTCTCGAACTCGTAGTTCTGCAATTCGTCACTCCTTCGGCAGGTCATGGTTGAGCCGCTTCCAGGCTTCATATAGATCCAGCCCGACCGGGCGTACAGGCCGGTGTTCAAGCCGCATGGCCTGCATGGAAAGGGGCTTGCTCAACTCAGCGTAGAGACTGCTTGTCGAAAGTCCAACCGGTTCGCCGTCCTCGTTGGAGTAAGCGTAATAGACCTGAGGGATGCCGACCAAATACATGGCCGCAAGACACATCGGACAGGGATGCCCGCTGGCGTACATGACATGCCCATCGAGCCGCGGATTCTGCTGCGCGCGGGCGGCAAGCCGAATCGCCTCGAGTTCAGCGTGGGCCGTGGGATCGTGGCTCGCCAGCACATTGTTGACGGCGGTCGCGACAATCTTCCCGTCCTTGACCAACAGTGCGCCGAACGGGCGGCCCTTCCGAATCAACACATTGTCGAGGGCGAGTTGAACGGCCAAGGCGAGGTAGTCTTCAGGCTTTGACAAGACCTCTCCTTGGGCGCCGTCGGATAAGACCGGGTAAAGCCGTCCTTTGGCCGTCGAACCGGACACCCATGTCTGCAGTCATCATGTCCCACATCGGTGCCGCGACAACCGGCTCCTCAGGATTCCGGTGAAGCGCCGTGACGGTCTTCGTATCGTGCTCATCTGAAATCATCCACCAAGTCCGTCCTTCCTCCCAACCAGGATGAGCGTGGGATAGGCGAAATGGATTTCCGTCCCGACCCAATGGGCACCCATTCCGAGACGATCCTGCCCAATATCGTTGCGGAAGAGGGCGCGAATTTTCTCATCGTCGCCGGGACGAGGGAATGATGCGGCCAATTGTCGTTCGAGCTCCATGTCGAGCCTGTACCAGTGGGTTGCGACATGATCAAGCTTCAATCGTTCAGCCATGCCGAGCAATTCTTCCGGCGTGCAGGCGCTGGTGTGGGACGGATCCCGCAGTTTCTCAAGGTGATCGTAGGCGGCTCTTTTTTCCGGCGGAATCGCGACATCGACGGCCATCAACACCCCGCCCTTTTTGCACACCCGGTGCATTTCCGCGAGCACCCGGAAGGGGTCGAGGAAATGATGAAAGGAATAGCGCGTGATCACCATGGAAAAGGATTCGTCGGCATAGGGCAGCGGCAAGACATCGGCGTTGTTCCATTCCATGTTCGTGAGCCCTTTGTCCCTTTGGATCTGCCGCGCCTTGTCGATCATGGCGGGCGTGATGTCGATCCCCGTAACCTGTGCGGCTCGCGCGGCGAAGGCGCAGGCCACCAAACCCGGGCCACAGGCGACGTCAAGCACCGTATCGCGTGACGTGACGCCGGTTGATTCGAGCATGAGCCGGAAGGCCGACTCCTCCGAATGTTCGGGCATGTCCGTGAAGGGACCGGCTTGCCTGGTGAATTGCTCAATGATGGATGCCTGATGTTGTGCCTCTGTCATGCCTGTCTCCTGTTGTCTTCGGCGGTGAAATCGGCACACGTCGCGAGATCGGCGCACATCTCGTCTCCCGCGACACTATCAATTCACTTCTACTCGGTCCCGTTCGGAGGTTCCGATCAAGCCGGCCAAAATCCGATCGACATCTTGTCCGCGGGCAATGTGATACGAAAATCCCGATCGAGAACTGGCGCCCAATGGAGTCGCATGAAACCGCAATGTATCCAAAGCTGCTTTGAGCAAGAGGTTGTGCTTGAAGCAATAGCCTCCTCGCCTCGCTCGCACCATCTTGCGTTGAAGCGATTCGAGATCCAGCACGATGGGATGTCCAAAAAGTGGGGTAAGATTCTCGAACGGAATCGCTTCGACGTGCCTGAAGTGCAGCGTCCGAAGCGTATCCCCCGTGGCGGCTCGGCCGCCTTCATCGCGGATTCTCTTAAATAGGCCTCGAGATCGAACGATTCCATGCCACCTTCGATGCGGATCAGCCCGCTCTGCTTCCTTGGTGCCGAAGAATCTTGTGCGGATCAGACGCTCAGGGCGATGATCGACTCTGGGCGGGGTGCCGATACCTGCCTTTCAGGTTTTCCAGGAACTACTCGGCATACCCCTGCCACGACTGTACCGGGGAAACCGTACGGCTTGTCTCACAAACGGATTTTACAGTCGCTTTTCCTCCAAGTCGTATACGTCGAACCAGACGTAGACCGGCCGATGATTCGGCACGAACTTGGGAATGTATTCCTCGAGATATTGCTGCGCCTGCAGACTCATGTCGCTGAGTTTCATGTCACGCAGCCGGTTATTCCATTTCAGTACCTCGTCCGGATCCTTCACCTTGGAATGTTCAGTGATCCATCGAGCAATATCGTCGTCTGCGGTCCCAGTGGCGACGACTTGCTGGAATTGGTCCGGCGTGATCCCTGTAAATGCAAACCATTGAGTCGCCAGGGAGCAAGGCCAATAGTTGTACTCGCCGTTCATATTCACGAGGAACGCCCTGCACTTATCGACGCACCGCGCCGCAATCACGTAGCCGCCGAGTTTTTCTCGAGGACTGCGTGGGTACGTCTTCCGGAGATCCTTGGCTAATTGTTTGACTTTCTCGAGGTCACTGCTCATCATGGTCTCTCCCTATATCTCTCATCGTGAACCAAGCAACGGCTTCACTTGAGCGTGGGCCAACCCCACTTCAGGCGCTCGCTGCAACGCGTCGTAATAGTGCCGGCCGAATCCTTCGCCCGTTTCCGACGGGGTCAGCAGACTTCGCAATGAGGCGAGCAGCGCGGCGATCTCAGCGCCGGATGCGGTCCGGTCTTCTTCGGCCAGTTCGTCGAGTCTGGTCATGGAGTGAGACAGCGGCCGCAACCAGCCAAACCAGGAGTCCCCCAGCACCAATTGAAGAAATGCTCCATTGGACGCGATGCGGCCGTGCACGCGCTCGTACGACAGTCGCTCTGCGTCCAGCAATGCTTTATGGAGACGAAGCAGCGCGCGGGACAGGTCGTCCAATCTCGCGCGTGCCTGATCATGCCCCTGCATGAGTCCCTCCTCTATCTGTACCTACGACTCCTCGGCCGGCTTCGCGCCGGCTCCTCTGCCGATTGGAACAGTGGCTCCGTTGATCTGCGCCGCCTCATCGGAGGCGAGAAAGAGGAGAGTCTCGGCGATGGATTCCGGCTTCGTCCACGTCGATGGATCAGTTTGAGGCATACTTCCACGGTTGGCCGGCGTATCAATGGTCGTCGGCAACACTCCATTGACGGTGACACCCGATCCTTTCAGTTCGAGCGCCAGCACGTTGATCAACGCGAGCAGCCCCGACTTGGCGACGAGGTAGGCGGCGGCGCCGGGAAACGGCTCGACCGCCGCCCAAGCCGCCATGTGTAGAATGCGACCGGTTCCGCGCTCCACCATATGAGGGAGGACGGCTTTCGACAGCAGGAACGCGGACGTCATGTTTATCGACAACATCCGCTGCCACAGCGACACATCGGTCTCCATAACACGCCCCGTCGCAAAACCGCCGACCAAGTTCACCAACACATCGAGACGCCCGATTTTTCCGGTGACTTCATCGACGAGACGTCGGACATCGGCTTCATCCGTCACGTCCGCCTTCAGGGTCAGGCGTCCGTCGTGGTGATCAACGGACGGATTCCGGTCGGCCGTGACGACGCGGGATCCTGCAGCGAGGAAAGCCGGGACAATCGTGCGGCCCAATCCTCCGGAGCCTCCGGCAATCAACACGACTTTTCCTGTGACGCTCATCCCGCTCCTCCTCGCTGAGTGACCGTCAGGTCCACTCAGACCTTTTTCCCTGTATCGTAATAATACCGCTCATGGATGATCTTGCCGTTCTTCCACTTAGCAACGGACACTTGCTCCATATGGACCGGCTGTCCGGTCGTCGCGATGAAATCTATCGTACATTCGTAGAACGTGACGTTGTCACCCACGGCCGAGGCGGTCACATTGAAGCCTTTCCACTCTTTGACGCCATTCAAGAACTGCTTTTCTCTTTCGATGTTCGCAGCTAAACCTTTTGTCGGCGGATTCGCGTTCTCTTGCATGGCCGTGTCCTGGTCGTAGAACTCGTTCATGGCTTCAATGATCTTGCCTTGGTTAACATAACCGAACAGGTCATGTAACCGTTGCTGAAGGTTCTGTGTGCTCATACCCGCTCCTTTCATTTGTTTGTAGAGGAGAACACAATCCCGGCTTTCTGCACCTCCTGATAGGGCAGCAGCCACACCAACGATTCATCGCTGAGGTCGCCGACTTGAATCCGATTGCCCCACGGATCGCGAAAGTCGCAGCGAAAGTCAGGATGAAGCTTCAGTTTATACTTCTTCGTCAGTTTCTTGCGGACTTCCCGAATCTGCTTCGCATCGCGGACCATCAGTCCGAAGTGTTTCGTACGATCGGGCTGCAATTGCTCGACTTCAAAAATCGCCATGAACTGATGCTCGCCGAGCTTGCACCAGGCCGCTCCCTCGCCGCCGCGCAACATCTTCAGTCCGAACACGTCCTGATAGAACTTCACCGCTTTTTTGGCGTCGGTCACTTCGATCACCACATGGTTGCAACCGTATACATGGACCGACATGCGTCACCTCTTGCCCTTCACGATCCACCGGCAATGGGTGGACCGGTTCGAGCCTTTTCCATGGCAGAAACGAACACCTCAACCGGCTGTGCACCAGAAATTCCATGGATCTTGCCGAAGATGAAGTACGGCACTCCTCGAATGCCCAACGTATGACCGACCGACTCTTCGGCCTTGACCTCTGCGGCTCCCTCTTCGCTCGTGAGGAACTCGCTCGCATTTAGTCCTGCTCGATCGGCCAACTCCGCCAATATCGACAAAGAACCGATATCGAGGCCTTCTTCGAAATAACCTTTAAATAGCCGATCGACCACCGCATCTTGGCGACCCTTGATCCCGGAATACCAAATCAGCCGATGGGCCAGGAAAGTGTTCGGTGTTCGAGCAATCTTCTCAAAGGCAAAAGATATGTGTTCGGCCCTTCCGGCGTCTAACAAACGCTGCTCCATTTCCTTAAACCTCTCCAGACTGCCGAACTTGGCTGCGAGATAAGCCGTTCGATCCATCCCATCCTTCGGCATCGTCGGATTCAACTGAAACGGCCTCCACGCGACATGGGTCTTCACTGTGGTCCCCATTTGCCGTACCGCCCGCTCAAACCGTCGCTTGCCCACATAGCACCAGGGGCAGATCACATCAGAATAGATTTCGACCGAAAGCACTCGCTCAGTCATGAACGTGGCCCTCTCTTGCCGAGCTGATAATCGTTCATTGCTTGCGCGGGCTCGGCCCCTCTCACACCATCTTCCGTAACGCCTCATGCAGCGTAACAGTACCTCGCACCAGCTTGGCCGGATGCTCGTACCCGATTGCGCCTTTTGAGAAAGCGGTATACATTTCCTCGAACAATCTTGCCGCTTCGTCGGAAAACCCAAACGATTTGAATGCCGGAACCACGGCGCTCAGAGGGGCATGTTGGGCCGTGACCGTCTTCCCCAAGATCTGACCGAGCGCTGAAGCGACCTCATCCGGACTGTACTCTGCCGGACCTGCCATTTCCACGATCTGTTTGCCGGACCCACCGGCAATCAGACGCTCCGCTCCGATCCTGCCGATATCTTTGGTTGAGATCATAGGAATTTTAGCCTGAGGTGCGATGAATGTCGGAAGTACTCCCTGGGCCTTCGCCGCGCCGATGACGGGCGCCCAGTTGTCCATGAAATAGCACGGACGCAGGATGGTCAGGCGCTTGGCAGCACGGCCAAGCACCTGTTCACCATAACTGGCGGCTCGAATAGGCCCAGTCCCTTCCGCAATATGTCCGCCGACCGACGACAGAAAGACCACATGTTCCGCCCCGCTCTTCTGAACGGCTTCTGCGGCACGATCCATCCGCGCTCGTTGATCCGCCAACCATGCCTCAGCGCCATAATTCGGCGGCACCAACAAATAGATTCCTTTCGCTCCTTCGAAAGCCTTGGTTAAGGCCGATACATCGTCAAGCGATGCAACGACGACCTCAGCTCCTTTGACTTTCCAACCGGCACCCTTCTCTGTTGAACGAACAACGACCTTGACCGCCTGTTTGTTGCCGAGTAAAGTCTCTACGACCGAAGCTCCGGTATTTCCTGTCGCTCCTACAACAACGAACATGATGAGTCCTCCTTTTCTTGCCGACACACAGAACAATCAGTGAGCACGGCTGTAGAGATGATGTTGCCACAGTCGGTGGTTGTAAAGCACTTTACAATTCTGTCTGAAACCTACAACTAGGATTCTCTATTGGTGGCAACTTGTATTCCAGACAGGCTCTTCAGCATGGAATTCCCGATTCTCCTCTAACTCATAGAGATTCTCCGGAGTGAAATCGCTGATCAGGAGGAAGAAGGACTGAGGTCAGAGTCGAATTAACGGCACGGTGCCGAATGGTCGGCTCCTACATACTGAGCGAAGGGGTGCACTCATTGAATTCGATTCCCTATTCACATGAAAAACGTTTCATTCTCTCTTCATGATCTCTTCATGACATCATCGTTATAATTTCTTCATTACGATCTCTTCATGATGATCTATTCATGATTTATCATAACGTTCGCATGCTCATACCAGAAACGAAAGGTGATCGCGACATGCCGCCATGTAAGATCTACGGTCTCCGCTTGTACTGCTTGATCGTGTTGACTGGATGCACATTAGCTCTTGATGCCTGCGGATTGCATCGGACGGTCCTCCTTGAGCTGGAGAGGCACGAACGTATAGCGGCACAGGAACAACACGAAAGGACTTTAGCCGAGATCACGATGAAGGAGCAAGAAGCTCTTGCGACTCAGACATCGATTAAGGTAGGCGAGATCATCCCGCAACTGTATGGACAGGCACTCCTCCAAGGTTCGTGGGCAGGAAGCGCTTGTAATGAACGAGTCCTCATCGAAGTAGAACTTGCCACAGCCAATCACGAAGCTCCCTTCAGCAGGTATGTTGAGCCGGGTGATGTCGTCGGAGTTTTCAGAGCCGAGGATCACTCAACACCGTCACAGCCCCGAATAATCGAGACTGGATTAAAGGGAGCCTTCAGTTATCACGAGGGAATTCTTAGTATGGAGGCCACTCCAAGGCCCATTATTCCAACGAGAGAGGAGATAGAAGAAGAATACCGACTACGTGACAATGCAGCCGTGGATATAGAACTTGCCTCGAATGAGGTGACGTACGGCCAACGTGGACCTTGGGGCATAGAAAATATAGAGCAGGCGGAACGGAACAGGAAGGCGCTGGAGGAACTTGAGACGCAGGAGGCTCTCCGGCAAAAAGCACAGGCAGAAGCCTATGCGGCAAAGGTCGCCGCCGCCAAATCCGAGCTTGTTCCGTTCCGATTCGACATTGCACGAGATTCGGAAGGGAAAGGCTGGAGAGGCTTCATTGACGGCCCACACTTCAAAGGGTGCGACATTCGGCTCGCCAGTAAACAGGGAATTACAACCGACAAGTTGCCGCCCATTACCAGGCAAATCGCCTTGCAAAGAGCCAGGCGCCAGAATTTTGTCTCGTCGCAATGATATCGGTTCAATATTGCCGCAAAGAATGTCAAGAAAAAGATTATCTCAACCCCGGTCAGCTCTACCAAAGGTACGGGTCACATTCGAGAAGACGATTGTCCGGCTCTTCTTTTGGGATAGGCGTCGTAGAGAGGACGGAGCTTGGTTGCTGCCTGATTGATCTGCTATACGGCCTGCTGAACTCTCTCTTTTATCCATTCGAACTTGGTTTGGAGTAGTCCGGCGGTTCTGTCAGAATGGCTACTGATGTAAAGAGCGCGAGCTTCCTACGATCGCGCTGCGGTGGGTTTCTTCGGCGCGGCCTCAGGAGCAAAGGACAGAGGAGCATTGTGCTGCGTGAATCCAGAAACTCCCGCGTGCTCAGTGGCGCGGGCCTCGCCTTCGTTGGTGTCATTCTCGCTTTTGGATGCGTCCTCCTGACAGACGCACGGGCCGAAGACAAGAAACCCAGTCCTTTTGCTTATCAGTTCGAGCCTATTCCCAGGGTAGCGGAGAAGATGAGCGTGCGGCGGCTGCTGTCGGAAGTGCTGAGGGTGAGGTTCAACGGCTACACCCAAGTTTCGTATATGCAAAACTTCAACCGCCCGTCCAACGATATCAATGAACTCCGCATTTTCGACGTCAACTCCAATCAGTTTCGGGCAAACGTGATCCAGGCTGCGATAGAGCGACAGGTGAAACCCGGTTCCGCTCTCGATCGACTCGGCTTTCGCGTGAAATTCAACGCGGGGCAAGATGCAGATTTCATCGGTGGGCTGAATCTGAATCCATTCGCGACCTTCCAGGAATTCTATGTCAATTATGTCGCTCCCCTCGGTCGTGGGCTTGACCTGCAAGTCGGGCAGTTTAACGCCCTGGTCGGCTATGAACAGGTGGGAAATCCGTACAGCCCCAACTACTCACGGTCCTATTTATATTTTGGGCAGCCCTTCACGACGGGCGGCATCTCCGCTACGTACGAATTCAACGAACAGGTCATGCTGTCGATTAGGGCGATTTCCTTTATCAACGCGGCTCAAGCAAATACACATTACGAGCCATTGGTGGAGACGCTGCTGATGGTCTTTCCCTCTGAACGGATGAGATTCATGCTCTATGGATTGGCGGGGCCGAGGGCTGGTGCGCCCGGCACGCCGGGAAGCACACTTCCGCCCGGGCAGATTGCCGGCGCACCCGGCACGCCGGAAGGGATGCTCCTGCTGGCCGGCGGATACGCGAGTTGGCAGGTCGGCGCGCAGACATGGGCGGTCGTGGAGGCATACTACGCCAATCAGTCCAACAGCAGCCTGGTCAGCCCTGGAAAAGATGCGCGCTGGGACGGAGTGGCAACCTATCTGTTTCATGACTTCACGAAAGAATGGGGTGTCCGCTTACGCGGGGAGATTTTCGAAGACAAGGGAGGTTTGGTGACCTGTCAGGGAACGACGGCCTATCAACCGAAGGCCGATGTTTGTTTCGGTGCCACATCAACAGAAGCTGCCCCGGCCGTCGCGCAGACCCTGTGGGAAGTTACCGCCACGCTTGAGTACCGGCCGTTTCCGTCGCTGAAGACTCGCCTCGAATACCGCTATGACAAGTCCGACCATAATGTCTTCCAGGTCGGCGGACGAGCGACGAGCTACCAGCCGACCCTCTCGCTCGATGTGGTGTATATCTTCTGATCGGCGGTATCGCTCATACCGACCAGCTCCAATACTGAGCCAATCCAAATCGTACGGTAAACCGACCGCCATTCAACACCGGCCGAGCCCAACTGTGTCGGCCTGAGTTACGACACTACAGAGCAAACATGCCTATCACCTGAGTTGCTCGATCTTCAATATGACATATCATCAGGCTGCTTCGCGTGGAACGGATCAAGCACGATCCCACATCCAGGCTTTGGCGACAGACCTCATGTTTCCTCAAGGTAACTGGAGATTATTGATCCTTCATTCCTCTCTCGCAAGTGGCTGCTCGTCGAACCACCGTGTCAGCTCATACTTCAACAGATGGACGGACAGACCGAGGCGAAGGACTTCCGAGCGAAGGTGCTGCAGCATTTCAGCGCGCATCCGAAGCGCTTTTTGGCCGTAACGTCCCCCCTCACCAAGCAGCAACGGGAGGCGTCCCTGAGCGTCAGGAAGCACTTCCGGCTCGTCTCCAAGGCCCGCAGTCCTCCACCGTGCGATCAGGACCTCGCGTACCGTGCGGTCCGGATCCTGGTCGGAAGTGTCGTTTAAAAACCGCCAGACCACTGGTGGGAAGAGCTGTGACTCTGAGGGCCCTTCCCAGAGTTCTCGCAGAAAATTATGAGGATGTCGGAAGTCCTGATCGATGTGCAGCACTCTATCCACACTGCCGAAGCTCGTAGCCGCCACGCCTCCAAACACTTCATTGGCTTCTGCGGCAACCCCCAGACCTGACAACATAAGGGCGCCCGGAATAACACCGATAAAGATATCGGATGCGAGCACAGCAAATAGGGCTCGATCCGACACGTCCTGATGCGCCTCCGTGATGGCATTGGCCAGGTGATCACTCCGTGCCACTTCGCAATCCAAGGCCGCAATTGTGGCCATCACATCCGAAACCACGAGTGCCATGCGATTAGATAACGCCTGGCGAAGAGAAATCATAGCCAGTGCGCGGCGCTCTTCCCTGCCGTCATGTTTCAGGGTGGATGGCTCCGGCAAATCAACAAATCCGATCTGAGCCGCAGTCCGCTGAGCCTCCAGAGATAAGAGAGAGACAGGGATGCCTGCTTCGATCCCAGCCCCTACCCACCGAGGAACGGAGGGAATGCCACTAAGCCGAGTGACATCTCTAGGTAGATGACAACGGGAGAGCATCGCATCCGCCTGCGCGCGTGGCGACGCTTGCAAATTGGGAAGGCACCCAGCGAGACTTTGAATGATGACTACAGCGATGAGCAGATGACTGAGACCGGAGCGAATGGCGCCGCTCATTGTGGCGCCTCACCCATTGCGGTGAGAGGATACTGAGCGGCCATGAGTTCGTACATCAGGGCGTTGAGATCTTGGCCCATTTGGAGAACTGCAGACTTCAGGTGGTTCAACATTTCCGAGCGAACCCGCAAATCTCGAATGTCATACGTGCCTCCAGCACCGAGTAGGAGTGTCTCGCGGCGACGGGCATCCTCGGATCCCGGAGCCCCCAAGCGGCCATCACGCTCCCACCGCCTGAGTAACTCGTCCCGAATCGTTTCCTCTGAAGGATCGGGCGAGGTGGTGAGATATCGCCACACCGAGTCAGGAAATAGGGGCGAAAACTCCTTCGCGTTCGACAGTTCGGCAAGATGATTGCGGGGGTGCAAAAATTCATGATCCACGGAGAGAAAAATCGTCGCAGCCCCGCCGAGCCCGGTCGCCAAGACGCCGCCAAGAATCGCATTGGCTGCGGCGGCTGTCGCCTTGCCGGCCAACGACAGCGAGCCGGCGACCACCCCGATTAAAGCGTCCCCCACGAGTGCCAGGAACAAACCTCGCTCTTGCTTGTCTTGCCTGAGCTCGGTCAGGCCATCCGCGACATGGTCAGAGCGGGCTTCTTCACAATCGAGTTCCGTCACTGTACTGACGACATCGAATGACGCGAGGGAAATACGGTCCATGATCTGTTTGTTCCGCCATAAGAATTCCGAGCTTGGTCCAGCATTCGCAGCCTGGTCCTGCTGCAGGGCCGACAGGTCGCGCAAGGCACGGTCCAACCCGAGGAGTTTCGCCAATCTTGAAGAAGCCGGAGACAATTGAATAATGTCATCCGGAGAGTGTTCGTCGCTTCCCGGAAGCACCGGCAGCGCCGGAAGGGCGGTAAGTTGCTCAATGGTTGGTCCCGTGCATCGACTCTCCATCGCCTCGAAGCGAAATCGAGCCATGCTGGATGTACCGGTGACGCAACCTTCCAGAGTGAGCACACAGAGCAGCCAGGCAATCGGACGAAGAGAACTACCCAAAATCATGGTGAGAGAGAAAGTCGTAGCCAAGCTGAATTCCTTTCATATCATTGTGAGCAGCCGGCGATGAAAAAAGAAATTCTAAAGAACGTTGTTGTAAGAATCTGAGTTCCCTGAAAAGTCCTCACCGGATTATTCATGGCGAGCAGATGACTGCGACTGGAGCGAATGGTGCCGCTCATTGTGGCGCCTCACCCATTGCGGTGAGAGGATACTGAGCGGCCATGAGTTCGTACATCAGGGCGTTGAGATCTTGGCCCATTTGGAGAACTGCAGACTTCAGGTGGTTCAACATTTCCGAGCGAACCCGCAAATCTCGAATGTCATACGTGCCTCCAGCACCGAGTAGGAGTGTCTCGCGGCGACGGGCATCCTCGGATCCCGGAGCCCCCAAGCGGCCATCACGCTCCCACCGCCTGAGTAACTCGTCCCGAATCGTTTCCTCTGAAGGATCGGGCGAGGTGGTGAGATATCGCCACACCGAGTCAGGAAATAGGGGCGAAAACTCCTTCGCGTTCGACAGTTCGGCAAGATGATTGCGGGGATGTGAAAAGTCATGATCGACGGTGAGGAAAACCGTCGCAGCCCCGCCGAGCCCGGTCGACAAGACGCCGCCAAGAATCGCATTGGCCGCGGCGGCTGTCTCCTTGCCGGCCAACGACAGCGAGCCGGCGACCACCCCGATTAAGGCATTCCCCACGAGTGCCAGGAACAAGCCCCGCGATTGCTTGTCCTGCCTGAGCTCGGTCAGGCCATCCGCGACATGGTCAGAGCGGGCTTCTTCACAATCGAGTTCCGTCACTGTACTGACGACATCGAATGACGCGAGGGAAATACGGTCCATGATCTGTTCGTTTCGCCATAAGAATTCCGAGCTTGGTCCAGCATTCGCAGCCTGGTCCTGCTGCAGGGCCGACAGGTCGCGCAAGGCACGGTCCAACCCGAGGAGTTTCGCCAATCTTGAAGAAGCCGGAGACAATTGAATAATGTCATCCGGAGAGTGTTCGTCGCTTCCCGGAAGCACCGGCAGCGCCGGAAGGGCGGTAAGTTGCTCAATGGTTGGTACCGTACATCGACTCTCCATCGCCTCGAAGCGAAATCGAGCCATGCTGGATGTACCGGTGACGCAACCTTCCAGAGTGAGCACACAGAGCAGCCAGGCAATCGGACGAACGGACCTAGAAGAAATCATGCTGACAGATACATTTTTCGTCCAATTGTGTTTTTATTATGTAAGAACCGAAGTGGAAGGCAGCCACAAAGTCCAACAACCAGGAGAACCGTCAGCCTCCAAATGAATGACTGTCCATAAGGAAACCCCACTTTCTACAATATCAACGGCGGTTCAAAGGCTCGCTGGCAATGCAGCGTTGAAGTAAGATACTCCATAAGCCCTATCGGTTTTCAATGTGGGACGCAAGGGTCACCGATTAATTTAATCTAAAATTAATAAAAGATAGACGTCGATTATGCTAAGGCGTGTCGTCGACTGAGCCACACGATTGAGGCAGCCATATAGACAGCCGAGAGGAATGCCGTGGCGCTTCTATCATAAATGGCGTCCCGAACCTCTCCAGGACGCCGCCTTTTGTTGTAAGGCTGGTTTGCTATATTAGCGACCTACTCCTAACCGGTGACTTCATATCCTTTAACATTTGAGGCAGTTCTGCCTTACCATCTTTCACCACTGGTCAGCACAACTGTGTCAAACAGGAGTACTCTACAGAGCGAACATGCGTAGCACCTGAGTTAGTGCTACCGGAAAAGATTTCTCGTTGTCGTCTCCCAGGCAGAATGTTTCTTCTTCTGGAGGATGATGTCCCATGGCACCTCCATAATAAGAAAAATCCGCCATTTCAGATTCTCGGATATTCCAAATGTGAAGACACTGCGCCGTCAGGTGCGGCAACACTCTGGGAGCTCCGCCGATCATTTCTGTGCGCGGTCTGGCGGTCATTCCGACCACGACGAGTTTGTTGCCTCTCCGCAACATGCTGGGATCTGGAGCGCCGTTGAAGGTAATGGCATACCAGAATGAGTCTCCTCGCTTGGCACTCTTCGAACTATCTGCCGTATAGTGCTTGATGGGCTGCTTCTCGACAAGAAGGAGGACACCTTCCGGTTTTCGAATCACCTCTACGATTTCTCCTCCCAATTCCACTTTGTGTGGGACAAAATTGGCGTTCGACGGCTCATAGGTTTGCTTCCGCCAAGCCTCGACATCAAAGGTGGTCGTTTCGACGTTTTTCATGATCTCGGGAGAAAATATGGGTGCGGTTGTGCAGGCTTCCAACAATACACACATCGCAAACAATCCGATCATGCGCATGGTGAATCGTCTCCTTTTATCCTTATCCGGCACTCCAAAAATAACAGTCAATGTGAGTGCACATCGTCATCATCGGCCTTCATTTCTTCCTTTGACCTGGAACCAATCATATCGCTCTGATATGAATGGTCCATGATGAGATCGTGAAGAAATCTTCACCGTAAGTCCTGCATAAAAAGATCGATCCACGGTCCGAGTTCCTGGATCTTCAATATGGCGTCTCGCCAGGTGCTCCGCCTGGACCACTGTCCGGCATAACAATGTGATGTCGGTGGCTGCAGCGTAAGGTTGCTGACGAGCACTTGATAGTGGCATTTCCGAACTTGAACAGTCTCAACTGCGCGCTGGGATCCTCGCTCTAAGGGCACTCGCCAAACCATCACGGTGCCTCCACTTGCGCTCATATGGGTTCGCCGAGAGATCTTGGCAAGAATATGCTTGGGAGGTGAATCAGGTCAGGCCGTGTCGAAGCCACATGCCTGCTGCGGTTTTTGTAGTCGCGGGAGGGGGGACGGTAGTGAGTCGCGGCATGCCTTGCGTCAGCCAACGACTTTGGGGACTACTCCCATCCGCCGACTTCATAGCCCTTTTCCTTTAGGCAACGCGCAACGGCGTCGGCATATGGCGGTTCCGGTTCCAACGGCTTGAATGTTCCGCCGAGTATTCCAACTGTGAGCCCAATGGCACTCCCTGCGGCGGCCCCGATCGCCACCCCGGTTAATCCACCGACCACCCCCGCCGACGCGCCAACCGCGCCGCCAAGTGTCAGACCGAGTATGGCACCGGTCGCGGCGTTCGCACTTTGGTGCACGCCAGGTTGCAACCCATTCTCTTCAACTTTTCTTCGACAGGATTGAACCTCCTGTTGAGCCATCTGCTTGCCGTACAAGTGGAGTTGCTTATTCGACCGGAGGATCGGCTGCGGTCCCGCGCAGGCAGTAAGACTTATGAGCAATGCGTACAACACACAACAATGCCATAATCGATTGACCACAAAAGTCTCTTGGCGAGTTTTCTTTCCCGTTCTTCACTTCTCACCCTTTGAGGAAAATGTCGAGGCTTTTTCAATTGCGCACAGTTCCAACAATCTATCACCTTCATCTGGCTGAAGCAGGCGGGCCCGGCGCGCTTGCCATGGCGCCTCAGTTCTGTCGAAGGGGAATTCTGTGCCGTGCGCCGATCCGGTGATCCGCGAGAGGCGAACGGCCAATCGAACCACGTAAGGTAGCTGTCTATCTGCAACGCATCATGGCAAGCCCGACGCGGCACGCCTGCTTCAGCCTTCCTCCCCTCACTGCCAGCCTGTCACTTCATATCCCTTCTCTTGCAAGCACCGGTTGACGAAGTTCGTATAGGCTTGGCTGGGTTGAGACGGAGTCGCTGCATAGAACAAACTGGTCAACAGCCCCCAAACGGCCCCGCTCGCCGCGCCAATCATCGATCCTAACCCGGCGGATGCTCCGGAAATTACGCTTCCTATCGCACCACTGGCAGCCCCGGCGCCGGCACCGACCGCAGTACCCGTGGCAATACGACTTCCCCTGCCTCCGCGACTCTGCTCTGCACCGGCTGACTCGGCCGCCTGTTTGCATGCCTCGATATCTTGTTCTGCGGCTTCTTTTCCCACCGACTGCATATGTGCATTGGGATAGAGCACTGGACGAGCACCGGAGCAGGCCGAAAGCATCAACAGAATAAAGACCGCGCTTATTCGTCGTCTATCCATGTCTTCTCCGTTTCGTTCGCGTTCTGTGGCAGTAACCGGTTCAACAGCACCTCCGCCATAATCCCCTTGATGGATAATCGCTTGCGACGCGCCTGTTCCCCTGCACGTATTCGCACATTCGCGCGGGGAACGCCACATTTATCGGCGATGAAGCGAATCAGTTCGTTGTTGGCCGCACCGTCGATCGGAGGAGCCGCCAGGCGTATCTTGATGGCGTCGCCATGAATGCCGACGCACTCAGTACGTGAAGCCCCGGGTTGGACATGGACGGTCAGGAGCGCCCCGCGCTCACTGTCCCGCGCGATGGCAGGAAGGGAATCCACTAGACCACATTATTCATGACAGTTCGTCGCGAAATTGCAGAGTCGCCAAGCGAGGTCCACGGCGCGAAGAATAATGAGCGCCACGCTTGTGGACGCCGGCGAGATGGTGAGCCGGCGGTGTCTTGGCGCACGGAGGCGCGAGGAAGGAAAGCAGACTTGAAACAGTCTGTTGACCGACCGAGCGGCGAGTCCGCCCGCCTGGCCACGAGAAGCTCCTGGCAAGGCTTGTTGCAGCGGCGAATCCACAATGCAGCAGAAATGCTCATGAGTGATGTGGGCTAGAATCGAGGGATTCAAAAGATCGCTTTGACGAATTCAAGTATCGTGCGTTGCATGTCCGAATCATCGGTGATCGGACGAGCGACGGCCACATCACAGGCCCGCTCCGGCGTCACGCCTTGCTTCATCAGGGTACCGGCATAGATCAAGAGTCTGGTGCTGACTCCTTCTTCCAACCCGTGGTTTCTCAGGTTGCGGACCTTTTGGCCGAGTTTGACGAGTTTTCCAGCGATCGCGGGTTCCACCCCTGCCTCACGCTGAACCACCATCGTTTCGATGTCCGGCGCGGGGTAGTCGAATTCAATCGCCATGAAGCGCTGCTTCGTGCTTTGCTTCAGATCTTTGAGCACAGTCTGATAGCCGGGGTTGTAGGAAATCACCAGCATGAACTCGTCGGCGGCCTCTAGAATCTGGCCTTTTTTCTCGATCGGGAGCACTCGTCGGTCATCGCTGAGGGGATGGATGATGACGGTCGTGTCCTTTCTGGCCTCCACCACCTCGTCAAGATAGACAATGGCCCCATGTTTCACTCCGGCTGTCAACGGCCCATCCATCCATACGGTATCCTGCCCTTTCAGGAGGTAACGGCCCACCAAGTCGGATGCCGTGAGATCCTCGTGACAGGCGACGGTGATCAACGGTCGGCCGAGCTTGTACGCCATGTACTGAACAAACCGAGTTTTTCCGCAGCCGGTCGGCCCCTTCAGCATCACCGGCAGTTTTTTCCGGGCAGCGATGGTAAACAGGCCGACCTCTCCACAGACCTCCGCGTAAAACGGCTCCTGCAGGATGCGATATTGCGTCATATCGACTTCACGCGCTTGCTGCGTCACGAGCATGACTCCTATAAGAACTGCTTTGATCTGACAGCATGAACGCCGTCGCTGACTGCAACAATAAACGGAACAAAGTCTGAAGATCAAGCACAAGGGGGACGGATATCGCTTTAGGCGAACATGGAGTGGGTGTGGTCCGTTGCGCATCGAACTCGCTGCACAAGAGACCTCGTGCGTGTTAGCATACTGACGGTGAACGCTTCTATGTAACACGGCGATGTTCAGACCCATTCCAGAAACGACTCTCTTTCGAAGAATCCCCTATCGTTTGATCGCATCCCTCCTCCTGATCCTGGCCTTGATCGTCTCCATCATCCTGCTTTTCAGCCTGGAACGAGAAAAACTTCTTCTCCGAGGCTCTACGGAGGGCGAGAGGGCTCCCATGGAATTATTCCAGGCCTTTTGGCGGTCGCGCAGTGATTTGATCGTTGAGACATTCCTTGTAGTCTTGGTAAGTGCGATCGGTATCGCGGCAGTCATCATGTTGCTTCACTACGACACCGTGCGTAGAACTTTGGAAGAGGTGAAAGGGTTGGCTCGAAACATTCTCCAGAGTATTCCCACGGGTGTGCTGACAATCAGCCAGCAGGGAATTATCAGTGCGGTAAATCCCACAGCCGAGATGGTCTTGAATCGCCCCTCCTCGGAGTTGCTGGGGAAGGGCTATGACGTGGTGTTCCCTGAAGCAGACCCGATTCGGCAGGCTCTCGACGCGGCGTTACGAGATCACCGCCATGTGAGTCAGAAGGATCTCCTCTACGAATGCCGTGAACAAAACCCGAGAACGATTCGCGTGAGTACCGCGGAGCTGACGGGAGACGATAAGAAATCGGCAGGGGTGATCCTGCAGGCGCAGGACATCACGGAGTGGCTAGGGCTCGAACGACGCGTCCGTGTCGCAGAAAAGTTATCGGCGTTGCACACCTTGTCCGCAGGAGTCGCGCACGAGCTGCGAAACCCTTTGAGTGCCATGGATCTGAACCTCCATCTCCTGGAAGAAGAGCTCAAGGAGAACAGAACGCTGGCGGAACCAGAGGCACGGTACCTTCGCGTCTTGAACGCCGAATGCCGCCGTCTTTCAGGTATTCTTGATAACTTTATGAAATTCGCTCGCCCTGGATCTCTTGGTTTGCATGCGGTGGACATAAAGGCAGTCATCGACCACATTATGACGCTGATGCGTTTCGAGGCAGAAGAACGCCGGATTCGACTCGTACAGGTTACGGATGAGCAATTACCGCCTGTGTGGGGGGATGAAACTCAAATCAGCCAGGTATTCGTCAACATCATCGTGAATGCGTTTCATGCCATGCCGAACGGCGGACTCTGTCAGATTTCAGTGGGGCAACGGGAAGCGGAAGGAAAACCTTGGGTAGAGATCACCGTGAAAGATAGCGGCGTCGGGATTACGAAGGAGCAACTGTCTCATCTGTTTGAGCCCTTCTACACGACCAAGTCGAGCGGCACCGGACTTGGCCTTGCCATCGCGTATCGGATTATACAGGACCACGGTGGTACGATCGACGTCTCCAGTGTGCCGGGAAGCGGAACGGCGGTGGTGACCAAATTTCCCGTGGCAACTGATCCGCTTCATAAGGTTGGTGTTGGATCATGACACAGGCCGCTCGCATTCTCATCATCGATGATGAGGTGAATATCCGCAACGCCCTGATGACCATGTTGGAGAAAAAGGGTTACCGGGTCTACGGAGCAGGCACAGGAGACGAGGCTCTGCGACAATTGGATGAAGCTCGAATGGATGTGGTGATCACCGATCTGAGGATGCCCGGGATCAGCGGGATGGAATTTCTACGCCAACTGAAGAACAAATGGTCGGATACGGAAGTTGTGGTCATGACGGCGTTTGGTTCGATCGATACGGCGGTGGAAGCGATGCGTCTAGGCGCCTACGACTATCTGACGAAACCGATCGATCGCGAGCGGTTTGTCGTGATCGTGGAGAAGGCGCTCGAGCGCCATACCTTGGCCTATGAAAACAAGCAACTCCGTAACCGACTTGAAACGAGAACACGTTTTGATCACATGGTCGGCGAAAGCGAGGCCATGCAGTCAGTCTATACCTTGGTGGAGATGGTGGCGGACAGCGATGTGACGGTCTTGCTCACCGGGGAAAGCGGAACCGGCAAGGAACTCGTCGCGCGCGCGATTCACCATAAGAGCCCGAGGGCCGACGGGCCGTTCATTACCCTGAATTGCGGTGCCTTGCCCGAGAATCTCTTCGAGAGCGAGCTATTCGGCTATGAGAAAGGCGCGTTCACCGGCGCCATGTCAACCAAAGTCGGACGGTTTGAATTGGCTGACGGCGGGACGCTCCTGCTGGATGAAGTGGGCGAACTCTCGCTCAAGTCGCAAGTCGATTTTCTACGTGTTCTTGAGACCAAGGAATTCAGGCGTTTGGGTGGAACGAAACTCATCAAAGTCGATACGAGAATCATAGCCGCTACCAATCGGAATCTCGATGAAGCGGTCAAACAGGGGGACTTTCGGGAAGATCTCTACTATCGGCTCAATGTTGTTCCTATCCGCCTTCCGCCGCTTCGCGATCGGGTGGATGATGTCCCTCTGCTGGTGGATCGATACCTGCGCGAGTCCTGCACACAGCATCACCGCGGGCCGAAAGAAGTCTCGCGAGAGGCCATGCGGCTGTTACGACTCTATGGGTGGCCTGGAAACGTTCGACAACTACGAAATCTCATGGAGCGGCTGGTCGTCACGGTCAAGGATACGACGATTCAACCCTCGCATCTTCCTGAAGAAATCCAGGCCAGCAAAGACAATATACGGACTATGGTGCTTACCCTGGGAACACCCATCCAACAGATCGAACGACAAGTCATTGAACGAACCTTGAAGGAAGTCACGAACCATCGAGAAAATGCCGCCAAGCTGTTAGGGATTAGTCTCCGGACCCTCCAATACAAGATCAAGGAATACGGAATTCGCGAGTGATTGTTCTTGCCTGAATCATTTCCTACGTCCCGACACGGAGTAATCGTGACTCATGACGCAAGAAATGCACCCCAAATCGACACAGAGCCATGCAGACATGCAGTTCTTGCACAAGCCAATTGAGGCGAGAAGCCTTGGGTTTCAGCATCTCTCTAGCACCGTTGTAAGCCCGCAATAGATCTCATCCTACTAATTCCATCTGCCTGTTCAGTAGTGGCACGCTCTCTGCAGCGTGTTGACTCAAGTCGGCTTCCGACAGCAGCCATCATGCATGATGGTGATAATGGGCTGTTGCGCAACCGACTTTCGAACAACTTGAGGTTGCCAAGGAAATAAAGGATAGGGACATGACCATGAAGAATGAGGACGCGACGGAGAGCATGTCGTGCGCGGACCCTCCACCGAATAAAGACTGGTTCTCGCAACTCCAGCAACTGTCGGACGCGCTTGTTCTCTGTCCTACGGATGTTGGAACGCGATGCGAACTGGCTGCGCTGCTCGAACAACTTGGTCAGCATGAAGAGGCGCTGGTCAATTGGAATACCGTCCTGACTTCCGATCCCAACAATCTAACGGCTCGGGAAGGGTCGGTCCGCTGTCGGCAGCGGATGGGCCGGCCCTTCCAATCACCCGCATAAGGTGTCGGGAGTGCAGGACGCTAATGGCGTAGGAGCATCTCGAAGCGGTGCAACACACAAGGGGAGCCACGACGCTGGCTGCCTGCGTGAATCAGATGCGCAATCTTCCCTGTATCTCAGCCAATGTTGAGGATGAACCAGGGCCTTCATTCGTCCTGCGGTAATTCGACAAGCACACAGGGGCTGCAATCGATCGCATGCTGAATCTGTTGTGGATCCTTCTCGGCGGGTATGTGGCCGGCATATTGCTTCCGCTCTGTCTCCCCCGACGACCCGAAGCTCAACGTTTCACTGCCGGCGTCTCCGCCATCGTGGCGGCCGGCGCGGGTATCATTCTTGGGTTCCTTGGCCTCACGTCCTCGGAGCCGATCACAGGCTCACTCGCCTCCACAATTCCTCTGCTCACCTTGGCGATTCGGCTCGATTCACTCGCGGCGTTCTTCGTCTTCACCATCTCCGTTGTGGGTCTTGCCGCGTCGATCTATGCCATTGGATACCTGCGGCATTCAGCTGGGAGCGCATCGATCGCCGCGCTCGGAGCGCTCTTCAACGCGTATCTCCTCGCGATGACGTTCGTCGTCCTCGCGGACAACGGTTTTTTCTTTCTGCTCGCCTGGGAACTGATGTCGCTCCTGTCCTATGTTCTCGTGGTCACGGAGCACGAGAACATGGAGGTGCGGTATGCGGGATTGTTCTATTTGATCATGACGCATATCGGAACCGCGTTCATTGCCGTGGCGTTCCTGATCTTCTTCCAGAGTACCGGATCATTCTCCTTTGAAACGTTCCGGCAACCAGGGCAGCCCTTGTCCGAGGATATGAGAACCCTTGTATTTCTGATGGCTTTAGTGGGGTTCGGCACGAAGGCTGGTATCGTACCACTCCATGTCTGGTTGCCCTATGCGCATCCAGTGGCACCGTCGCACGTCTCAGCCGTGATGTCCGGCGTCATGATTAAGACCGCAATCTATGGTCTGATCCGGGTGTATTTCGATTTCTTTGGTGGGCAGTTTCCCTGGTGGTGGGGCTTCACTGTGCTGTTCCTCGGAACAACATCGGCGTTACTGGGCGTGATGTACGCGTTGATGGAGCATGACCTCAAGAAGCTCCTGGCGTTTCACAGCGTGGAAAACATCGGCATCATCCTGTTGGGCATCGGGGCCGGCATGATCTTTCAGTCTTACGGGCTGAGGGAACTTGCCGCGCTCGGACTGCTGGCCGGGCTCTACCATACGATCAATCACGCCATGTTCAAGGCCTTACTGTTCTTAGGAGCCGGCTCACTACTCTACGCGACACATACGCGCAATATGGAGGAGTACGGCGGGTTGCTTCGGCGCATGCCGTGGACGGGATTCTTCTTTTTGATCGGGGCGGTGTCGATCTCCGCTCTGCCTCCCACCAATGGATTCGTGAGCGAGTGGCTGGTGTTCCAAAGTCTCTTTCTCAGCTTTCAGATTCCGACGGTGTTTCTCAAACTAATGCTGCCGATTGCGGCAGCTGTCCTGGCCCTGACCGGCGTGCTGGCCCTGACCTGCTTTGCAAAAGCGTTCGGGATTTCGTTTCTCGCGCAGCCACGGAGCCCGCATGCGCGTCACGCCGAGGAGGTTCCGGTTCCACTGTGTATCGGGATGGGTCTCTTGGCCACGTTCTGCATTGCATTGGGCATCGCCCCGATGGTGGTCGTGCCGCTGTTGGACCGAGTCGTCGCTCCCCTGGCCGGGATCTCGATCGAAGGTAAGGTGCTGGCGATGGACGGATGGGCGCTGGCACCGGTGAATGTCGAATTTTCAAGCCTCTGCACGCCGGCGCTCGCGCTGCTGTTGGTGATGCTGTCGCTGCTGGGGTTGGGGCTTGCCGTCGTGTTTGGTGGTCGGCTGAAAACACGTCATTACAAGACCTGGGGCTGCGGGCTTAACCTCTCACCCCGGATGGAATACACCGCGACTGCTTTTGTCCAGCCGATCAAACGAGTCTTCAGCACGATCTACCAACCCACAGTCAAACTCGAGACGGAGTTTCTCGATGAGTCGCGGTACTTCGCGAAGCGGCGACGTTTTGAATTTCACATTGAACCGATATTTGAGAAGTATCTCTACGATCCCCTGGTGGCGTTCTTCTCGACTCTGGCCGACCGTCTGAAAGTCATCCAGGCGGGCAGTCTGCATCTGTACCTGACGTATATTTTCGTTGCGCTGATTGCCTTGCTGTTGCTCGCGGTGTAACCGATGCTCCACGCGATCACCATCATCGTGGCCCAAACAACCGTCTTACTGGCCATCTCGCCGTTTCTCGTGGGTCTGATCCGAAAAGTCAAAGCACGGTTGCAATTGCGACGCGGCGCAAGCGTCCTCCAGCCTTACGCCGACTTGGCGAAGCTCTTCCAGAAACAGCCGGTGATTTCGACCACCACTTCATGGATTTTCACGGCAACGCCGTATATCGTATTTGCCTCTATTTTGACTGCGGGCCTGCTGGTCCCCACGTTCACCTCGCAGACACCCATGAACTTTGCGGGAAACATCATTGCGCTGGTGTATCTCTTGGCGTTGAGCACGTTCTTCTTGATTCTCGCGGGGCTCGATACCGGATCAGCCTTTGGAGGGATGGGCGGCAGCCGAGAAGCGATCGTGGCATCGCTGACCGAGCCGGCCATGATTCTCGCGATCTTTGCGATTGCCCTGACCAATGGCTCAACGAATGTGAGCACCATTGTCCATAAGACCGCCCTGCTAGAAGGCATTGTCACGGACCCGTCGCCGCACCTGATGGCGTTGGCGGCCCTCTTCATCGTGGCGCTCGCAGAAACAGGACGGGTGCCGGTCGATAATCCGGCAACCCATCTGGAACTCACGATGATCCATGAAGCGATGGTCCTTGAATACTCGGGGCGCTATCTTGCGCTACTCGAATGGGCGGCCGGTCTGAAACTCGCGGTGTTCCTTTCTTTGATCGCCAACGTCTTCGCTCCATGGGGCATCGCGACGACGGTAACACCCGCCGCTATGGCTGTCGGGCTCCTGGTGTATGTGGTGAAGACCGCAGCACTCGCAGTGTCAATCGGGGTCATCGAATGTATGTTCGCAAAATTGCGGTTGTTCCGGGTCACGGATCTGCTGGGCGTGGCGTTTATCCTCGCCCTGCTCGGGTTGCTGTTCTTTTACATTCTTCGGAGCTGAACGGATGCAGGGGCTTTCTTCCATTGGATCGCAACTTGTCGACTTGTGCTCGGCCTTGCTCTTGTTGACCTGTTTCGCGATTGTGGCGCAACGGCGGCTCTCGGCCTGCGTCGACCTGTTCGCGCTGCAATCGGCCTTTCTCGTTATAACCGCGGCCCTGGTGGCCTATTTGACCGGGAACCAGCATATCTATATTGCGGCGGCGCTGACCGGTGTCATCAAAGTGATCATCATCCCGCGTGTCCTGAAGAAAGTCATTGATCGCCTCAACGTCAAGCGAGAGCTGGTGATGTACATCAACGTGCCGGCGGGGCTGTTGATTTGCGGTGGACTGGTCATGCTGGCGTTCTTCATCGCCCAACCGATCATCCCGTTCGGCTTTCTCCTCACACGAGATGCGTTAGCCATCGCCCTCGCGATCGTGCTCATCGGATTGTTTACGATGATCGCGAGACAAAAGGCCGTGACCCAGCTGGTGGGCTTTCTCGTCCTGGAAAACGGGTTGTTTTTGGGCGCCACCGCCGCCACATATGGGATGCCGTTGATCGTCGAATTGGGTGTGTTCTTCGACGTCCTCGTCGCAACATTGATCGCGGGAATCTACACGAATCGGTTACAAGACGCATTCGACAGTGTGGATACAGATCGACTCACCGTCCTAAAAGAATAGCCGAGGTCCCTTGATGATCGCAGTCGTCGTCTTGTTGGTCGCGCCGCTTCTGGCGGGAGGGCTGAGCCTGGTCGTCCACCGCTCCGCACTGCTCCACGCGATCAACTTGACCAGTATGGGCGCCATCGTGACGGCGGAAATCGTGATCACCCGAACTGTGCTGAGCGACGGCTCTCTCACGGCTTTGGATCAGTTGGTGTACCTCGACGCGTTGTCGACTTTCATTCTCTTCATTATCGGCGTGGTCGGACTGGCCTGTTCCTTCTATATGCGCCCGTACATGGACGACCAAGTCGCACGGGGCGTGATCGCGCCTGGACGCCTCAACCTGTTCTTTTTTCTTTTCCATATGTTTTTACTTGCCATGGTGGTTGCGACCATTGCGAACAGCGTCGGTGTGCAGTGGGTGGCCATCGAGGCGACGACGCTCGCCACCACCTTTCTCATCGCCTTTTGGAGGCGACGAGAGTCGCTGGAGGCCGGGTGGAAATACCTCATTTTGTGTTCGGTCGGCATCTCGCTCGCATTGTTCGGTGTCGTCCTGCTGTATTACTCGTCCCTGCATGTACTGAGCGATGTCAGTCAAGGGTTAAACGTGACACAGCTGCTGCCGGTGGCCGATCGGTTGAATCCGCAGGTCCTCAAGTTGGCCTTCATCTTTATCCTGGTCGGGTATGGCACCAAAGTGGGGCTCGTCCCGATGCATAGCTGGTTGCCGGATGCCTACACCGAGGCGCCGGCTCCGGTAGTCGCCATGCTCGCCGGTGTCCTCGAAGTGGTCGCGGCCTATGCAATTCTAAGGGTGAGGATGATCGTTGATCACGCCGTTCCGTTTGCCTTCGCGGGTGGATTGCTGGCCTTGCTTGGCTTTGCCTCACTCGTAACAGCAGCGTTCTTTCTCCTCATCCAGCACAACTATAAGCGGCTGTTCGCCTATTCCAGCATCGAGCACATGGGAATCGCCATGATTGGATTCGGGGTCGGAGGGCCGCTGGGGACCTTCGGTGGCCTGTTTCATCTCTTGAATCATGCGTTCGCGAAATCGATGGCGTTTTTTGCTGCAGGGAATATTCATCGTCGCTTTCACACAGTGGAAATCGGTGATGTGCAGGGGTTGGCCATGGCGCAACCTTGGACGGCTACGGCGCTGATGATCTCGGGGTTGGCCTTATCGGCGCTTCCTCCGTTCGCGGCATTTGCCAGCGAAGTCCAAATTCTCACGGCCTTGGCTTCGCAAGGGGTTCCGGGAATGGGCTTCACCGGCAGCGGGGGCATGGTGACCGTGGCGGTATCGGACCACTTCAGCCGAGTCGCGCTGGCTTCAGTATTTTTAGTCTCTGCGGTTCTTTCGTTCGGCGGTCTGCTGTACCGCGTAACCGGGATGGTGTGGGGGACGCCTCCGGAGGAAATGGTCCGGGGAGAAGTCTGGACACTCGGTCATATGCCGATCCTCCTTCTTGCCGGAGCTCTGGTGGGATTCAGCTTGTTTCTGCCACAGCCCATGCAACAACTCTTGGAACAGGCGACGGCAATTCTTGTGATTCAATAGGAGAGGATGGTCATGACAGAGGAGCGTCCCTGCGACGATGTGCTCAACATCGCATTCCCGGCCATTCGGCAGAATACCCCGGTCTGTGCGAAGTCTTCACATTTCGTGGTCCCCAAGGATCTTCTGCCGGCGATCACCCACTATCTCCATACCCAACCGAATTTTCGCGGCAGGCTGACGCTCTTATGGGCCTGTGATCATCGCCCCGTCCGCACCACCTACGGGCTCTACTACTTATTTACGCTGGAGGGCTCTCATCACTGGGTGGTGTTGTCCACTGAAATGACGGGCACCGATCGGCTGTTTCCATCCATTACCCCGCACATTCATGCCGCTCAGTGGTATGAGCGCGAGATTCGCGACATGTTCGGATTGATTCCCCAGGGACACCCCGACTTGCGGCGTCTGGTGCGGCATGAACATTGGCCAAAGGGGACACACCCGCTCAGAAAGGACTTCTCCTGGGACTGCAGGCTCGGTCGACAGCAGGGTGAACATCACTTCCGCCATATTGAAGGAGAGGGGGTGTTCGAAGTGCCGGTGGGCCCTATTCATGCGGGAATCATTGAGCCCGGACACTTTCGGTTTTCCGTGGCCGGTGAACCGATCATGCAGCTTGAATTGCGCCATTTTTGGAAACACCGCGGCATCGAAAAACTGTTCGAGCAACAGACACTGATCGATGCGGTGCCGCTGGCTGAACGCGTGTCCGGAGACACGACAGTGGGACACGGTCTCGCCTATTGCCAGGCGGTTGAAACGCTCTTGCACCTGGAAGTGCCGCGACGTGCCAGGTATCTGCGCACTCTCTTTCTGGAATTGGAGCGACTTCACAATCACCTCGGCGACATCGGCGCCATATGCAATGACACCGCCTATTCGCTGGCTCATGCGCACTGTGGGCGGATGAAGGAGCGGATCATGCAACTCAATGACCGGCTCACAGGTTCACGATTCCTTCGAGGCATGATTCGGGTCGGAGGAGTGACTCGCGATATAGAAAACCGCCGACTCGTCGACATCGTCGATGAGCTGAGCCAACTCCAGCCCGACTTTTCCGAAGTGGGAGCTATTATTTTTGCGAACGCCTCCCTTACCGATCGCCTGGAAACGACCGGAATTCTCCACGAACACACAGCGTGGGATCATGCCGTGATGGGCGTCGTAGGACGGGCATCGGGCAGGGATTGTGATCTGAGGCGTGATCGCCCATTTGCCGCCTATGACGAACTCCCCATGAACGTGGCTCTGTATCGTTACGGGGACGTGCGGGCCAGATTGCGCGTTCGTGGCGATGAAATTCACGAATCCATTCGGCTCATTCGCGAATTGCGCGACAAGATCCCGGACGGTCCCATTGCACATGAACCGGGTGACTTGCCGAGTCCCGGCGACTGGACGCTGTCAGCGGTCGAGGGGTGGCGAGGCGAGATTCTGTATATGGTGATGGCGGGGGAAGGCGGCCGGATTCATCGGTGCAAGGTCCGTGACCCGTCATTCGTAAATTGGCCAGCCATTCAATGGGCGGTACCGGGAAACATCATCCCGGACTTTCCGCTGATCAACAAGAGCTTTAACCTCTCATACGCCGGCAACGATCTGTAACAATCTGTAAGGAGGTCGCTGATGTTCCGCATCATCAAGAAGAGCTTGAAAATCGGCGTCGTAACGGGCCAGTACTCAAGAGCAAACACTCCTACGATACCGATCGTACCGGAGGTAAAGGAGAAGGTCGCGCTCTTCAAACGGTCCCTGGCGATCCGCGAAGTGGACACCGGCTCGTGCAACGCGTGCGAGATGGAGATGAATGCGCTGATGAATCCCATATACGATGCCGAGCGGTTCGGTATTCACATCGCGGCCTCGCCGCGACACGCCGATGCATTGGTGGTGACCGGGCCGGTCACCGTCAACATGGAGCGAGCGTTGAAAGATGCGCACAAGCAAACACCCGACCCTAAACTAGTCATTGCGCTCGGCGACTGCGCGATCAACTGCGGCATGTTCAAAGGCAGCTATGCCGTGACCGGCCCGGTTGAGCGACACATTCCGGTCGACATCCGTATCCCGGGCTGTCCGCCGTGTCCAGCGGACATTCTCGAAGCCCTGTCGGAATTGCGCACAGGAAGGCCCTAAGGCGTAACGGAAGGATACCCATCGCGTATCCGATGGAGCATGGATAAAAAAGCCAGGCACCTGGCGCAGACACCGGATCGTAAGAACGAGATCCGTGGGAAGTCAGGGCAAGAGACTCTTCCTCCTTCAGGATAGTTCTTTCAACGGTTTTCTACGCCACCTTCTTTCCATCAAGCACTTCACGAACTTTTTGGGTAAGCAGATTCGGCGTAAAGGGTTTCTGGAGAAAAGCCGTGTCCCGTTTGATCCCACCCTGTTCGAACACCGGATGATCGGGGTAGCCGGACATGTACAAAACCTTGATCTCGGGCCTCACCACCGTTAATTTTTCTGCGACCTCCGGGCCACTCATCTGCGGCATCGCGACGTCCGTCAGCAATAAATGGATCGGGCCCGGATGCTTCGCGCCGGTCAGAAGCGCTTCGATGCCGTGACGCGCGACCAATACCTCGTACCCACTGAGGCGAAGAGTTTCTTGCACAAGTCCGCGCACCGACGGGTCGTCCTCGACGACGAGGACGGTTTCGCGCCCCATCGCTCTGCCCACTGTTCCATTGATGACCGGCGCGGCTTGTGCGATTTCATCTACTTTCGGGAAAAAGATCTTGCACGTGGTTCCCAGACCCGGCGTGCTTTCGATCCCAATCGTTCCACCGCTTTGCTTCACGATACCGTACACAGTGGACAACCCGAGACCCGTTCCCTTCCCTTTTTCTTTGGTGGTAAAAAACGGCTCGAATAAATGCGATTGAGTTTCTTCGCTCATCCCATGACCCGTATCCCTGATCGCAAGGAGCACGTACGTTCCTTCGTTGAGCATCATGGTTTCACGTCGAGGACCTTTCCCGATGGTGACATTCCGAGTCTGAATCGTCAGCTGGCCACCCGTCGGCATGGCGTCCCGAGCATTCACGGCCAGATTCATGATCACTTGCTCGATCTGCCCCGGATCGGCCTTGATCGATCCCAAGTGCGGCTCGAGGTCGGCACAGAGATCAATGATGTCTTCGCCCAACAGCCGCCGGAGCATTCCGTCCATGTTCATGACGATCGCGTTCAAATCCACGATCTTGGTCGCTACAAATTGCCGTCGGCTGAATGCCAGCAGTTGGCTGGTCAGTCCGGCGGCACGATCAGCGGCTTTTTTGACTTCTTCCATCTCACGTCGAGCGGGATCCGCCGGCGCCAAGCGACTCAGAATCAACTCGCTGTAACCACGAATCACCGTCAGCAAATTATTGAAATCATGGGCGACACCGCCGGCGAGCCGCCCCACGGCTTCCATCTTCTGCGCTTGGCGCAGTTGCGCCTCCGCCAGGCGCAACGCCTCTTCGGCTCTCGTGCGTTCGCCGAATTGCCCTATTTTGAGGCCGACATCGGTGATCATGCTGAGCAGCTCGCTGTCCGGCTCGCGGACCTGATGGCTGAAGAATTCGATGACCCCCTCGACTTCACCGCCGATACGAATCGGAAACCCGAAGGCTCCATGAAGCCCGGCTTTGGCGGCCAAATCCGCCCGCACAAAAGTGGGATCACACGTCACATCTCTGATCCACATCGGTCGCCCGTTTTCCCAAATTCGCCCCGGCAGCCCCACCCCGAGCCTGAAGCTCCGGAGCTGCTTCGCTGCAATGAATTCATCGGCGCGGACTCTCTCTGCTTGCCAATGATGGAGACACCGCAATGTACCCGTTTGCTTGTCCACTCGCCAAAATACGCCTAGATCCCATTCAAGACTTTCACCGACTGCCTGAGTGATCCTTGGTACCGCTTCCTCCAGTGTCAGGGCCTCGGATAGAACCCGCGTCACCGCATATTGGGACGCCAGCCGTCGTTCGGCCTGACGGCGATCTGTAATGTCCCGCACGAACGCGCTGAAGATATACGCTTCACCGATACGCGCCGGCGAGACGGCAAGCTCGACCGGAAACTCGTGGCCTTCCTTATGTCGCGCAGCGATCTCGATCCGGCGATTCAACACCGGGCCGACTCCGGTTTTGAGATACTCTCGAATCCCTCGTGCGTGCGATTCATGATCTCGCTCGGGGATGATGGTGTCCGAGAGCAATTTTCCCATCGCTTCTTCGCGGGTCCACCCGAAGATCGCCGTCGCTTGGGCATTCCATTCGGTCACGATTCCAGCTGCATCGATGGTAATGACTCCATCGAGCGCCGTATCGACAATCGCTCGATTGCGTTCCTGACTTTGCAGTAAGGCCGCCTCAGCGGCTCGCGCCCAGGCACTTTCCTGCTGGGCTTGACGATATTCCGCCCGCAATCGAATCGTGGACCATAACAGCAACACCAACAGAGGGAGCCAGACGGCGGCCACAATGCTGCGCTCAACATGGCCGAGCAAGAAGGTCCCCACGCCCAGAGTAAACAGCGTGATCAAGACCATCACGAACATCAACCACTCATAACGGCGAGCCGTTGAAGCCGTTCGCTCTTCCAGATGGGTCATGTGGTCGTCCTTGTGATCACCCAGGTGTTCAGAACCATGAAGGGGCGATAGGCCGACTTGGCCGCACGGAGCCCCGGAAGACCCGCATCATCCATGGCATTGACATAGACCGCCCCTTGCGCCATGGCGGTTCGACAGGTATCGCGGAAGACCCACTGAGCCAAGCCGGGGACGGAACGGTCCGCGATCTCCAATAAGACGCACCAGGTTTGCGGAGTCAACCAGTAGCCGAAGGTGTAGGCGACGATGTCATCGTTGACCCTCGCGACGGTGCCCGACAAGCCGGTCTGCTCGTACTCTTGAAAGACGAGCGCATGGGCCGGTTCTGCGTCTTCCAAAAGCAGCGTCCCCATCCGATCAAGACGGCCGTTCCGCTTCTGTTCCGCCCATCGCCGATAGAGAAGCGCGCAGTCGGCTCGATCGTCGGCACGATACGGCTCGATCGTGATCGCCTGTTCTCGCGCCGCGCGATTGCAGAGTGCCCGCTGAGATTTATACCGGTCTCCCGCCAAAGCAGCCAAAGCCTCGACAGAGTAAAGGTAATCTCCTTCTTTCGGACGGAATAGGAGCTCATCGCACTCCAACAGTTGTCTTTGTGACTCCATCACGTTCTCGATTCGGCTCACCGGCGACGGTCCGTTCCACGCCCGCATGAGCGCGAACGCCTGCTCCACCGCCTGATCCAGAGGGCCGTCCCCGAGGGGGGGGAGCGGCATGAACCATCCGTCCGGAGACTCGGCAAAAAGAAACAATGTCCGATCGGACTTCATCCATCGGTAGGGAAGCAGCGATGACCATATATAATGGTAGGGAAACGCAAATGCAGCCGGGGTATCATGGCGAATCACCTGAGCTCGCTCGAGCGCCTCCGCAAAATACGGTGCGTCCGATGTCATAAGTGGTCGGAGTTGAGGATCGACTCGCTTAGGAGCAAGCCGAACCGTCAGGTCGGGGAGCGTCTTGAGAACGACCACATCCTCCTGAAAGCGGCCGATAAGGCGAGGATGAGCTACTATCGCCTCTATGATCGTCTCGTCCGCAAGAGTAGTCGCGACACGTTCTCCATACTCGCGAACGGCACTCGAAGGCGCGTCTCGCATGAACGGACACTTGGAATCCCAACCAAGCAAGACTTCTCGACCCGACGCGTCCCACATCAACGCCAGCGGGTACAGCCGACAATCCAAGGGTCGAACGTCGTAAATGCCGCACCGCCCTGACTTCGAATCAAAAGCCGGACAGAGGTACCCCTCGCCGATGGGGTTCTTGACAAGCTCAACCTGCGAGCCGGACTTGGCGGGAAAGAACGACTCGGTGACTCCGCGCGCCACGGCATCGCTGATTTCCGGACCCGTGAAGTATGGGCGGAGAAAACTGTCGGCTTCCGGAAAACGACAACACACATCACAACGGAAACACGCTGCTTCAGGAACCAACTGAGGCAGCACTCTGATTGCCGGTTTGGAATCCATTGTCATGAGGTTCATCGCGATCCAATCATACGATGCATGCCGGACGGTAGCAAGGAAGGTTCGCTTCCGATCATCTCACCTCGCCGACGGTCCGCATTGCTCTACCTCCTATTCATCAGGCAGTCCGCCGGGCCTCTTGTCGGTCTCTGATGTGCGTGCTAGCATGAGTCCCGTTGACCATCTGATGCCGCATTTCCGCCACGCCGGAACGAGAACCAAGGATCTTTTGTTGCCACAAACCGAAGCCCCCTGCCGGACTCTTTCTCCTGAAGCGGCGCTTGACCGTTGCCTAGCCGTTCAGGCGAAGCTACAGAGCACCAATCTGTTTGGCGCGACTGCGTCGTGGCGAGTCAGCCCCTGCCCGTTTTACCTGTCTTCCGATCAGCTGCAGTTTTTCATCAATTTGGGACCGCAACTACTCTCGTTCTATCGAGCGCTGAATCGGCTCTATAACGAGAGCGCCAAAGGCATTCAGCCCGCTTGGGTTGCCGGATACCTCGATCGAGGCAAACCGGATGCCTTGGTGCAGTACAGCCGGATGAAACGGTTTCGCGATGCCCTGCCCGCCGTCATCAGACCCGATGTGATCCCCACACAGGACGGCATGGTCATCACCGAGCTGGATTCAGTTCCAGGCGGCATCGGGCTCACCGCCTGTCTCTCGCACATCTATCACGACCTTGCCGACGGTGATTCACAACTCATCGGGGGACGAGACGGAATGGTACGGGGATTTGCCCGCATGCTGCGATCTGTGCAAGGCCGGCGTGAAGGATGTATTGCGATCCTGGTCTCCGAAGAATCCAAAGACTATCGGCCGGAAATGTCCTGGTTGGCCGCTCAACTCCGCGAAGAGGGGATGCCCGCTTGGTGTGTCGAGCCACGGGATATTCGATTTACAGAGGACGGGCTTCGCCTCCATGTTCATGACCGTGAACAGCCGATCAGTGTGATCTATCGATTTTATGAACTCTTTGATTTATTGAACATTCCAAAAGCCGAGCTGGTCCAGTATGCCGCGAAGAAAGGCTGGGTTTCCATTACTCCTCCTTACAAGCCCGCTCTTGAGGAAAAATCCGCCTTCGCGCTGCTCCACCATCCGATACTTCGCCCTTTCTGGGAAAAGGAACTCGGAGCGGACTGCATGCTCCATTTGAGCACAATCATGCCGAAAACCTGGCTGCTCGACCCGACACCGCTTCCTGCGATTGCGACGATTCCCGGCCTACGGATCGGAGAACGAGCGGTTGCCAATTGGTCCGATCTCGAGAGGGCCACGCAGAAGGAGCGCCGTTTCGTCATCAAGCCTTCCGGCTTTTCCCCCCTCGCGTGGGGAAGTCGCGGCGTGTCGATCGGACATGACATGCCTCAGAACGCATGGGATGAGGCGCTCCGGAACGCGCTCGCATCCTTCCCGGCGACACCCTATATTTTACAGGAGTTCCATAAGGGTCGGTTGTTCGACATGGACTGTCTGGATGAAGGCATGCAGACGATCATGCGCATGTCGGGGCGCGCGCGGTTGTCGCCCTATTACGTCGTGTCGGACGATAAAGCGGAGCTCACCGGCATTCTGGCGACGATCTGTCCGGCCGACAAGAAAATCCTTCACGGCATGAAGGACGCGATCATGGTTCCTTGCGCCCTCCGACCGAGCTAAGTTCCTCAATAAACCCTAACAGTGTGAAAACAACGATGAATGGCAGGCAGGATGTTCAAAAAGGCCGTCCAGCAAGGCCGCAGCGAGCGAAGAGGCGAAGCGTACTCTGGGCCGTACGTTGAGCCTCTAAGCGATGTGAGAACGCCGCTGGCGGACTTTTTCAACATCCTGCCAAAATGGGCGTTTCACTTTGTTGCATTTCCTGGTAGCCTTATACCATTGTGGCTGTGACTCTTTTCCATGTCGACTGGTGTCCTGACTGTCACGTGGTCCGCCGAAAACTGACTGATTTGGGACTGACCTATGAAGCGGTCGTCGTACCGGACAGTAGACGGATGCGCACGCAGGTTTACGAGGTATCCGGCCAATACTACGTGCCGGTCATCAAGGACGGCGATCTCGTTCTGACGGAAACCGCCGACATTCTGGCCTATCTGGACGAGCGCTATAGCGCCGACCGCGCCGGAACTCCGACGGCAACCGAGTTTCAGTCGCAAGCCCGTGCGACCCCCGAGGTTTTGGGCCAAGACGACGAGCACCCTTCTTGCCGAATTAACTGAACAACGAAGGACGATTCATGGAAGACTGGAGACAAGTCCTGGCTCAGAGCATCGTGAAGCCCAAGGACTTGGCCGAACGATTCGGCCTCGATGAGAAAGAGATTGAAGCGATCGTCGGCCCTTACCCTATGCGGATCACCCCGACGGTACTTGAAACCATCAAATCGAAGGATGACGCGATCTGGAAACAGGTCGTCCCCGATACCGCAGAGTTGGACGACATTGCGGCCGACGAGGATCCTCTTGAAGAAGATCTCATGAGCCCGGTGCCGCACCTCGTTCATCGGTACCCGGACCGGGTGCTGCTCATGGTGACGAATCAATGTCCGATCTATTGCCGGTTTTGTACCAGGAAGCGACTGGTGGGGAAGCCCGGCTTCCTCAAGAAAGGCGAGCTGGACCGAGCCATTCAGTACCTTCGCGAGCACACAGAGGTGCGCGATGTCATCCTTTCGGGAGGGGATCCGCTGCTGCTTCCCGACCATCTCCTCGAACGTGTGTTGAAGGCGCTTCGAACGATCCCACACTTGGAACTCATACGGATCGGCTCGCGGGTCCCCGGGTCGTTGCCGCAACGCATCACGTCCAAACTCTGTGACATGATGAAAACGTACCATCCCATTTACATGAACCTGCATTTCAATCACCCGGACGAGCTGACACCGGCGGTGAAAGCCGCCTGCGGCATGCTCGCGGATGCCGGCATTCCCCTAGGCGCTCAAACCGTTCTCCTCAAAGGCGTGAACGACGATCCGGACATCATGAAACGCCTCGTCCATCAGCTGCTCCTCGCGCGGGTAAAGCCCTACTATCTGTATCAGGCCGACTTGACCAAAGGAACGAATCATTTCCGGACGACCGTCGAAACAGGTCTGAACGTCATTAAAGCTCTCCAGGGCCATACAAGTGGAATGGCCGTGCCCCATTTCGTGATCGATGCGCCGGGCGGCGGCGGCAAGATTCCCCTGCTGCCCGACAACTACGTGATCCATCTGGACGAGGACGGCGCGGTCCTCCGGAATTATGAGGACAAGACATTCCACTATCCTCAGCCGAAGTCTGATAATCGGCGGGAGCTTCCGATGATTGGTGGACTCTCCTCGCCGGATGACTCCGAAGAAGCCTATGCGGCTTGCAGCGACAGCTATCCTGATCGCGACGGCTATGCCGCCTGGGGTAACAGCTGCGGCGGAGACGCGGACGACCTGTGACCATTCATTCGCCCCGATCGGGCATTCTGCCTTATCAGGACATCAAGCGCTTGATCGCAAGCCGAGCCATCAGCGCCTCGCCGACAGTCGAAGAGCGGCAGATCCAGCCGGCCAGTCTCGACCTCCGTCTCGGTCACAAAGCCTATCGGCTGATCAGCAGTTTCTTGCCGGAACTGTCGGCCATCTCCTCACGACTGAACGTGCTGGATTTTTACCAGTCGGATCTCGTGATGTACGAGATAGATCTGACCGACGGGGCGATTCTGGAAAAGGGCCATGTGTATCTCGTTCCATTGCTGGAACAACTCGCCCTTCCGAAGACGATCCGCGCACGGGCGAATCCAAAGAGCACGACAGGACGTCTGGATGTCTTCACCCGCGTGGTGACGGATCTTACATCCGGCTTCGACGAAATCCGGGCCGGCTATCGAGGCCGGCTCTTCCTGGAGGTCGTCCCACGCTCGTTTGCCGTCAAAGTGCGCACGGGGCAGTCGCTGAACCAAATCCGGTTCGTGTGCGGCGAGGCCACGGTGCCGGACCAAGCGCTTCAGAGGCTGCATCGAAACACGCCGGTGCTGTATCACAATACGACATCCCATAAAATCGTCGGGAGCCGAGACTTTCGTGTCGATCGCGGATTATTCCTCCGCATCGATCTCATCGGCACGGATCGGAGCGATTCTCGTGTGATCGGTTACCGTGCAAAGAAAAACAGCCACGTCATCGATCTCGAAAAAGTCGGCCATTATGCTGCAGCCGATTTTTGGGAACCGCTCCATCGCCATCGCCACGATAGCTTGTTATTGGAACCTGAAGAGTTTTATATCCTGGCCTCGAAGGAGCGCATTCGTGTGCCGGCCGGCTATGCCGCCGAAATGGTGGCCTACGAAGCGGCCTGTGGAGAGCTCCGAACTCACTATGCCGGCTTTTTCGACCCTGGATTCGGCTATGGATCCAAGGGGGAGATCAAGGGCACACAAGTTGTACTGGAAGTTCGTCCGCATGACGTGCCATTCTTGATCCATGATGGACAGACCTTTTTCAAGGTCGTCTATGACAAGATGATGGGGACGCCGAGGCAACTCTATGGGTCCGTGCTGGGATCATCCTATCAGCAACAAACCTTGACGCTCAGTAAACATTTTAAAGTCTAGCAGGATGTTGAAAAAGTCCTCCAGCTTCGTTCTCGCATCGCTCAGAGGCTCAACGTACCACCGGGCAAGAGCTGCGAGAGCAGCTCAGGGCGGGTGGGTGAGAAAGGTTACGCCTCGCCCTCTAAGACACTGGGCGCTCACCGACTCGCGCCCGTCCGCAGACGTGACGCTCATTCTTCTTCGCGTCGCGGACCTCGCTGCGGCCTCGCTGGACGGCCTTTTTGAACATTCTGCGAACTGTTAACCATGGCTCCGTCCGATCTGCCGCAAGACGAATCTCTACACCCGTCACGTTCTACCAAACCGGGAGAGCCGGGGGGTGGGAACGAGCATCAGATACATGTCGTCGGTTTGATGGTGGGAACAGTGTTGATGTTTATCGGCTTTCTCAATGTGTTTCTGTCCATCAGCGGCGGCTTCGAAATCAATGTCGTGCCGTTTCTCATTTACTTCGCCGGCCTTGCGATCTGGTCCAATGCCGCCATTGAAAATTCGATTCTCCGCTATGGCATCATGGCCCTGGCGATCGCCTTGGCCTTAGGCCTCTTTCAATATGGAGACGTTCTTTTTTGGCACAAGCAAGTCCTCTTCTGGGTCACCATCATCATTGTCATGTATTTCATGTTTGTCGAACCCAAGAAACCCACGACATGACCGCTTCGATGACGACAATCTCCGTCATCATGCCGACGCTGCATGAAGAGCAGATCATTGGGCAAATACTCTCATGTCTACCGACGGCTGAAGTCCGCGAAGCCCCCTTGAAGACCATCCTTTTGATGTGGACTCTTCGATTCTTGTATTGGATCGGGGTGAGTCCCCATCGTCTCAAGGATTTCTATACGGCCGTGCGATAGAAATGGGCGACCCGAAACACAGCACTCACCACTCAGCCCGCTTCGACCGCTCAGCGAGGCGAGCACTCAGCACTGCGTTGGTGATCTTCGCCAAGGCGCCGATCCCGGGTCAGGTGAAGACACATCTCTGTCCGCCGTTGACTCCCGACGAAGCGGCCACGCTCCATGGCACCTTCGTGCTCGATATGTTGGAGAGAACAAAGGCGGCGATCGCCAAACTAAAACTGCCGCTCGATCGATATCTGGCCTGCGCCCCGTCAGCCGCACATGTTTTCTTCAAGATCATGGAAGAGCGGCAGGGTGTGAAGCTGATCGATCAAGTCGGCGATGATCTCGGCGCGCGCATGAACCAGGCATTTGAAACGCTCTTCGCGCAAGGATACAGACGCGTGTTACTCATCGGGACGGATGTGCCGACGCTTCCGCTCGACCATTTCAAACAGGCCATCGCCTCGCTGGAGAATCACGATCTTGTGCTCGGACCGGCTTGTGATGGAGGCTGTTATCTGATCGGCCTCAGGCGGACGGCGCCGGAACTCTTCGCCGACATTCCTTGGTCAACGGATCAAGTGCTCAGGCTCACACAGGAGAACGCAGCCCGGATCGGACTCACGGTTTCCTTGATTCAACCATGGCGGGACATCGATACCTTGGCCGATCTTGAAGCCCTCATTGAAGCCGGCAACACCGAGGCCCAGAAGCCTCAGCATGATCGGGTCTTTTCAAGTCGCACGGCCGGCGTGCTGGACACTCTCGCTAAACGATTGCGAACGAGAGCATAATGCGTCGATATCGTTCAATCAAATGGACCATATGACAGAACAAGTCGCACTTGTCACCGGCGGAGCTAAAGGTATAGGACGGGGTATCGCCCTTGATCTCGCTTCACGGGGATGGAACATTGCCTTTTGCTACAGAACCAGCGAAGCCGAGGCCAAGACCACCGCGCAGGACATTACGCAGCAAGGAGGACGAGCGCTGGCGCTCCAATGTGATGTGTCCGATCCGGTGGCAGCCAAGCACATGGTCGCACAAGTTGAAAAAGAATGGGGCCGAATCGATGTCCTGATCAATGGTGCCGGCCCCTATCATCGCGTGAGCCTGTTCGACGAAACCGTCGAGGGCTGGAACGAAATGTTCGACGGCAACTTGCATCCTATTTTCTATCTCGCTCACGCCGTCGCGCCGGGCATGAAGGCCCGCAAGGCCGGTCGCATCGTGAGCTTCAGCATGGCCAATGCGGATCAGATGGAGGCGCAGCCGGATGTGACCGCACACTATATCGCCAAGGCCGGAGTGCTCATCCTGACACGCACATTAGCCAAGCTTTTGGCACCGTACGGCATCACCGTGAACGCTATTTCACCCGGCTTCATCGATTCAGGCAGTGCGCCGCCGCACGAACTCGCCGCCATGATCAAACGTATTCCCGCCGGATACATTGGAACGGTGGACGATACCGTTGCAGCTGTTCGTTATCTGCTGAGTGAAGACGCCCGGTACGTGAACGGAGCCAATATTCAAATCAGCGGAGGATGGGGAATATGAAGATGGAACGACATTCAGGTTACTTCCTTGCTCACTGAGCGCGCACTCGGAATGATCGTAGTCCAAATCAAGGGCTGTGCTCGCTCAACGTGCGCAGTGGAACCAACCAGAATGCCGTTCCTGAGAAGGGGACAGGAGAGTAACGGCGCTCGGTCAATGCGCGCAGTGTGAAACCAACCCAATCCTCTCAAGAAGGTGGAGAGCTGGGGGGAATGGTGCTTGCTCAACGTGCGCAGTGGAACCAACTAGAATGCCGTTCTTTAAGAGCGGACAGAAGAGTACCGCGGCTCGGCTAATACCGCAATAGGACGGGACGGAAGAGAGAATCGTCCATAGGAGGAGGACCGGCAATGAAATCCGAGCAAGAGCGCGAAGCGCATCGGCGATTCGTTCAAGCTCTTCAACATGAGCATCTGACATGCGTGAAACCGGGCTGCGGCGGAGCGATGGCCGTAGCCGATCATACCTTACATACCGCCCGCATCAAGTCTTACGAAGCCACCTGCGAACGTTGTCACGCTGTGGAGCGGATTACCGGCAAAGAGGAACATCAGCCTTCTTGGGATGTGGCCTCCATCACATTGATGGCGGAGGCGCATCTCCTTCACGAACAGCCGACCTGTCCCTACGACGATACGCCCATTACCTTCATCTCCTTGCCCAATCCCCGTCGCAAGGCCCGGTACCGCCTCCTGTGCTACTACTGCGGTCGGCACACGGAAATGAACTGGCCGCCTCCGGAAGCGAAGCGATGATTCGACGAGGTAATCGACCGTCTGGACCTGGACTTCAGTATGCGGCGAGCGCCTTCCGCATGAACTCCCCGAGTCGACGGAAGTAGGCGCCGCCGCCCATCACATAGGTGTTGTTATGGTCAGCCCCTTGAATCACATACCATTCCTTCGGCGATTTGGCCGCATCGAAAACTTGGCGTCCCAGTTCGATGGGGATAATGTCGTCCTGGTCTCCGTGAATGATGAGTTTCGGCAGCGAGAGAGCCGGCAGCCGATCGACCAATCGAAATTCTGCTCCAAGGAACCAATGGGCCGGAAAGCCGCCATAATGCGATTTGGCGACTGCCTCGATGGAAGGAAACGACGATTCAAGAATCAGAGCCGCGGCAGGTCGTTGCACCGCAAGTTCACCCGCCACGGAAGCCCCGAGTGACCGCCCGAACATGACGATTCGTTCGGGACGAACCTTTCTGGTTCGAGTGAGATAGTCGTAGGCCCCGTATGCATCTTGGTAGAGCCCTTTCTCACTGGGACGGACATTCTGGCTCTTTCCATATCCCCGATAGTCGAACAAAAAGACCGATACCCCTATCTGGTACAAAAACTTCAAATTCTCAAGACGGTTGATGATATTGCCCGCATTGCCATGGCACCACAGGGTGACCGGGCGATCAGCCGCCGCCTCGGCATACCAGCCGAACAATTGAACACCATCGGCAGCCTGGAACCACACGTCTTCCAGCGGCAAGCCGCTCAGCCTTGCCCAGTCTCGTTCTTGCCACGGTTCCGGATGATAGACGAAGAATTGGTCGAGGAAACTCACCGAGGGAGGATAGCGGAACCGTTTCAAAGAAGGAAGAGGTTCAGAAAAACGCCTGTACGCTGAACATGACATCGTTGTCGCGATCGCGATGGTTGTACTCCAACCGGACCGTCCAATTCCTGGCTAATGTGAAGCGCGACCCCACGTACCACCGAAAATCGTCCGACTTGTCTCCCAATGGAAATTTCACATACGTTCCCGTCGCCATCACTTTCCAGCGCTCGGTGATATCGGCCAACATCCCGACCGTTCCGCCGCCGCCGATTCGGTGCATCTCATCATAAGCTTTGCTGACGTTCGCTTCAGTTTCCGCGAAGGCGAACAGGACCTCGTGCTTCAGCAACCGAAACTCCTTCGCGCCGCCGATCCCGGCGTTGAGAAAACCGTTGCTGCAGAGTTGACACGTATGATGGCGAATCGTGTTCATGCCGATGTTGACCTTCCAGGAGGGGGCATGAAAGACGGAGTCGATCGGCGAGAGCGAGAGGAGATTCAACAGCGTAGCCCGTTCCACGCGAGTCTGCCCGGCATTATTGTAATGTCGAACCGTAATGGAGGCCATTTCGATTTGGGCGCCGGGCGTATAGCCGATCTCGGGGTCCAGCAAATCGTGGTACCCGGCCCGCACAGAAACCTCCTCGAAGGTGTCATTGTTGCGCCAACCGCCTCCGACAGCCGCGCGTGACGTATCGTGGCCCAGCTCCGGTTGCTTGGCGAAGGGGCGAACCGCGAACTCCGCCGATGGGATGCGAAGCCGACTGCGGGCGGCCAGAACCGCCTTGTTGCGCTCTTTCCATTCAGGTTTTGGAGAATCGGTCGTCTCGATCCGATAGCGCAAATAGTCCGAAGCCAGATCAAGGACGAATGCTTGTTTGGAGAGAGGGAGTCGGGTAAACAGCGCCGAGCTCGTCTCATCAGGATCTTGCGTGATCCGATGAGCCAGATCCCGTTCTTCGGCAGGCAACGATTCCCGCTTGCGCTTGATGACCGTGCTGCGGGACGGTCGGTACGCGATATCGGAGACCAGCCCCGGCTTTGACGAAATCAAGCGGACCGTATCGGCCGGAACGGTCCAAAGAACGAACTCATCCGTCAAGTGCAAACCGGGATCGGCATAATCCAACAGCGCCATAAGATGGTACGAGCAGTTCTCCTTGAAGAAAAAATAGTCAAAATACGCATTCCCGAGCTCCCATGCATGCATCAAAAATCGACGCAACTGATGTTCGGTGAGATTCAAGCGATACTCCCAAATATCCCGGTTCTCGATGTCCCGATATTCCTGAACCTTCAGATAATAGGGAATCGTCGAAAAGTATCCTTTATAGATTCCAAAGATGCCCTTTATCGGGAAAGCGAGACCGGCATCGGGGGGCACCTGCGCGGCATAGTTGACGGTATAGGCAAGGATGCGTGTCTGTTCGGTCTGTCCTTTTTGATCGACACGAAACAAGGTATGGCCGAACATGGAGGCCGGGTTGTTCAGAAAGGCTGAAGGAAAGATCAGCGAGATCGATTGGGCCTCGAAATCCTCGTACCACCGATCAAACCGTTCGCAGGAGCGCGATGGAAGCCGGGCCGAATCAAACTGCAGTCGCTCTTTCAGCCAGTGATACCGAGCGATGAAGGCGCATTGAGCCGGCTGTCGAGTGGAACCGACCGGTTCGTCGGAGAAAAATTTTGTCAGGGTTGCATTGAGCTCGGCAGCCGGATTCGTCTTCCCATCGGGAGACAAGAAAAAACCGGGATCGTCCTGTTCGCTTTCATATCCGCCGAAGAGCCCCTTTCGATAGTGCAACAACAGATGCCATTCACGCTCATCGGCCAGGCTGATCTTTGTAGCCTGTTGAATGAGCTGAGCGAGGTACTCATTAGAAACCGACTCAGCCCCTGCCGTAGAGATCGTCGCTGCAAGAACAATCGATGCGGATACGTTGACTCGGATAAAATGGAGAAACGACATCTGTGGCCGGATGCCCTCCCGAATGTACGACTACACGAGGGCATCCCTGACTGAAGGTACCATAAGTCATCTCATGGGAACGACATGAATTCGTCGAAGTCTTCCGAGCCTGAGGCACGGACTGCTTGTCCCTCCTTGGTTTCCATGCTATCGTCCTCGGAGCGTGCGCTAATGAAAGGGATCCTACGATGAAAGTGAAGGTCGTTGTTCATGAGGCGGAGGAAGGTGGTTATTGGGCGGAGGTGCCTGCAATTCCGGGTTGCGCAACTCAGGGGGAAACCTTTGAGGATCTACTCCAGAATCTCTACGAGGCCATCGAAGGTTGTTTGTCGATCGAATTAGAGGTTCCGCAAACAACCGGCAAAGATCGTGTGCTCGAAATCGCCATATGACCCCTCTCTCAGGGAAGGAGCTTGCCCGAGTCGTGGAACACCATGGCTGGCAATTGCTCCGCATCCAGGGAAGCCATCATATTTATGGTAAATCCGGCTCAAAGGTTCGACTATCTATTCCGATCCATGGCAATTCGCCGCTGAAACTCGGACTTTTCAAACATCTACTGAAAATGGCGGGGCTATCGGAACAACAGATTCGCTGAGACGCTCCGTGAAGATCATCATCGGAATCCGGCCCACTCCACATAACAATCAGGTCGCGTGAGATTGGGGGGATAGGGCCCTGACATCTCTGCCAGGGCCCCTATGGTTCATACCTTAGCGTACCGATGCTTGCGCGAGAAGAGGATGGCCCGCGATCGCCTCGTTGAGGGACTTCACCAATGCCACCGGAGAAGCTTCCCCTGCTTGAACCAGAGACGCATACCGCTCCTGGGTCATGACGAAGAATTCTCCGTGACGTTCCGCCGGCACGCCCATCAACGTCGCCAGAGAGGCCAGGTGTTCACCCTGTCCCTGAGCCATCTCCGCAGTGAGCGCATCGAAGTTCAACGATGCAAACACAGTCGTCTTATGCTCGCTCATGATTTTGCCGTCATTGGTACACCCGGAGGTTCCGGTGCTGATCGCAAACGTATTCATCCCGATTCCGTTGGTGGTCGCCATCAAAACCTGAGGGGCGATTTCCTTCTGGCCCTTGTAATCCGCCCAAGCCAGTTTTCCCAAACCACAGCCCGGACCGGTATCTGGATTTGATGCCATGGCCGGACCTGCCTGAGCGCCGAACAGTACGGCGATTGACAAAAAGAGCACTTTCTTCGACATAAGTCCTCCTCCGTTAGAATTAGTTAAGCACCCATGCTACTGCAGAAATACCGGGACGAAGTATAACTAAACTCACTATCGATGTTTATAGAAAAGTTGGCCACTAGGGAAATGACTAGTGCTCTTCTTTCAGGAGAGAATTATAGACGAATTGCCGCATCGAAGCACAATCATTTTTCTTCGCATTGTGGAAAACCCATCAAAAGGACCGGCACCGATTCAAGCTCTGTATCATTCATCATTCCGGCCGGAAGCGATAGAACCATTTAATACTTTAATATCAACGCGCGCAGAAATGCCGATGAGAAGACGCGGGGAAAATGGAATATATCCGGCGTACAAGACTGACCGTTACACAGAATATGCAAAATTATTACATTCATTATCTACGCATTATCACGACAGAGAAGCATTCGCGAATCCGGATAACGGTAGCGATGCAATCGTCTCCGTGCAAGAGACGAAGACCTCATGAGTGCCGGATGCGATGGACTGCTCTCTCCACACTACGGAGACGTCTCCGAGGAACGTGCTCTTGTCATACGTGACGTACTCGCACTAAATCCCGGATTGACGGGACATAAATATACATCTATACTCGCTCGGTGACTGCTTAGAATAACTAAGCAGATCGCTCGACCTACTAACTTCATCTATAAGGAGGATCCATGAAGCGTACGAGTCTACTGCTTTCCCTTGCTGTCCTCATCGGACTCAGCTCAGCGGGCTGTCAAATCGTCGACTCTCCGATGAAAGGAATCATCTTCACTGAAGCGAAGTATGGCACCATCGCAACCGACGCCTCGACAGCCACCAAAGAGGGCAAGGCATGCGGCCAGTCGATTCTCGGATGGGTCGCCACCGGTGATGCAAGCATTTCAGCCGCCAAGGCGGCCGGTGGCATTACCACCGTCGCCGTCATCGACCACTCCGCCAAGAATATTCTGGGCATCTTGGGCGAATGGTGCACGATTGTTCGGGGTAGCTGATCCACTCTAGCTCACGGTGTGAAAGGGCCTCCGGAGCAACTGCCGGACGGCCCTTTCATTTTCGTTTTATCCTTCCTTCCGTGCAACGTGGGACTTACTTCCCTCGCACGTCTCATCATTCCGCCCACTCTGTTGCTCTGCTGTCTGTGCTTGCGAGATGTAGCGAGAGCAGCCGCATTCGGAGATGTGGAGTTGAGCGCCTATGCGCTGGGGGCCCAGCCCCGTGATGTGGATGTTTTCAACCAAGGAACAACCGTTCCCAGCTCGATTCAGGACGGTTTCGGTGCCGGGCTCAAGGTGGGACTCTTTCCTGCTGCTCTGAAGCGAATGGCGGGACTTGAGCTGGATTCCAATACACACGGCACGGCAGTCTCCTTTCCCAACGTTCCCAATGGGCAGAACCATGGAACCGGCCGTTCCGACCTGCTCATCATCAATACGACGTTCAACCTGATCCTACGCTATCCGGGGGAAAGGATTCGCCCGTACGTCGGAGCTGGGATCGGCTGGTCTCATGGTACGCTCCTCAACCCAAACATTGCAGGGCGAGATGATAAGGATTTTGACTCAGCCCGCGCCTTTACCCATCAATTTCTCGGCGGAGCACAAGTGGTTTTGAGTCCTGCCGTCACTTTGCTCAACACACAGCACAAGGTTGCGATCTTTCTGTTCGGCGAATACCGGTATCTGTCCTCCGACTATCATTGGGAAAAATTGGCCATCGATTTTCGTACACACTATGGATTAGTGGGAGCAGGACTGCGTTTTTGACTCCTCGACGCCCGGCTCGACACACATCCTTATTTCTTCACTCATTTCGCCGGACATTGGACTAGTGCCGCTGAGCGACGGATTGCAGTTGCTCCCTGCTCCATCGATTGACGACCCGGCACTCACCATCGAGAAGACGAACACTCCCGTCGGTTCCGTACTCCGCCTCCGACAAAAGACTTCCATTCTCATCGATGAGGCGATAGCCTGTCCCGCCGGCTACGATCACGGCACGGCGCTCGACAACCCCATCGTGCTCATAGGTTACGGTTGCACCATCCCTTAAAGCAGTCCATCGGACCGTGGTCTCTCCGACAGTGATAATCTTCGCTTCCCCATCCCCATCCAACTCAGAAGCCTTGATCGGACTATCCCCGGTCCAAAAATGAATCGAGTTGAAAATGAAGGTATCCAACAGTAGCGAAAATTCATACACCGGTATGATGAACATGCCGAAAAACACGATTTCCCTCATCCATTTACTGTTCACTTCACCGCTGCCTTTGACGTTGCTGTTCCAATGATACACATTCTTCGTGAGATTGAACGGGCCGTAGCAGGCGGTGCTGACCGTTACGAAACACATCAATACGACCGCAATTAGAAGTCGCCGAACCATTGTGCTCATTTTACAATTCCTTCCTATGAGACAGGCCTATGAAACAAGGGGTCATCATGTGCTCATTCGGTGCACCGGGCACTGTTCCAGCGCAGGACGAAAATGAGCTCAATTTTTTCTGCTTCGGCGGGGTAGGCTAATGCCGGAAGACCCCACGTGACTCACATTCAAGATGATTGTAGAGGTCAAATCAAGTATGATCTGACCAAACAGGGAAGTTAATCGTAGGAGGTGGACAGATGCATTTACTCGGATTACTGCCAACCCGAGACAAATGGGGGGAGTCCCTTGCATCCGCGGCCTTCGCATCCCGGTGGCAACAGTGGTGGGGAGGGTCGCCGACGGCATGAGCAACAATCAGATTCTGCACGCCTTTCCTGATTTGCAACAAGAGGATATTCGTGAGGCGCTGCAGTACGCGGCTGAAGCTGTGCGGGAACGCGAACTTCCACTAGTGCCACAACCGTGAAGTTTCTGGTGGATAATGCCTTGTCGCCTCTTGTGGCCGAAGCCTTACAGCGAAACGGATACGACGCCGTCCATGTGCGTGAGTATGGCCTTCAACACGCCGAGGACGAAAATATCCTCGCACGGGCGGCTAGCGAAGATTGAGTCGTAATCTTAGCAGATACAGACTTTGGTACACTTCTTTCTCTCTGGTCTTCTTCTAAACCTTCCGTCATTCTCTTCCGGCGTACCACATCGCGCATGCCGGACACTCAAACGGCACTGTTGATCGCCAACCTGCCGAATCTGTGGGACGCATTGGAGCAAGGCAGTGTTGTGGTTTTTGAAGAGAATCGCGTTCGGATTCGCCTTTTACCGATTGGGCGTCAGCAACGACAAAATTGATTGATCAGGCTCCGCACGCTAGGGAATAGCTTAATGATGAAGTCGATGTCGTGCTTGACGAGGAGTCTGATCAGCGTCGCGAAATCCGTCATGAGGCGCTGACCGAACTGACCTTCCGCAGCTCAGTTGCCAGCCGTTGAAGCTCGCACAGCTTAAGAAATCATTGCTCGACAGTAAGCTTTAAGTTTTCCCGGAGTAATGAACGATCGATATCCCGCTTGTATGCTTCAATCACGGGGTCCGGCTGAAGTCCCGCCGTCTTCTGAGTCGTTTCTTCGCAATCTGAATTCCTCGTCATGCCATCTCGCTTGGCAAAGTCTAACCCTTCATCCAGACGGCTTCAACGCAGAGGTGTTTCGTCGGTCAAGCGGTGAGGCCTTTCGCACGATCGGCAAGTGTGACATGATACGCGCTTGCTTTGCCTTCACTGATCATGAGAAGTCCCAACCCTCGTGGCAACTTGAACCGCTTCGGACCAGCCGATCCCGGATTGAACAGCAGCGTGTCCCTGAGCCGTTCGTTCTTCGGTTGGTGCGTATGACCGAAGATGCAGATGTCTGGTCTGGTACGATCGAGAAACGCTCTTCCTTCTTTGGTCAGCTTTCCAGCTTCAAATACAACATGTCGAATCGCGATGTGGAGACCATGCAATCGGATGATGGCCTCTGTAGGGAAACCGCTCTTTTCATATTCATCGACATTGCCTGAGACAGCGGTCACGGGAGCGATCGTCTCAAGGTGATCGATAACAATTCTCCCACCGATGTCGCCGGCGTGAATAATATGATCGACACCTTGGAAATGCCGAACAATCGCCGAGTCGAAGAGGCCATGGGTATCGGCAATGATCCCGATGCGGATCGGCCTCGAGCGATTCACGGGCTACCATCGCTGTGAGCATCAAGCGAGGCTCGGACTTTGGTCCAATCGAATGTAAACGGTTCAGAGGGTTGCTCCGGCATGTCCGCGAGCTCAGCCTTCAGGCGATCGGCTCTCGCGCTGCTCATCGGATGGGTGGAGAGCCACTCGACCCGTCCCTCATCTTTCTCAGTCAATCGTTGAAAAAACGTGATCATGCCATTGGGATTGATTTTGGCACGATAGAGCAGCTGAAGACCGGTCAAATCCGCCTCCGTCTCCTGTGCTCGTCCGAACTTCAACGTCATCAGCTCCATACCGAGCTGCTTCATGATGCCACCCAACCCCTGCTGGTTTCCCAGCACGATCGACACGACGGCCACAAAACCCAACTGCTTGACGATCCGTTCGAGTCCATGCCGTTGGAGCACATGGTTCAACTCATGGGCTAACACACCTGCCACTTCTTCCGGGGTTTCCGCTTTCTTCATCAATCCTGTGAAGACGACGATATACCCACCGGGGAGGGCAAAGGCATTGACCACATCGCTTTTCACGACGGTGATCGCGAATGTGTAGGGGTTCTCCGGAATCGGGTCGGTCAGGCGATGGGTCATCTCGGTGAGGGCCGCCACGGCTGGACCTTCTTTCATGACTTCCTGATGTGCAAGAAAGTCACGATAGGTGGTTTCACCCAACTTCTGCTCCCATTCGATCGGAATTCGATCGACGGCAAGTTCCACCAGCAGATCGCTCCCAAACCAGAGTCCCAACACCACCATCAAAAGCGTCCCTCCCGCAATGCTCCACGCAATTCGATGTCGTTGCCGGACCTGGCGAACCTGTTCCGCCGCTCGTTCAAGCGGTATGGTCAAGTAATCCGGCGCCGCTTGTCGGAAGGCACGAATCACGTTGGGATTTTTGAGATACAGCGTCCGCTGCCCCGTCGCCCCTCTCCACGTCGCGACGAGCTGGTCATGATCCAACCCGCCTGCCGAGACGGTGAGTTCTGAAAAAGTCACGGATTCCGAACAGCGCTCTCCTGTATCCTGATCTGAGAGAAAAATCATCGTGAGCCCATGGGCTTCGACATGGACAAGGCACGGCGCACCACCGGCCGGCAAATCGTCGCCGAAACAGAGCGCATTGGGGGGTATAGCCATCAAACGATAATCATCGGTCAATAGTCATTGGTCATTGGTGAAGAACGGTCTTGCTCGTGCCCATGACTCTCTCAATCTTTCCACTGACCAATGACAAATGACCCTTGACTCGGTATTACTCCGATACCGGAATGAACTGCCTGACCCACGCCCCGAATCCGCCTGGATTGCGGCTTTGAATGAATACAAGACCCGGTCCGCGGAATCGACAGACAAAACCTTCGCCCGACGTGAAGCTGGCGACCCATCCGGAAGTGGCCTTTTCGATATTGTACGTAGTGGTGGTGGACCAAGCCACCAAATGGCTATTGTCCACGATATATTCCTGACCCGGTTTCAACTCGATCTTGTGAACGGCTCCGAAACTGTTCAGCAGGAGCATCCCCTTCCCGCTCATTTTGAGGATGAAGAAACCTTCTCCACCCAGCAATCCCCGGCTCATACTCTGCATCTGACTATCGATCGTCACTCCATCGGCACCGGCCAGGAATCCATCCTTCTGCACCATATACTCACCGACGCCATCGAGCTCGAGAACGACAATCTCGCCCGGCACCGTCGGCGCAAGCAATACTTCGCCGGCACCGCGGCTGGCGCGCAACGTCTGGAAGAAAAACTTCTCCCCTGTCAGAAACTTTCGTGACAGCGCTCCCAGAAATCCTCCCTCCATTTTGCTTTCGATGTCGATGGTCGGTGAACAAGCCACCATCGCGCCTGATTCGGCCTTGATGTGTTCTCCCTCCGCCAACTCAACACGCGCCATCGGAAACGCACCGGGATACAAAACTTCGCTTTTCATTGATTGAACCTCCTAACTGACGTAAGGGGTCAGGCGTGAGGCGTAAGGCGACCGGTACTGGATAGATCAAGTCTTCGTGGCACCACGTTTTACGCCATTGCCTCTCTGATGTCGGATAAGGCCACTGAGCATCTTATCGATTCGTTCAATTTGCGCATCAAAGTTCACCCAACTTTCTTGCGCTAAATACCCCAGTCTTTTTGCGAGGTCGAGTTGAGTATCTAATTCGCTGAGTGACCCCTGAGCCATGTGCAAATAATTGATGAATTCCTTCTTTGTCTGCCGACCGGCGCCCTCGGCGATGTTGCTCGGTACACTCGATGCGGCTCTTCTGATTTGATCAGTGAGACTGTATCGCTCTTCTTTGGGAAACGAATCGGTTGCTCGATAAATAGTTACGACCAACTCCATTGCTGCATTCCACAAATCCAGTCTCTTGTGAGGCTTATCCATTTCTTACCGCGTTCTCTTCTTTCGCCTCACCCCTTACGCCTCACACCTCACGGCATCATCCCGCTACCCATCCATACACCCTTCGGCTTGGCTCCGGTCCCTCTTCCAGATAGCTCATTCTGAGCCGACCTAGGGCATCACTCGGAACCTCGCGCCGTTTTGCGTCGACATTGATCCCAAACACTCTGGCCGAATTTAATCCAAACACCCGTTCCTTCACCCGCCTCGTCAGAGGCTGATACTGATGCTTCTCGATCAATTCCTGAGGAATCTCGAATCGTCGAAATGCTTCGATCTGCCATTGAGGCGTCCCATACCAGATGGAGTCTGTGCCCCACAGTACGTGATCAACGCCGAACGAACGGATAATCTGCCCCAGCAGATGCGCGCAGATCAACGGATAGGTCGTCACCAATTGCGCGAAGGTCGAACCCAGCTCCATATAGATATTGGAGATACCGGGCTCTGCTTCCTTCATCCGGCAGAACTCGGTAGTCCATGGGATTTCACCGGTGTTTGCAAATATTTGATCGATGGATGCGACGCCCCGGAACCCGGAGTGATACACCAAAAAGTCGAGATCGGGGAAATCCTTCGCCGCCTTGATTAGATCTCTCGGATGGTTGTAGTCCGGCACGGGCCCGAGAGGCAGCCCCTTGTGCACGCATATTCGCTTCACATTGAGCTTTCGCGCTTGTTCCAGCATGGGATAGGCAACGCGCTCATCGTCCATCCTCCAGCCTCGGTCGAACCCCTTCGGGCAGGAACCGGTGTAGCATTTCCAGGCGTCGATCTCGAGGGTTTCAGCCTGCATTGCCATGAATTCCAAATCGGTCTCCCCCAGCTGTGGTGTCGCCAGACCGTGAGCCAGCATCCGTTGCGAACCGGCCAACCTGTTGATCTCGTCTCGAATGTGGGCCATTTCCTTCGGCGGGACGACGGCCTCTTGTGGATAGGGTCCCGGCGGTGTGCTGATGAGCCCCACGGTGGTTTCGCTATCTAAAAATACTTCTTTCACAAAATTTTTCCATGATAGATCATCGAGGGTGCCGCGATCTCCTGCCAGTTTCGGGTTGAGTCCCGCCTCACGAATGTGCTTTCTCAACGACAGGAGTGCCTGTTTGGAAACGGCGCCCTTCCGACTGGATTCGGCATCAGAGGGATCGTAGTGAGCACTGACGTAGTGGGTTTGGACATCGAAGATAAAATACGGATCCCCCTGCTGCCCGGCAAAGGCCATTGCTTCGAACAGCTCGATTTCTCCGATGTTGAAAAATCGACCGAATGCATGGTTCATGGCCAATAACGCAGCCGCCATGCCACCGGTGGTCTTCAAGAAATCTCGGCGTGTGAGTCCACGTCGGGCTGCCGCATTTTCAACCAACTCTCTCGTGACGCGCTCGATACAAGCCTGCTCGTCCGTTTGGCAAATCGGGAGAAATTCCTCATTGGATACGATCTGCGTCGGGACAGGAGTCGGCAACGTCCTGCCTTTCTTCAAGGAGAGACCGCCGACGAATAGTCCTGATGAATACCCCATGACGCCTCCTCATCCACTAGTGTCACAGACTTTCTTTAATGTCCGAACGCTTTTACCAGGAGCCGCAGGCTGTTCAAAAAGGCCTTCCAGCGAGGCGGCAGCGAGCGAAAGGTCGAGGCGTACGCGGTTGGTACGTTGAGACCTTGAGCGATGCGAGAACGAAGCTGGAGGACTTTTTCAATAGCCTGCGCTGATTGTGTGGAATACTCGATGCGCTGTCAAGCACGCGCTGCCGGGGCAGGTCGGGAGTAGTCGAGGGAAGCTTATCTGGACGAGAATGAAGCAGTTGATGATTTCGCCCGGGAAAGAGATGCCTGTACGCCGGGGATCTCTACGAACACATCCAACTGAGGATCGGCATCTTGATCTTTCCCGTCGTGTCCGACACTATACAGGACGCCTTTTTTCATGTTCACCAACATCGGCAATCCTGTATAGGGATCGTAGAAATTTTGCCCCGCTTTCGCGATCCGTGTGAGGAGATCTCCATCGCCGGAGCCACGCCTGATCCATGCCTGTAAACTGGCCAGCCGAAGATGGGCATCCGTATCGACCACGAATCCGTTGTACCGGTCCCATGGAGCAAGCGGTTCAAGACCGACAATGTTCTCGATGGGATTGGTGAAATAGTCCGTCAGGCCGGATGCCGGAAAATGGATATAGTTCTTCCACTTCGGCAGCGAGCCATATCGTCCTTCGCCGGCGGTTTTGTACGACGCGTCGTAATAGTCTGCATAGTCGTTGAGACGGCGTTGCGCCGGCAATGGAAGAGCCGATATCACCATCGTGTACACCGACTGGTCTTCGGCCCTCGCTGCGTTCAGTTGGGTCTCATATGTCTTCGAGGCCGAGACCAGTTCGCTTTGCATGGGCCAGCGCAGCGAGAGTTCCGTTTGATCAAATGGACGAAGGAATTTCGTGACGCGCCCCAGGTATTTTCCATCAAAGTCGGCGCTGAGAAGCAACCCCGAGGCGACTGCAATATCGTCATTGATGGCCTGCAGTGCCAGCATTTTCACGGCAAGGGTCTTGGCTTGACCCAGTACGATGCGCCACGCTTCCATGTCCGTTTCAAGTCGGTCGACGCCGGGATCTGCGCCTTGTAAGAACCCTTCCGCCACATGGAGTTGGTGGGCGAAAGCCATTGCGGTACAAGGCGGACCGACAGGTCGGCCGTAACCCCAATCCTCAAAGGGAAGTTTTTTCCACTGACTATATCGATTGAGCAGCAGCTGGTGCTCATCCCCCCATCTCTTGATGGTCTCCTGATGAGACTTGAACTCGCCGATAGGATCTGAGCTGCGAACCCAGCCGCGCATGACATCGGCTGATGCATTGGCCCCCTTTATCATCCTCGATCCGGGACCTCCAAAACAAACCGACGCCGAATTGCCGTCGTTCACCTCAGCCTTCCGATCATACCCCTCCTGTATCGGATCGCGACCGGACGGCGCATCAATCCCAAGGAAGAGAAAGTAGCCGTTATTTTTGAAATCGGACAGGGTGCGTTGAGGAGTGGTCGTGAGGCTTTGAAATACCGGAGAGGGCGACTCTTCCATGATGATCCAGGTCAATCCGATGGCACCGATCCCTAACACGATGAGAACTCCCAAGAGCATCAGCACCCCTACACAGGTCACTACCATAGCACGCGTAGTCGAAAAACATGAGCCGACAAAGCCGGCAATCGCAATACGGATTCGACTCAACGTACTATCGGATTTTCGGCTGAGCTTCGGCTCCGCTGGAGGTTCTCGCGTCTCAGTCGGCCTGACATTTCGGGACGACTCAAAAAACACATCAACAGCAGCGGCAGCCCCCGACATCGATCGGCTGACTTCCTGCCGTTCTGAAATCGACGAAGGCATGTCAGCAAGGGGAGAGGCTTGAGTCGGCTCGATAAATCGGATCGAATCTCCTGCTTTATCCAATTCCTCTTTGGGCGCTGGTTCAGAAACCGGTTCAGAAGTCACTTCAGGAATAGGAGGCCGCTCCTCAACACACTCCATTGCCTGCGGTTGCCGTTCATCAGTCAGCACCTGGGTCGTCTCTTCGGCGAGAGGGGGAGTTGCCGCTATTTCAGGCGATTCCCACATTACCTGTGGCTTTTGTAATGTCCGCAAAATTGAAATCTCTTCGATTTCGTTGCTCAACGTCTCGCTTGTCGGTTGTGATGGAGTGAGGGGAGGCTCCTGAACAGCGCTCTGAGCGGCCGCGCTCGCGCAATCATTGTCCGTGTCCGAAACGGAGTCAGCGCGTTGCAGCGGAACTTCCGAGGGAACCACCACATCGTTTGCTACCGGCGTATTCCGGACAAACGGGGATGCGATCGCAGCCATAGGCGCGTCCAGCGACGGCCCATCCACCGTCACCGCGCTCATTGCCGGCGGCTGTTCCGGTTCTACAAAAGTCGCGTTTCCTTCTGTCTGAATAGAGACCGGTCTCAACTCAGCAGAAATTTCCGGCTCAAGCGAGGCAGACGTCTGTAGGACTGGAGCAATCGAGAACGTTTCCGTTTCTGCAGGCGTGATTGAAGGTGGCGCTTGATCTTCACGTCTGTTCGCGACCAAGTCCGAGTCAGCTTCAGCCGCCGATCGTTCTACGATTGACTCCGTGCTTTCGGCAAACGACTGCTCTGTTTTTGTCGGGAGAATCGAAATGACCGATTCTTGAACCTGATCCCATGGCATCGGCGCAATTGGAGAGACAGAAGAGGTTTGGCCTCCAAGCGACGTCGATGCTTCACGCTCCGGTATTTCAACCGTTTGGTTTTCTAATACCTGCTCCTTGAGAGATGGGGGTGTCGGCTGCGAAGAAGGTGCATCCTCGACGTTCGCCTTGGTTACCTCGGATGGAGAGATATGTGCCGCATGATCGTTTCCGAACTTCCATGCGCTATTAAATACTGATTCCCATGAAAAGCCGGGTTGCTTCCATGGTTCTGAAATCTCATTGGGGGAAACCGACTCGGAATTAGGATTAGATGGAGCGCGGGTGTCTGGAGGCGGTTCAGTAACCACCTCCTTTGAATTAGTCTCGACAGGCTGCTGGAGGGAGAGCTGTCGATCCTCGGCCGCTATTGGTTCGGTGGTCGACGGTTCCGTTCCCAATAGGGCGGTTGCTTCAATCTGAACCGGGGGGATTGTGGCGGTAGCTTCGATAGATTGTGCCGAGCTAGTCGGAGGCTCCGAAGCATCGACACACTCCATGGGTACCGATACCATTGACGGGCCACTCACACAATGGAGTGCCGCTGGTTCAGCCTGGGCCAACAACCTGTCTTGTTCCTGAGCTGCGACAGAACGACCTATCGATACAGTTGGATCCGGCTCAGGTTGCGTCTCGGAACTCTCAAGAGCGAGCGTTGACGAGGTATCCGATGGGTGTGAGTCTCCAAGGGAAACCTGTTCAGAAAAATGATCCATCTGGGTTCCGGAAGGAATACTGTCAGCACCTATATCCCCTGACATGTCGAGTGTCGCGGCGACAGTCGATTGTCCGGAATCGCTGGACTGTCTGGCCAGCAATTCACCGGTTTGCGCATCAAAGAAAGAAGTCAATCGAAAAGCCACCGGACTTGCGGGAGCAAGTTCTCGTATCTTTGCGTAGAGATCAGAAGCGTAGTGTGGATTGTCAGGATCAGGGTCTTCGATTAAGATATCGATCGCCTTCCCATACTCGGCTACGGCCTCGAGCGCAGCTCCTTTTTCTTGATAGATCGACCCGAGTTTCTCCAGATAAGGCACACATCGCGGGCCGGCGGCTAAGTATTCTCGAAGCAATGATTCCGCGAGCCAGTAATCTTGGCGTTGGAACGCTTCGCTGATGAGTGAATCAAAGGCTTGTCTGGCCGGGATAAGGCTTCCGAGACGAAGGTGGAGAGTAGCGAACAGCCGCCGCGCCTCCATGTTGTGCGGATCGAGCGCCAATAATTCCTTCAGCGCAGCCGAGGAACGCCCATATTTCCCCGCATTCATTTGGGTGATGGCTTCCTCAAGAAGAGCAGTCTTCCTGCTGTAGCCGACCACACCACGTTTGTGGCTACGGGTAGTCTGGGTTTTATCGGATTTTAAAGGGGGTTTTTTATTCGCGCGCACGCTACAACCTTAGCAGATGCCTATATCTGAGGGACCCGGAATCAGATGGCCACTCGCCGCGACGCCCAGCAGGCTGTTGAAAAAGTCCGCCAGCGGCGTTCTCGCAAGACACAGCCGCCTCACCATCTCGGCGGCGTTCACAAACGTGCCGCGCTTTATTCAGCGCGGCGTGAACCTCAGAGGCTCAACGTACCGACCGGGAAAGAACTGCGCGAGCAGCTCGGGGCGGGCGGGTGAAAATGGCTACGCCTCGCCGATAAGACACTGGGCGCTCACTGTCTCGCGCCCGTCCGCAAGCATGACGCTCCTTATTCGTCGCGTCGCGGACCTCGCTGCGGCCTTGCCGGACGGCCCTTTTTGAACAGCCTGCGGGCTTTTGTGAAATAGTCTGGGACTTCTGGATCTCCTGGTTTGCCACACTTGCAAAATGGTTTGTCAACATCCTGCTAGAGAATTGGGCATTGACATAGGGTGAACCTTTGAGGAAGTGCAATCTAAATGCCTTACCCTCTAATGATTCATTCCATCAAGTCATTGAAAATTAATAGATTGATGCGCGAGTATTCCGTGCGTCTCCATTGCCCATCCAATTTTGGACAGACCTTTGCCTTCTCGGTTTACAGCGAGGGAAACTACTTCGAATATACGAAGGATGAAGCAGATCAAGCGGCACGTACCAACGTTGCGTTACGGTCGACCTACGTCAGCTTGGCCCTCACATGTCACTTCTCTGTATCGGTTTTTTGTGGAAGTAGTTGACTGCTGTCAAGGAGCAGCTCCACCAACCCGGAAAGGATCAAGCGGGCGGAGACCGAATGTCTTGCGCACATGAGCTTAGGCTCCCTTTTGAAAAACTTCATCCTGGTTGTGTCCTTCGCTACGCTATGATACGGTCTGGCTCACGTATCAACCTCAACTGATTCCACGGAATTAATAGTCCATCGTGCAAGCCCTTCCCATAGTGTGTCGTCCATCGAACACCACCAGGAAATTTGAAGCCTGCATGGCTTTGTTGCTGTTTGTCTCCTTGACCTTTCCTGCTCCTCTCTTCTCGCAGGGAGCAGGAAACCACCCGGCAAAGGTTGCCTTGGATTTTAATGAAGTCGATATCCCTGTCTTCGTCCGATTTATCAGTGAGCTCACAGGAAAAAACTTTGTTCTGGATGAAACCATTAAAAAGCAAGGCGGAAAAATCTCCGTGTTTTCTCCGACTAGAGTTCCACCGGACCAGGCCTTCAATATGTTTGTCGCGGCGTTGGAAGCAGCTCGATTGGCTGTGGTCCCGAAGGGAGGGAATCTCTATCAGGTTGTGCCCATGGGCGACCTTCCGCCGGAGCGGGGTGTGTTTGTGTACAAACTCAAACATGCCAATGCAACAGATTTAGCCGCTGTGCTGACCAACCTGGTGGCGCGCTCACAAACCGTTGCTCAGATAACGCCCGGCACCAGGCCCCCGATCAGACCCCTGACGGAATTCGAAGCGCCGGTCCAAGTGTTTGCCGACAAGGCAACGAACTCCATCGTCATCAGTTCGACCAAGATCGCCTGGAATCATCTCCAAGGAGTGATTCGTGACCTCGATATCAAACGTAAGCAGGTCTTTGTGGAGGCGGTCATCCTGGAGGTCACGGTCGACCGCCTTCGCCAAATCGGCACCGATCCCACTCAGATTCTCGGGGCAGGGAAGTCTGGGTTTGTGCAAGGCATCGGAGGATTCAACAGAGCACCTGAAGACCTCGCGACAGTGGCCCAGGCCATCAGTGGCGTCGCTGCGGGTGGAGCGACCGGAGGCGCAACGACCGTATTGAACACACTCAATATTCGTGCCTTCATGAACTTGCTATTGAATCTCACGGATACCAATATTCTCTCGACACCCCAAGTCCTTGCTGCAGATAATCAAAAAGCCAAGATCGTCGTCGGTGAAAATCGTCCCTTCCCAACCGGACAAGCCCAAGGCATCACCGGTGGAACGCTCGTGACGATCGAACGAAAAGATGTTGGTGTCACATTAGAATTAACACCTCAAGTGCTCGAAGATGACTTAATCCGACTTGAAATCAAGCAAGAGATTACGGCCATCGAGACCAATGTGGCTCAAACAATCGGCTCAGGAGCAGCAAGCATTCCGGTCGGCCCCACAACGACCAAGCGATCCATGGAAACAACGACAATTGCCCAGGATCAACAGACGCTTGTGGTAGGAGGGTTGGTGCGTGACAACATTACGCTCAATGAAAATAAGATCCCTCTGTTGGGAGACATTCCGTGGCTCGGATGGCTGTTCAAATCTCAGAGTCGTCAGATCGAGAAACTCAATCTTCTCGTCTTTCTCACGCCTCACTTAGTCCGGGATGATGCAGATGTCGTCGAATTGAATGCAAGAAAAGCAAGGGACATCAATAGCTTGCAACGAGACAACCGAATTGAGGAGCCTACGAGACTGAAGCAAGATGTGATTGAACGACTCGAACTGCCATCGACAGCCCCTCTTTCACCTTCGACGGAAAAGCCTAACAAGCCTTAAGACCGGTACATTCATGGATCGCTGTGGTTTGTTAGAACGCTCCATAAACGCTCGCTCAACGAACCACTGATATCAATCCACACATCGTTATAGAGCCTAGAGCGCGCCCTAGCCCCTCCCTCCGAGGAATGGTCCCTCACCGGCCTGCTGGATACACTGCGGGCCTACGGAGGGCATACCGATGGCTGATACGGCAGTGAACTGGCGCATCCATCCTCGGTTTCCTGTGGCATATCCTGTAATATTCGGCGGCGCCCCATTTGTGGGGGAAGGGGTGGTTTCTGACCTTTCCCCGTCCGGATGTTCAGTCACCTGCGAGCGAACAGTGCTCACCGGAAGCTATATCAAACTCAGCGTCGTCTTACCCGATCCAACATCCTCTCTGTTCATTGAGTTAGGAAAAATCCGCTGGGTTCGGGGGAATGCCTTTGGCGTGGAGTTCATCCGTGTACCCACACTCACTCGGCACCGATTGGATCGAGTCCTATCTCAAGCACCGGCCCTAGAGGCGAACCTCCTTCCAGTACCCGCCTAAGCTCCACTGTTATCCATCCCAATATCCCACAGGATGTTCAAAAAGGCATTCCAGCAAGGCCGCAGCGAGTGAAGAGGCGAATCGTACTCGTTGCCGTACGTTGAGCCTCTGAGCGATGCGAGAACGAAGCTGGATGACTTTTTCAACATTCTGTTCGTCATCCCTCGGGATCACCTGATGCCAGGTGTGGCCTGATCGATGGGAATGAGGTGAGGAGAAGGAAGTTCGAAAGCGAGAACGTTTGGGGCCAATCGCCCCCACCGCTTGCGGTGAGGGGGTATTGATCTGGCACGACCCTACGGCTTGATGTCAAAGTGCAGCGACAAGCCCGCATGCACAAAGATCGTATTAATCGAGGATGAATAGGGATTCACAAATGGACCAGCCGAAGTCCCCAGAGTGCCCTCGGGGGAATTCCCGTATCGATCCGTCGTCAGCCCGTCGTGATGGGCATGGAGATACTTCGCCTCAATAAACGCCGCCACGTACTTGAAGAGATGCGCCTTGATTCCTCCCACACCCATAAACCCGACAGTCGTATGCCGTTGGTCGGTGATGGCATTGAAAAGAGTCCCCCCCCGGAATCCACCCGGCTTCATCGACATCTGATGCGCTCCAACCCCGATCCCGACATACGGATGCCACCGCCCGTTGGGATAGGTCTCGGAAATCGCCATCGGGTAGCGAAGCAGGAAATTGGTGCCGATGTAGATGCCTTCGATCTCAGTCCCTGTGCCGTTATTGGCGAGCCCTTGACTATTGAAGTTCCCCGTGGGGTCATTGTTATAGAAGTCCCGACAGCAGTTCACGTCCGGATACCAAATAAAGCCAGTGATTTCAGTGCCGAGATCGAATCCCGCCAACTTGTTTCTGGTTGGAAACCAGATCCCCGCGTTGCCACCGACCGAGTGGCTATTCTGATAGTTGACATTCTGGATTATCGTAGGCTGTGTCCCGTCAGTAAACGTGGCGTCCGCACTCTGCGGGATTGCCATGCCCGCCAGAAAGGACATATAGGGCTCAAGTGTCCCGGAGGACATGGTTGGGGGATCAGGCGATATCGCATAGGGATCGGCGACCCGTTGGCTGTACGGATCTTCCGCCCGACTGAGATCGGAGTAGCCTAAGACACAGAGAAGGCAAACGATCGCCGAAATTCTCGTTTTCATTCATCGTCCTCCCACGGTAAAGAAACCATGTTCTTCGACGAATCTGGGTCGCGCAATCTGCTATCCGCCAGTCTAGCGTCGATGGTCAGTGCGGCGAGACGAGCCAATGGCGTCTTCGTGAGACTCGAATCGACCCCTGGTTCGGCTGTTGCGGTTCTCGGCATGAAAGTCCACCATCCGCCTCTCAGAGCGATCAGGAGGGGATACTCTGCTCGCATCGTAGAGGCGGACGGCGCCCACAGTAGCAACCCCGCGTTCAGTTTTGAAAATAGATAAAACGGATTGGAGCTATCGGTAAATCCAATACCCCATTGGACATGCGGACAGGGCTGTGGCAATGAATGAATTGACTCTGTCTCCGGCTTCACTCACCGTCATCACAGGTCGCGCTTCTCAACACAGCGACGTTAATCACAGCAGTTTCTGTCATGCCCGCGAAAGCGGCATCCAGGCCCCGGACTTTCTGGATTCCTGCTTGAAGCATGCGGGAATGACGAGAAGAGCCTTGGTCAACTGGGAAATCCAGGTACTCAGCAAATGCTCGGCCATAAGTCCTGCCATGTTGAGTTGGTCTTCTCGATTAACTTAATTTTCCATGCACGATTCCACTTCTTGATTTGCTTCTCGCGCTGGACGGCTTGGCGCATGTCCTCATGCTGCTCAAAGTACACAAGATTGTGCACCTGGTACGTCCGGGTAAACCCGCGACGACATTCTGTTTATGTTCCCACACCCGCTTGACCAGGTTCGAGGTCACACCGACATACAGCGTCCCGTTTCGCCTACTCGCGAGAATGTAGACTGCAGGCTGTTTTGTCACGGTATCAACACCCATGGATTCCCGCTCTCCGCTTAAAACATGCGGGCACAAGCTTCGCGGGAATGACGGAACGCCGAGAACAGTGGGACGCTCTGCTCGATCAGGTCGCGCGCTCGGCGTCGGATGAGAGGAGCAGCGCCGCCACCTCACCGATTCGCAGTGGGATAGCGCGTGAGATACTGAATGAGGTTACGGCTTCATGTCAAAGTGAATCGACAAGCCCGCATGCACAAAAATCGTATTGACCGAGGAGGAATAGGTGTTAAGAACTACATCGTTTCCCGTCGGCACGGTTAATGAGCAGCATGAGGACTGCCCGAACCGATCCGTCCCCAGCCCGTTGTGATGGGCATGGAGGTACTTCGCCTCCACAAACGCCGCCACGTACTTGAAGAGGTGCGCTTTGATTCCTCCGATCCCCATAAACCCGACGGTCGTATCCCGCTGGTCGGTCTGGGGGCTCGTATTCAAATTACCCCCGGGAAGACAACACGAAGTAACTCCGCGGTCTCCACCGGGCCTAAACGACATCATATGCATTCCCACGCCGATCCCGACGTACGGAAACCACCGCCCGTTGGGATAGGCGTCGGAAATCGCCATCGGGTAGCGAAGCAGGAAATTAGGGCCGATGTAGATGCCTTGCATCTCAGTCGTGGTGCCGTTATTGGCGACCCCTTGAACATTGCCTGGATTAGTCCCCGTGGGGTCATTGTTAAAAAAGTCCCGACAGCAGGTCACGTCCGGATACCAAACAAAGCCGGTGAGTTCAACGCCGAGATCGAATCCCGCCAACTTGTTTCTGGTTGGAAACCAGATCCCCGCGTTGCCCCCGATCGAGTAGTTATTCCTATAGTCGACCTTCGGGATCACCGTGGGCGTTGTCCCGTCAGTAAACGTGGCGTCCTCACTGAGCGGCAGCGCCACCCCCGCCATAAAGGAAAGATAGAGCTCGGGCGTCCCGGAGGACATGGTCGGGGGATCAGGCGAGAGGGCATAGGGATCGGCGACCCGTTGGCTGTACGGATCTTCCGCCCTGGTGAGATCCGAAGAGCCGAGGACACAGAGGAGACAAATCACCGCCGAAATTCTCGTTTTCATTCATCGTCCTCCCACGGTAAAGAAACCATGTTCTTCGACGAATCTGGGTCGCGCAATCTGCTATCCGCCAGTCTCTCGTCGATGGTCAGTGCGGCGAGACGAGCCAATGGCGTCTTCGTGAGACTCGAATCGACCCCCGGTTCGGCTGGTGCGGTTCTTGGCATAAGAGTCCACCGATCCTCCTCCAGAGCGATCAGGAGGGGATACTCTGCTCGCATCGTAGGGGCGGACGGCGCCCACAGTAGCAACCCCGCGTTCAGTTTTGAAAATAGATAAAACGGATTGGAGCTATCGGTAAATCCAATACCCCATCGGACAGGGCCGTGGCGATGGACATCCCATCAAGATGACACCGACGAAGTTGTGACAGAGAATGATGCCGACCGGAAGAGTAACCTAGGAGTATTACCGCCCCAACGCTTGTGTGACCGCCGCACCGATCTCAGCCGGATTCTTGACGACTTTGACCCCGGCCGCTTCCAGGGTTTTCATCTTTTCGGCTGCGGTCCCCTTGCCGCCGGAGATAATGGCGCCGGCGTGGCCCATGCGGCGTCCAGGAGGCGCCGTGATGCCGGCGATGAAGCTGATGACTGGTTTCTTGACGTTCTTCTTGATGAACTCGGCAGCTTTCTCTTCGGCATCACCACCAATCTCGCCGATCATGACAATGGCCTGCGTCTCCGGATCTTTCTCGAACAGCGGCAGGACATCGACAAAACCGGTCCCGTTTACCGGATCACCGCCGATGCCGACGCAGGTCGTTTCACCCAACCCTAACGTCGAGAGTTGATGCACAGCCTCATACGTGAGGGTGCCGCTGCGCGAGACGACTCCAACGACACCTTTTTTATGAATGAAACCCGGCATGATCCCGATCTTGGCTTCGTCCACGGTGATGACCCCTGGGCAATTCGGCCCGATCAACCGCACGTCGCGGCCGCGCAGGGCCCGTTTCACTTTCACCATGTCGTTGACGGGTATCCCCTCGGTAATGCAGATGATCAACTTCACACCGGCATCTGCCGCTTCAAGAATCGCATCGGCGCAGAACGGCGGCGGCACAAAGATCAGCGAGGTATCAGCTTCGGTCTTCTTGACCGCATCAGCCACCGTGTTGAACACAGGAATCCCTTCGACTTCCTGCCCGGCCTTCCCCGGCGTGACACCTGCGACCATCTTGGTCCCATAGGCTTTGCATTGGGTCGCATGGAAGGAGCCTTCCTTGCCCGTAATCCCCTGCACCACCACCCGCGTATTCTTATTGACGAGAATGCTCACGGTCTTACTCCTTTTCCTTCTTTCCTCAGCAAGGCGGTTGAGCGGTCTGTAACTGCGCGCATGCGACGAGCACCAAACAGAACTTGTTCGACCCGGAGCCCTTCAAATTATCCTTGGCGACGGGATAAATCCCTTCGCTTGTGTGCGCGTCGCGCGAGCACACAGACTGCTCGACCGCCTTACACGCTCACGCCGCTTTCCCCGTCAGCTTTACGATTTTTTGGGCCGCTTCCCAAAGATCGTCGGCGACATCAAGTTTCAAGCCGGATTCGGCCAACAACTTGCGGCCCTCATCGGCGTTGGTGCCCTGCAAGCGGACGACGAGGGGCACCGTGATCTTCACTTCCTTCGCGGCCTCGATCACACCATGCGCGATCCGTTCGCACCGGACGATGCCGCCGAAGATGTTGATGAAGATTCCCTTCACGTTCGGATCTTTCAGCAGAATGCGGAACCCCGCAGCCACCGTCTCCTTCGTGGCGCCACCGCCGACATCCAGGAAGTTCGCCGGCTCACTACCGGCCAGTTTGATGACATCCATCGTCGCCATGGCGAGACCTGCGCCGTTCACCATGCAGCCGATATTCCCGTCAAGTTTCACATAATTCAAATTGTTGGCCGCCGCCTCGATTTCCAACGGCTCTTCTTCGTTCAAATCCCTCATCTTTTGCACGTCTTCATGCTTGAAGAGACCATTGTCGTCGAAGGAAACTTTCCCATCCAACGCCACCAGCGTTTTTTCCTTCGTGATGATGAGCGGATTGATTTCGACCAGCGCAGCGTTCTTCTCCATGAAAAGGCGATAAAGATTTTCCAGCATTTTCACAAAAGGATTGATCACCGCCGGCTCGATGCTCTGCAACCCAAGCGCGAACGCCACATTGCGCCCGTTGTGGCCCTGAAAGCCCACGGCCGGGTCAATCGCTTCCTTGATGATTTTCTCGGGGGTATGGGCCGCCACTTCCTCGATTTCCATCCCGCCTTCGGTGCTGGCGATAAAGGTCGGCCAGCCGGTATCGCGATCAACGAGGATCGACAGATAGAGCTCCTTGGCGATATTCGCGCCTTCTTCCATCAAAAGACGGTGAACCTGGCGACCCTTCGGGCCTGTCTGATGGGTGACCAGAGTCTTTCCGATCAACTCCTTGGCCAACCCGGCCACAGCGCCTTTGTCTTTTGTGATCTTCACGCCGCCGGCCTTCCCTCGTCCTCCGGCATGGATCTGGGCCTTGACGACAAAGACCGGTGTATTCAGCTCGTTGGCCCAAGCCGTCGCCGCTTCTGGAGATGTGATCTCCTTCCCTCGAGGCACCGGCACGCCGAATTGAGCAAACAACGATTTGGCTTGGAATTCGTGCACGTTCATGTCGCTCCTTCTGTCGCTTTCAGTGCTGAGTCATGAGTCCTGAGTGCTGAGTCTTGAGTTAAAAACTTTCTTTGTTCTTTTCTATCACTCAGCACTAAGCACTCAACGCTCAGCACTATGCCGTTTTCCGTGTGTACGCCGGCAGGATCATCGGTGAAATGACACCGCTGACGTTGCCGTGCCTCTTCGCTTCGGCGCGGAACCGCTGCACATGTTTGAGCGTGAGCGCGCCTTGTTTCATCGCTTTCGCACGGGCAGCAGCGGTCAGCCCGGAGCGCTTGCCGAAGACCATGAGATCGAGCAGCGAATTGCCCATCAGACGGTTGCGTCCATGCAGGCCACCGGAGGCTTCGCCTGCAACGAAGAGGTTTTTCACGTTCGTCTCCGAGTTCGTATCGATCTTCACGCCGCCGTTCTGATAATGCAGCGTCGGATAGATCAAAACAGGGTCCTTGCTGATATCGATTCCGAACCGCTCGAACTGGAGCATCATCGCCGGGAAATGTTTTTCCACCGTGCCTGGTCCATGCTCCGCATCCAGCAACGGCGTGTCCAGCCAGACGCCGACGCGGCCGGACATCGTTCTGATTCCGCGACCTTCTTCGCATTCCCGGATGATCGAGGAAGACACGACGTCGCGCGTGTCGAGTTCGTTCACAAAACGTTCGCCCTTCGCATTCACCAGTTGCCCACCCTCGGAACGGATGCCCTCCGTCACCAAGGCACCGATCAATTGTTCGGGATACACCGCGCCCGATGGATGGTACTGGAATGTATCGATATGGGCCAGCTTGGCGCCCATGCGATACGCCAGACAGAGGCCGTCGCCGGTCGCGCCGTAATGGTTGCTCGTGGGGAATCCTTGAATGTGAAGCCGGCCGATCCCGCCGGTCGCCAGAATGACCGACTTTGCGGCCACCACCACGTGCCGCTGATTATCGAGATCTTTGAAGATCGCGCCGGTACAGTTCCCTTCATCGTCGCTGAGCAATTCAATGGCGGCCGCAAACTCGAGCAACTGAATCTTTTGATTGATGACCTCGTCTTTGAGCACGCGCATAATTTCGAGGCCGGTGTAGTCGGAACAGGTCAGAAGGCGAGGTTTGGAGCTACCGCCGCCCTTTTTTACATGCAAATTGCCGTCGGCCTGCCGATCAAACAACACACCCAATTCGAGCAGCCATTTGGCGATCGACGGTCCATCTTCCACCATGACCCTGAGCAGAGCATGGTCGTTTTCCATGTGACCGCCCTTGAGGGTATCGAGAAAATGGGTGACGGGAGAATCTTCGGGAGCCACCGAGATCTGCATCCCGCCCTGGGCCATCACGCTATTCGAGTCACCAAGCCGAAGCTTCGTTGCCAAGATCACCTTCGCACCGGCACCGTGCGCATGCAACGCCGCCGCGCATCCGGCTCCTCCGCCGCCGATGACCAGGACGTCGGCCGTGTAATGAGGGGTCACGTCGAGATCGTCTTGTACGGGGCTATCGCCCTCGAGCAATGTCGCCAGTTCGACGACTGTCTTGTCGCCTTCGTTAGGACCGAACTTGATCGGCCGATAGGCGCTGGCACGAAAGTCTGGGTGATACTTATGAATCAGCTGGTCGCAGTCTGCGGGGGAAAACTTAGGGATGGTCTGCTTGCGTCGGGCATCCCGAGTCTTGTGCACGATTTGCTGAAGTGCGTGAATGTCCATCGCTTGAATCCGTCAATAGTCAATGGTCATTAGTCATTGAAAGAGTATAAAAAAGAGCCTAAAAGAAATCCGCCCGCCAGTGACCAGTGACCAATGACTTTTCACTTCACCGTGGCACAGTGCTCGGCCAGTTCCTTGTCGTTCATCTGCAGAATTTTGTTCCACTCGTCGTCGAACCGGCCGTCTTGAATTTCCTTGATGCGCGTATCGAGACCGACCGGCTTCTCCGCAAAATGCGCGCCTTGCGCCCGACTCACATATAGGGCCACGAGATTCGGCGCGATGTCCGCGATGCAGACCGGCGTGCACATGCCGCACATGACGCAGTCCATGAACATTTCGGATACGCTCTTGAAGTCGCCGAACACGGCTTTCCACACACCTTCCCGCACGTCGATCTTCTGCGGACAAGCTTCGGTGCAAGCGTTGCAGTTCCGGCAGAGCGGCGCTTCGGGATAGAGATTGAACAAATCTTGCTTGGGATCTTGGAGTTTTTGAATTTCGTAGGTGGCTTTGCGCGCCGGAAACGGCGGCATCATCGTGAACGACATGCCGTCCTGAACAGCGGTCTGGCACGCCAGGCACGTTCTGACTTTCGGATCCTCCTTCGTCCGGTAGTAGGTCGCGCAAGCACCGCAGAAACCGCCGAGGCATCCGACGCCACGGACGACATCGATGCCCGCATACCACATGGCCTTGATGACGGTGATTCCTTCCGGCACTTCCACTTTCTTGCCGGCGATCTCGATCGTCACCATCCGGGGTTTCAATACCTCCGGCTGATCGATCACATTCTGATTATCGGTGCTTTCTGTAGCCATCGTGCTTTCGTAAGGCGTGAAACGTAAGGCGTAAGGAGATTGAAAGAACTTCCCCTCACGCCTAACGCCTTACCCCCTAACGGTCGTTATGCGATCGCGTCGATGATCCGATTCAACGTCGCGCTCGGGCGCATCGCCTTCGCAGCCTTCGCGTCGTCAGGGTGATAGTACCCGCCGACGTCCTGCGGCTTCCCCTGCGCCGCCAACAACTCCTGATCGATCGTCTTCTCGTTGTCGGTCAGATCTTTGGCGATCTTCTGGAACTTCTCCGCGATCTTTTTGTCCGCCGTCTGCGAGGCCAAGGCCTGCGCCCAATAGAGCGCCAGGTAGAAATGGCTGCCCCGGTTGTCGATCTCGCCGACCTTACGAGCCGGTGACTTGTTGCTCTCCAAGAACTTCGCATTGGCTTGATCCAGCGTATCCGCCAGAATCTTGGCGACCGCATTGTTCCCCACCTTTGCCAGGTGCTCCAGCGAAGCAGCCAACGCCAAGAATTCGCCGAGCGAATCCCAGCGAAGGTACCCCTCTTCCTGAAACTGCTGCACATGCTTCGGTGCCGATCCCCCCGCGCCGGTTTCGAACAATCCGCCGCCGTTTAGCAATGGGACGATCGAAAGCATCTTGGCGCTGGTGCCGATTTCGAGAATCGGGAAAAGGTCCGTAAGATAATCGCGGAGCACATTGCCGGTGCAGGAGATCGTGTCTTTTCCTTCTTTCATCCGTTCGATCGAAAACCGACAGGCGTCGGCTGGCGACATGATCTTGATCTCAAGACCGGTGGTATCGTGCTTCGGCAGATAGGCATTGACCTTCTTGATCAGCTCGGCGTCATGCGCGCGATCCTTGTTCAACCAGAACACGGCGGGAGCTCCCGTCGCCCTTGCACGGGTCACAGCCAGCTTCACCCAATCCTGAATCGGAGCGTCCTTCACCTGGCACGCCCGCCAGATGTCGCCTTCCTCAACCTTATGCTCGAGCAGCGTCTTGCCCGACGCATCCACGATGCGAATCGTGCCGTTGCCGGGCGCCTTGAAGGTCTTATCGTGCGAGCCGTACTCTTCCGCCGCCTGCGCCATCAAGCCGACATTCGGAATCGTTCCCATGGTGCGAGGATCAAAGGCGCCGTTCTTCTTACAGAACTCAACGACTTCGTGATACACCGGCGCATAACTCGAGTCGGGAATCACGCACTTCACGTCCTGCAGCTGTCCTTGCGGGTTCCACATCTTACCGGAATCGCGGATCACCGGCGGCATGGAGGCATCGATGATGATGTCGCTCGGCACATGGAGATTGGTGATGCCCTTATCGCTGTTCACCATCGCCATGGGCGGCCGCTTCTGATAGACGGCCTGGATGTCGGCTTCAATCGCCTTGCGCTGATCGTCCGGCAAAGACTTGATTTTGGCGTAGACGTCACCGAGGCCGTTATCCGGATCGACGCCGAGCTTTTTGAATGTCTCCGCGTGCTTCTCGAAGACATCCTTGTAATAGACCGTCACGGCATGACCAAAGATCTTCGGGTCGGAGATCTTCATCATGGTGGCTTTCATATGCAGCGACCATAAGATGCCCTTGGCCTTCGCGTCCTCGATTTGCTCTTCCAAGAACTTGCGCAGCGCCTTCACGCTCATGAAGGTGGCATCCAGCACTTCGCCGGCCTGCAACGTGATCTTCTCCTTGAGCACCGTCACCTTGCCGTCCTCACCGACAAACTCGATCTTCGCGGTCGTCGCCGCCGGGATCGTCATCGACTTCTCATTCGAGCGAAAGTCGCCGCCCGTCATGTGGGACACGTGCGTTTTAGAATCAGGCGACCAGGCGCCCATCTTGTGGGGGTGCTTCCGCGCATAGGCCTTCACGGACAACGGCGCCCGCCGATCGGAATTCCCTTCGCGCAACACGGGATTGACCGCGCTGCCCTTCACTTTGTCGTAGCGGGCCTTGATGTCTTTCTCCTTGTCGTCTTTCGGATTTTCCGGATAGTCCGGCAGCTTATATCCTTGCTTCTGCAATTCCTTGATCGTCGCCACCAACTGTGGAATGGAAGCGCTGATGTTCGGAAGCTTGATGATGTTGGCCTCCGGCGTCTTGGCCAATTCGCCTAACTCGGCCAAGGCATCGTGCTGCTTCTGTTCCGGCGTCAAATATTCCGGGAACGCGGCGATCACGCGGCCCGCGAGCGAAATGTCGCGCAGTTCCACGGTGACGCCCGCCGCTTTCGTGAATGCGTTGATGATCGGTAGAAACGAATAGGTCGCCAACATCGGCGCTTCGTCGGTCTTCGTATAGATAATTTTGTCTGCTTTTGCCATGTGTATCCCTCTCAATCTATCGTTTAGTTCAGCGCGTTCAGTGCCGAACCTGCCTTAAACCAAGTGAGTTGCTGTGCCGTCATGCTGTGGTTGGCTTGGATCTTCACGTCACCGCCGGTCTTGTGAATGACCACCGTCACCGGTTTGCCCGGCGCCAGGTTCGCCAAGTCCACCACGCTCAACCGATCGTTCATTTCGATCTTGTCATAATCCCTCGGATCGGCGAACGTCAGCGGGAGGATCCCTTGCTTCTTCAAATTCGTTTCATGAATTCGTGCGAAGCTCTTCGTGATGACCGCACGCACATTGAGGAACCGCGGCGACATGGCCGCATGCTCACGACTGCTGCCTTCGCCGTAGTTCTCGTCGCCCACGACGATCGATCCCATGCCCTTCGCCTTGTAGGCACGGGCGATCTGCGCGATGGTGAGGTTCGATTCGCCGGTCAGGACGTTCGTGCCCTTGCCCGGCTCCGAGGCAAAGGCGCTGTTGGCACCGAGGAACATGTTGTCGCTGATCTTGTCCAAGTGGCCGCGGAACTTGAGCCAGGGACCGGCCGGTGAAATATGGTCGGTCGTCGTCTTGCCTTTGGTCTTGATCAAGAGCGGCAACTTCTCAAAATCCTTCCCATCCCAACGCGGGAACGGTTGCAGCAATTGCAGCCGTTCGCTGGTCGGAGGAATATCGACGGTCAAGGCATCGCCGTTTTCAGCCGGCGCCACATACCCCTCTTCACCCTTCGCAAACCCCTTGGCGGGCAACTCTTCGCCCACCGGGGCCTGGAGCCTGATCTCCTTGCCGTCCGCGCCTTTGACCGTCTGATTGACCGGATCAAAGCCAAGATCACCGGTGATGGCATAGGCGGTCACCACTTCGGGACTCGCCAAGAACGAGAGCGTTTCATTGATGCCGTCGTTACGGCCCGGGAAATTCCGATTGAAAGAGCTGACGATCGAATCCGCTTTGCCCTTCACGCCGTCCGCGCGCTTCCATTGGCCGATGCAAGGCCCGCACGAGTTCGACAGCACGGTGCCGCCGAGCTTCTCGAACGTGTCCAGGAACCCGTCGCGTTTCATCGTATGATAAATGCGCTCGGAACCGGGCGAGATGAGGAACGACGTCTTGGCCTTCAAACCGGCCTTCAACGCTTGCCGGGCCACATGGGCCGAGCGGCTGATGTCTTCGTACGATGAGTTCGTACAGCTCCCGATCAAGGCCGCTTTCAGCTCGACCGGATAGCCCTTTTCCTGCGCCTCCGCCTTCAGCTTCGAGACCGGTCGAGCGAGGTCGGGTGTATGAGGACCGACCACATGCGGCTCAAGCTTGGATAAGTCGATTTCGACGATCTGGTCATAATATTTCTCGGGCGACTGATTCACTTCGGGGTCGGCCACCAACAACGCCTTGTTTGCCTGGGCCAACTTCGCCAAATCCGCCCGATCTGTGATGTTCAGGTAGTCGACCATCTTCTGATCAAAGGGAAAGACCGACGTGGTCGCTCCCAGCTCCGCGCCCATATTGCAGATCGTGCCCTTACCGGTCGCGCTGATCGTTTCGGCGCCTGGGCCGAAGTATTCGACGATTTTGTTCGTCCCGCCCTTTACGGTAAGCAGGCCGCAAAGATAGAGAATCACGTCCTTCGGTGACGCCCACCCGCTCAACTTGCCGGTCAGCCTCACGCCGATCAACTTCGGATGGAGCACCTCCCAGGGGAGACCGGCCATCACTTCGCCCGCATCGGCTCCGCCGACGCCGATGGCCAACATTCCCAGACCGCCGCCGTTCGGCGTGTGCGAGTCGGTCCCGATGATCAGCCCGCCGGGGAACGCATAGTTTTCCAAGACGACCTGATGAATAATACCGGCCCCCGGCTTCCAAAAGCCGATGCCGTACTTCTTCGCCGCTGAGGCCAAGAAGTTGTACACTTCCTTGTTTTCATTCATGGCGCGGAGCAGGTCTTTCTCTGAGCCCATTTCCGCGCGAATCAAGTGATCGCAGTGGATGGTGCTCGGCACAGCGGCTTTCTTCTTGCCGGCCTGCATAAACTGCAACATGGCCATCTGCGCCGTCGCATCCTGCATCGCCACACGGTCGGGGCGCAGCGCCAACATGGCTTTTCCACGCTCCCACTGTTGCGTATCGAAATTGTCGGCATGCGAGACGAGAATCTTTTCCGCCAACGTCAACGGACGGCCGAATTTCTTTCTGGCCTTCTCGAAGACCTCCGGCATTTTGGCGTAGAGCTTCTTCGCGAGCTCGAGTGACATTGCGCTCTCCTTACAAACAGACGTGGGACCTGGAGCCAGGAGCCAAGGAGTTGCGCTCCCCAGCCACGCCCCATCACCAGCCTTGGGTTAGGGCGGCATGCTCCACCACTCGCAACGCGGCGGAACCTCCCGCGATTATTTCAATGATGGCGTTTCCTGAGCCTATTACCTCGGCGGAGTTCCCCACGCTTACTTTAACGGCGGAACCTCACGCGACTATTGTAACGGCGGGACCTCCCGCCGCTATTTTAGCGGCGGCACTTCGCGCCGCTTCGGCGCCGCATAGTTCACCAGGTAATCGAACAGCCGGATCAAGCGGCTGTCCTGGCGCTTCTGATCGACCCAGTGGCCGATCAATCCGATCGTGCGAGACAGGATGAAGAAGCCGTTCAAACTATCGACCGGGAATCCCAGATCGACCAGCACGGCCGCCATCGTGCCGTCCACGTTCAGAATCAAATTATCCTTTTTCGCCGCCGTCACCTGCTCCACCGCCAGGGCGAAGTCGAGACAGGGCGTTTTGATATGCAAGCTTTTTACGTATCCGACGAGTTCCTTCACGCGTTTATCAGGATTCCGCAAGCTCTTCACTCGATGACCGATACCGGGCACAGGGCCGACATTTTTCTTCATGTACGCCAAAAAATCCTCGACCGTCATCCTGTTGTCGACCGCGTGCTTAAACCAGCGGCCGGCATCCGTCACGGCGCCGCCGAAGCGAGGACCGATCATGATCAATCCGGCTGCCACCGCTTGAGACAGACCGATGCCGGCACAAGCCGCAAGAATCGTCGCATACGCACCGCTCACGCAGGGACCGTGGTCGGCAGAAAGCATCATGATGCGCTTGATGATTTCCGCTTCCTGCTTCGAGATCAGGCGTTTGTCCCAGAGAAGACCGATGACATGAGGAATTTCATAACCCTTATTGATGAGCTCGGAGGCCGGATAGCCGTCGTAGCAAGGCTCGTCGCCTCGATCGTCGCTGATGGTGGTACGGATAAGCGGCGCGACCATCACTTCATCGGCCTTCATGGCTTCTTCGATGGTCTTGGGCAGCTTTGGAAGGGTGATAGGCTCGATGATTTCCTTCACGTGGCCGGACTTGAGCAATTCCTGATATGTGTCCTTGATCGCGGGACCGAGCGCGCCGAATGTCGGCGGAACGATCGCACCGGATTTCTTGAGCGCGTCGGACTTCGATCGGGCCGAGCCTTCGCCTTTCATCCCTTCTTTGGCACCGGCATGGCCGAACTTCATCCCCTTGGGCAAACTCTCCTGGCAGAATCCGGAGACGACACCGATCAGCTTGACGCGGCGCTTCTTCGCGCCATACCACTCGGCGGCCCGCTCTTCGAGATCGCCGCCCATTTCACCGACGATGACGACCGCCTTCGTTTGCGGATCGTTTTCGAACATTTCAAGGTAGCTCACGTAGTCGGTGCCGGGATAGGCATCACCGCCGATGCCAATGGCCGTCGTGATGCCGTCGGCGAACTGCGAACAGATCCAAATGATTTCGTTGGAAAGACCGCCCGACTTGGTGATGACGCCGAATGAACCTTCCCGATAGAGTTTCGAGAGGACAAGGTTGTCGAACGCTCCGCCGATCACGCCCAACCGGCAGGCGCCGGCGGAGATAATGCCGATCGAGGAGGGACCGTTGAACACCTTGCCGAGCTTACGCGCGTGGGTGCCGAGCAGTTTCGCGTCTTTTTCGGGCACCCCTTCGGTGATCATCGAGACCACCTTAATGTGTGGGTCATCCAGCGCTTCCATCCCGCCCCTCATGGCTCGGTCCGCACCGATATAGACGAGGCTCGTGTTGATGGTCGGATGGTTCTTTGTCGCTTCCGCGACGGTCTTGTAGACCGGGATCGCGATCAAACCGCTGCCGTAGGGAATCTCATTGGTCTTGCCGGCGTCAGGCGGATAGACGAACGCCTCCACGTTGAGCGGGCGCTTGATCAGGTAACAGAACTCCGCCATGCGGCGGGCTGCGTTGACGCCTGCAGCACCCCCTTGAATCACCACGCGGGTGTCTTTATTTGCCAGAATACTCATCGGAGTCTCCTCTTTCCCTAGTGCTGAGTGCTCAGTGCTGGGTGCTGAGTGAAGAATAGCTCCACTACTCAGCACTCAGGACTCAGCACTTGTCTTCTTACTTTTGCAGCGCTTTATCGACGATGTCCGTCAGAGGGGTGTTGCGGTCGAAGACATGGATGTCGAAGCCCTCGTCCCTCAGCGCGCGCATCGCGTCAAGCCCCTCTCTTTCTCGAGGCCCACCGCGGCGCACCCAAATCTTGACACCCTTCAGCTTTCCGTCGTCCTTTGCCTTGCGGAATCCATTGATGATGCCGCCGAAGGTCTTCTTCACATCGGTAAAATTGGCGATCGCCCCACCGACGATGATATTCTTGATGCCGGGCAAGGAACAGACCTTTTCCGTCAGCACTTCAACGGCCCAATCGGGGGGATCGCCGGAATACTCGGCATAGTTCGCCAACTTGCCGCCTCGCGCCACGACGGCATCGGAGTAGTAGACGCTCGCGCCGCCGCCGGCCGGAAGCATCGCGGTATCGCCGCCCGGAATTTCGATGAATTTGACGGATCCCTTGATCTTGCCGTCAACCGCCATCACTTCCATTTCATCTTTACTGTAGGCACGCCCAAATTCCGCGGCAAACTGGAAATTCCAATCCGGGTGGCGGAACTTGGCATCACCGTCCAGCAGCGTCACGGCGTCGAGCGCAATCAATTCGCCGTCGCTCTCGCGTGTGACGACGGGATTGACTTCGAGATACTGCGCATCTTCGTTGTCGAAACAGCTAAACATCTTTCCGGCAAAGTCGGCCATCTTCTTGGCGATCGACCCGGTAAATCCCGCATCTTTGGCGAGTTTCTCCAGCTGCTCCGGAGAAGGAGTTTGCCCGACATCGAGACACAACCGCTTCACACGCTCCCAATTGGACTCCACTTCGATACCGCCGCAATTGGCGACGAGGATCTCGGCACCTTCACGGGTGGACTTCACCGCGCAATAGTATTCTTCTTTGTGGGGGACCATTTCGGACACGATGACTTGGGAGACGGTAATGCTGCCCACTTGACGGCCGATCATGTCTTTGGTTGCCGCCACAGCGCCGTTCAGATCGAGGCCGACCTTCACGAGACCAAGCTTAAACCGTGAGCCCAGCGCCTCATGCGCTTTGACGACCAATTTAGTCTGTTTCATCCAATCGTTGACGTGACCAAGCTTGGAGAGTTCGTCCGCGGAGGTGACAACCGCATAATGGGGAACGTGAATTCCCCACTTCTTCATCAGTCCCATCCCGGGACCTTCCAAAACCTTTGCCATGACAATCTCCTTCGTAGTGATCTCTAGCGATAGGGGAACCGGATTGTAACGGAAATCAACGGGATGACTCAAGACACCAGAGGGACTACAGTAAAGGGGATCAAAAGGCCTAGCGCATGGAATTTTTAAACGTGTTTCTTAACTATACAGAGAACATATAAATGTTTTTCACTTCCGAATCATTACCTTGCAGACCGAAGAGACTGGCATCGGGGGCAAACATACGCACTCCGTTCCCCCTGAAAACGTCGAATGATCCCGCCGCAGTGATTTGGGCAATGCTGCCCTTCTTTCCCATAGACCAGATGCCGCCGCTTGTATTGTCCCTCAGATCCATCGGGGGCAAAAAAATCCCGGACGCTCGATCCACCACAGGCAATCGCCTCTTGGAGAACCTCCCGCATAATCCGATAGAGCCTTTCCACTTTTCCCTCGGAAAGCCGTCCGACTTGCATGTTCGGGTGAAGGCCTGCCCTGAAGAGTATTTCATTGGCGTAGATGTTTCCGATGCCGGCAATGACTTGTTGATGCATCAAAAGCGACTTCAGCCGACCGCGTCGTTCTCCCAAAACTCGAGCAAAATCAGGCTGAGACACGAGAAGAGGATCAACCCCGAATCGGCGAGCGAGATATCGCTCAAGCCCCGCCTTGTCCAGCAGAGAAAGACGACCGAAGCGACGAGGGTTCCAGTACCGTAGTTCCCGTTCACCGGCACCGTTGAACAACAGCCTGACATGCACATGCTGTGGATGTTTCGTCCGCGTGGACTGGAACAGAAGGAGCCCGGTCATCCCGAGCTCAGCCACCACATAGCGGCAGGCTTGATCATTCGTAAATCCCAAGACGATACTCTTGCCGACTCGCTCGACAGATTGTAGGCTGGCACCTCGATACCAAGGCACGGTGGTATAGCCTTCTCGAACGATATCCTCACGTCCGACCCACACATCAGTTACCTGCGCTCCGAGGAGGCGGGAACGGATCTGTCGAGCCACGACTTCTGCTTCCGGAAGCTCCGGCATAACTCATCCAGGTTAAGATCTAGCGAGGCTCCATTACGCCATGAGGATGGAAGAAAGGCAAGGTCCGCGACGCGAAGAATGATGAGGCGCACGGCGCGATGAAGAAAGAGCGCCACGTCTGTGCGCGCCGGCGAGGCGGTGAGCCGGCAGTGTCCCGTGAGCGCTCAGTGTCTTAGAAGCCGAGTCGAAATCATTGTCTGAGCGACGTGAGAACGCCGCCGGCGGACTTTTTCAGCATCCTAACGAGGCGGCGCGCCGGAGTTGTCGCACCTGTTCAATAGCAACTTGAAGATTGGGCAGCGGCATGGCACCCGGGCGTCGAGCCATGACCGACTTCAAGACTTCATCGTAGGTCCGGCCTTCAATGCAGCACAGATAAGCCATGACCACTGAAACCGAGCGACCCAGACCTGCCCGACAACAGACCAGGGTCCGACCGTTTGGTGCACGCGGCTCAAGCCAATGAACAGCTTCCATGAGCTTAAGAGGATCGGCCTTGGCAAACTCTCGAAAAGGAACTCGATGATAGTCCACCCAGGCAGCCGGTGTGATCGAAAATTCTTCCGCCACCAGCAGAAGCGTGCCGATCACCTCGGGAAGCTGTTGGGCATCGTCGATGCTTCCCACCAACAGATTTTCCGTAATCCGATGCATCGCGTCGTCAGTATAACGCGGCTCTGATGGTGGTCAAGCGATCTCGCCGGCTCTGCTGTGCCGGTTGCGATTTCATTTCCCCGCCCGCTATACTGCGTCAGCATGGTGACCATCACTCAGCAAGAAGTCGAACGTCGCCTGAATACGGTTCCATGCGCCGTCTGCAAACAATCGAGCTTTGCGATCGACGAACGGTCCATGGGAGCCGACGGCGACTGGCGGGGCATCTGCAAGAAGTGTTACTACACGTTTCCGGTCTATACCGATATGGAGTTCTACCTGCGGACACAGCCGGACGTGCCGCTCCGGTTAAAGGAGATTTCCTGCACCGCTTGCAACCATCGAGGGGTCAATCTCGATTTTCGAGCTACGTTGTCCGTCCGAGAGGCCTATTACTTCGTCACCTGTCAGCAGTGCAAGCGGCAGTTTCCAGAGAAATCATCATTGGAGGCATTTGAATAAATCAGCCATCGTTCTCGACGCAGGTGTATACTAAAGCCTATGAGTGACAATCCAAAACAGCCTGACCCCTCTTCACCAGAGGACAAACCCAAGGCAAGAAAAGAAATTCCTCTCATCGCTATTCAAGATGATGATGCTGTGATGGCTGAGGAAATGGCCGATCTCTTCGAAGAAGATAAGGTGTCCCACCAGCACGGCAGCTCAGAACCGGAAGCGGATTAGATCCCTGTCAACATTTTCCACATCAAACAGCAAGGGAAGCTCATGTATCCACACTTCCGACGTGATTCCTTTGGGTTCCAGCATCTCCGGTAAAATGGGGTCTCCCACCCGTGCTGTTCTTAATAAAATGAAAAGACAACGAGCCGCTTGCAGTTCGCAATCATCACCTTCACTGTTGCAATTGATGGATTTGCTTCGCCTTCGAACTGCAAGCGTATCGGCAGGAAAGCGGTGAGAAGACCCTGATAGCTACGCCGCGCTTTTCTTGAACGATGCGACGAGTACCCGTTTTGCCTTACCTACTGTTCGACGGTTCTTGCGAATGCGGTCGAGGTCACGGGCTGTATTAGCGGTGATATACGACCTATGACAGCGTGAGCAGTGTACGGTTGGAATGTCCTCGATGACGACGAGCTTGTCACCACGACCAAAACTTTTTGTCGCCTTCTTGATGGCGGCTGTCCGAGCGCCGCAGAGATCACATTGCATCATTCCTACTCACGATAGACGGTGATGACGACTGCTTTTCTCGTCGGTCCGATCTTCAAGACGATGTTCACCGATTCACCGGAACAACCCGTTCCAGCAAGTATATATTTTCGTTCCCTGGTAGCCCGATCGTTTTGTCGCTCGATAATTTTGCCGGTCAGGATAGCGTGCTCAATGTCTTCGGCCAGAACGTCATCCTCAGCCATCTCCTCAAGTGCATGGATTGTGATGATGTACTGACGTTTCCGGATCAGTGAACGGAGTTGTTTGAGCACCCGCTCGAACATTCAGAGGCCATTCTACGCCGCGCCGTTCTTATGCTCAAGCATCACTGGAGTGCACATCTGTTCGTCACTGCTTTGACTATACCGAACGAACGATCTGCACTGCTGCATCCCGCTCGAGCCGCCCCAGCGCTGACACCTTTCCTCCTCGCTCCTTTCGAACGATCCGCTCAATTTGCACAATTGCGCCGCGATGCCATTGATCGAATGCTTCGTTTTGAGGAGACGCAAGCCTTTCTTGCCGTCCGACCTCTTGACGGCCATGCTCGTTACAGAGCCAGGCGCGTTTCTCCCCTTTCAATTTACGGAGCTCGCTCACGACTCGATACACGTCAGGGCTCCGATTCACAATTATTTTCCCATCCTTGCGCAGCAATAGATAGGAAAACTTGAGCGCATCCTTAATGAACCCGACTTCTTCATCGATTTCCTGAATCGACACCGGAGGCTCCCAAGCTCGCTCTTCATGACACCAGTCATCAGGCTTCGCTAACGCCGGGCAATTCGACTCATGGAGGCATGGACTATAAATGGTACAACGTTTCTCTCGAAGCAAGTGATCGCGCACCTGGTGGAGTGCGCGAGAGGTTTCTCGTAAGGCGGGCTCCACGATCATTATCGTGCCGTGCGGTGCCAGTAACGCTAGGGACTCATTTACAAAGGCAGTTCGCGCCATGATTGGATCACAGGCACCTGCAAAGATCTCGTTCAAACAGTTGGCAAGAATGATGAGATCGAACGGCTCTTTTTGTTGAACCTGCTCCAACCAGCCCCGTTGCTCCAAATCTCCGACATACGTTTGCAAGCCCGCTTCTTGACTATTGTCCAGCTGACAGTACCGATCCCACAGCCGTCTGGCTTGTCCGAGAGCTCTTGATGAACTATCGACAGCGATAATCGACAAGGTATGGGGCGATGCTCGCTGACGCCACCAGTCTAGGACGGCCAAAAGTCCGGTACCTGGACCTGATCCAAGATCCAGTACTGAGAAGCGTTCGCCTATTTCAGGTGCCGGCATCTCATTGAGCAGAACCTGAATCTTGGCAAGATTTACCGGTAGGAAATAGCCAAGATATGCCATCGCATAGGCTTGATCGTCGAGGTAAGCCCGGTTCAACGTAGCCCGTTCTTTAGTAAAAAGTCGGGACAGTTCCGTCACTGCCTTCGCGACCCTCTCACGTGGGATGGCTTCTTTGTCGATCAGTTGCTGAATCGTCCCAATGAGCGGCAACGAGACCGTGGCGTTGAGGCATCGCATAGGCCTAGTGTATGCTCGGCTTATTACGGAGGACAACCATGACTGATGAAATCCTGAATGCTTATAAAGAAGTCGAATCGGCGGTGGAACGCTATATCAGGCTGCTGCACGACCATGTCACAATGCTGCAAAACATCGAACCCCCTGGTTCCGACAAGGTCGTCCGACTGACTGCCGGCTCAAAGGCCATGACGGATAGTGCGGCAATTTATTTATCTTATGCGAAGTATGTGGCCTACGGCATGCCGGCGAGCGAGGAAATGGTTGAGGATGAAATCCAAGGTTGACTGGCGCGTTATTCGTCAATCGTTATTCGTGAAACGCAAGAGGCATTCATGACGAATAACGTTTAACGATTCACGAATAACGCGGCGCATAGAAAAACAAAAGAGCCTACCCGGGAAACCGGACAGGCTCTTTTCATTTGTTAAGAAGCACCGATTTAGATACTGCGCATGAAGTGGGCAACCTCATCATGGCTGACGGTTCCGCCCATCACCTGTGACATCGCGACATTCGTAGATTTCTTACCAGTGAGGCCGGATTCGACTTCATCAACGATCAGTTCGACCGGCATCGATTGACCGCCGTACACGCGTGGCCCTCCGATGATCTTGGCTTTGGAGTAACCATACACCGCTGTTGCTACTTCCTTGGCCAGCCAACCGACATAGTTGAATTCCGGCACGACGATCAGCTTGGCATTCTTGCACAGTTCGCGCAGCTCCTTTGTCGGGAACGGACGGAGCGATCGAACTTTGATCAATCCGACGTTAAGGCCCTTATCCTTGCAAAGACGTACCGCTTCTCGCGATTGGGCCGCCGCGCTGCCGGAGGCGATGATAATGGCCTCCGCACCTTCGACGTTTTCCGCCGTCAGTAAACCACCCATGTACTTATTGATGTACTTGCGGGAGCGTTCAACCGCTGCCCAGACCTCTTGTTGCCACACGGCGTGAATGTTGTACGCCATGAAGTTCGACTTCTGAACCGGAGCATCACGGGACAGACGAGCAGGAGGATTCTCCGCATCAAGCACCGGGACCGCACCCCGCCAGGCTTCTCGAGGCGGCAACTTGATGCCACGATCTTGCATGCGCACATAGCCTCGGGCATGCGTCACGAAGAACCCATCGCAGCAAACCCCGACCGGCAAGGTCACATCGTTCTTTTCACTGATTGTGAAGCCGGCCATCGTGAAATCGAACATGTCTTGCTGGTTCTCGGCATGGAAGACGATCATCCCGCAGTTCAGCAGGTAGGATACTTCAATGTTGTCCGGCTGAATAGCGAGCGGCGCGTTGACCACGCGGCAGGTAAACATGGCAACGACAGGAAGACGGTGGCCAGGCCAGGAAGCGATACCCTCCAGACCGCGTAACGTACCAGGTCCGGCAGTGGCGGTATAGCAACGGACGCCCGAGCGCGATCCACCGGCGATCGCCGCCATGACACCGACTTCTTCTTCGCCTCGGTAATACTCTTTCACGTAGCCTTCGCCGTAGAGCACGCCGACCAGCTGCATAGTTTCACTCTGAGGGGTAATCGGATAGGCGATGGCCAAATCCACGTTCGAGCGACGGACCGCTTCCTTCGCCGCCTCACTACCGGTGATGAATTCCTTCGTCCGCGGTGCTTCGAGGAACATGTACTCAGGAGTCACGACTTTCTGTCGCTTTGCTTCCCCATGAGGATCTTTTTTCCCATCCGACTTTGGCACCGCGACGCTGGTGATGGGATCGCCTTGCGGATTAGTTTTGACTTCGGTTTCACTCATTGTTGCACCTCTATAAGAATGGTGAGCTGCGCGCTCAACCTACCCTTCTCGCTTCATTTGTTCGGCCGAATGGCCAAACATCGCCGCACTACCGACTCCGCCAGGGGTCGGTGCAAACGCCATCGGATTGGTGTGGGTCTTCCCATCATGGACTTTAGATTGCGTTCCGGTAAAGCGCACGTTCTCGCCGTTCTCCGGCAACTTAATACCCATTTCTTCGCGTACCCGCTTGAAGATTTGGGCAACACGTTTCAACTTTGCCGTATCTGAGTCGCGGATGGTGAGCATGGCGTCTTCATGACCCTGCTCGGCACAAATCGCCATCGTGCAGCAATTCGTTCCCGCCCGGATCATCTTGAGCGTCAGATTCGCATAATGACAATGCACCCCGATGAAGATACAGGCTTCTATCTTATTGCCCCAGATTGTGAGGTTGGGATGATTGGGATTGATAACTTCTTCCGGATCGATCTTTGGATACTTCGGACGATAGTCCGGCATGGGAATGATCATGACTTCCGGAATTTGCGCGGCGATTTCCAGCGTTGCTTTCGCTTTTTCCACTGCATGATCGTTCCAAGCCCAGAGCAACAACGGCCCGGGAAAGATGGTCGCGTTCGGGCTCGTCAGCATTTTTCGAGCCATCTCCTCGATCACCACTTCCTCGTTCGGCTCGAGCAATCCGTAAAATAATCCCTCCCCTGGATCCGGCAGCGATACTCCCAACTGCGCGGCGGACGGAGGATGGAAGCCCGCGGGGCCCGGTACGATAATACGCTCTCTAGTATCCTGTGTTGTTGCCACGCCCTTCCCCTTTCCTAAGCAGGATGTTGAAAAAGTCTTCCAGCGGCGTTCTCGCATCATTCAGAGGCTTAACGTACGGCAAAGAGTACGCTTCGCCTCTTCATTCGCTGCGGCCTTGCTGGAAGGCCCTTTTGAACATCCTGCAAGACTACTTTAACTTATTCGAGGCTCACTCCACCGATCAGCATCATGATCGTTGATTAATAACCGGCTGGCCTCTCGATTATCCGACGACCGGACTGGCCAAAACGGCCGTTGTGCTCTTTTCGCCGTAGGTGATGTTCTCGGTCAGCGCTGCCTTCGGCAGCTGATCGATCATGATCATTTTGATTGCATTGTTTTTTGCCATGTTGTCGCAGACCCACACACATTGCGCACAGCCCTTACAGCGATCCACCGCCACGTAGGCCGAACCGTACTTGAATCCTTGGTCTTTGCCCAATTCGTCGCTGTACTGAATAGTATTGGCTTCCGGGCAATATTGCGTACAGAGCTTACAGCTTTTCGCAGCACAGATTTCAACACTGATATCGGCAACAAGATACATGGTGCTCCTTTATGCGCTGGCGGCCGCCACTGGCTCGTCCACCCGTTTGGCGTCCTTCGACGCCCAGCCCTTGTCGACGGCATAGTTCCAGGCCGCCCGCATGACCGCAACGTTCTTCTCAATCAACTCCTGTTTCTTCTTGAACTTCCGCTCGACGACGCTGTCCAACGCGGCCGTACCACCCGACACCACGAATCCTTTGCCGAGGAACCGATCTTTCACGGCCTGTTCCAGTGCCTGCATATCCGTCAATCCTGTGATGGCGCCGATGCAGCCCATCAGCGCCATGTTGGTGGCAAGATCCATCCCCGAAACTTCCAACGAAATCTTCGTGGCCGGGATATAATACAGCTTCGCGCGGCGCTCTTCCAATTCACGAGCTTGATCTTTATGCAACTTCATCGGCCCGTCGTTATTGATCAACGCAATTCCGTCTTCTTTCAGGCCGAAATAGAACGGCATCGTATAAGACTTGCCATGAGTGATGACTTGCGGATGGAAGATGATAATGATGTGCGGAAACGTGATTTCACCGATTTCGTAAATCGGCTCATCCGACACCCGAACATAGCTTTCGACGGGCGCCATCCGCTTTTCCGACCCGTAGAACGGCACAATGGTGCTTTCGCCGCCGGCATTGATGACGGCGGTGCTGAGAATATGCGAGCCGGTGACGACACCCTGCCCCCCGACGCCTGCCATCCGAATATTGAATCGCTTTGCCATGATGACCTCCTCGTGAACGCTTAAGCCTTGCCGGGAATCGCGGCGGCGGGAGCAGCCGGCTTGGCAAGAAATTCCTTATAGCCATAACGCTCAGTGAGGTATTGCTTCGCTTCTTCGCTGACGTATTCCGTGAATTGATACCGATCGTTCTCCACCGCCTTCGCATCTTCCATGACCTTGTCGGTCGGAATGGCATATTCGATGTTGCAGGACGTGTAGGCCTGAATGTAAGTCGATCCGACTTCGCGCGCAATCAACACCGCTTTTTTGATCACACTTTCCACGCGGCGCGGATTGTTGGGCACCACTGTGGCGACGTAGGCGCAACCGGCAACCTTGGCCATCTGCACCATATCCATCTTCTCAAACTTCTTGCCGAGCGGTGCCATTTTCAACACGGCTCCGCGATTGGTCATGCCGCTTTCCTGGCCACCGGTATTCCCGTAGACTTCATTGTCCAACATGATCGTCGTGAACCGCTCCTTGCGGAACCAAGAGTGGAGGACCTGCTGAAAGCCGATGTCCGCCGTGCCGCCGTCTCCGGCCATCACCACCACATCCTTCGGCTTGTCGCCGAAACGAAGACGGAGGCCTCGGGACAGGCCGCTCGCCACTCCGTTTTGGTCACCGTAATTGCCGTAGACAAAGGGAATCGCCGCCTGGGAGATAGCTAGACGACCGCAGCCGGCCGTCCCGACAGTAATCGTGTCTTCAGGATTGGGAAACGCAATCATAGCCAGCCGAATGAAGAGCGTCATCGCACAACCGGCGCACATGGGATGTTCTTCCAACACTTCCTTGAAGCTTCCCATTTGTGAAACCGTGACCTTCTTCCCAAAAGGTCCATGTTCCACCATGTCCCGATATTCCTTTGGCATAAACTTCTCAAATCCATTGGAAAATTTGACATAATCAAGACTCATCAGGCACCTCCCTTATATATCGTTGGCAACGGCCAACCGCTGCTCATATTCTTCTCCACACCACTCCCCATGCATCGAAGAAAAACTTGAGGGCTTAAGGATTTGATAATCGGACCAGTGCTTAAATGCTTACGAGCCTTGGGCATCCTAGCAAAGCCGAAAAAAGACTGTCAATCTTTGCTCAACCTTTCCTTGTCTCTGTAACCACCCATCAGATTTCACAGATTTCAAATTTCCCATCTATGAATTTTGTTATGAATTTCCGCGTTACCCACCGAATAGTATAACGCCATGAAAATCAAAGCAACTTCTAAGAGGGCCCAAGGTATCCAAAAGAAGGCCTAGATTCAGCTGACAAAAATAGGCCATTCGCCCCAAATAGCCAGGGCGACAAATACAACTTCCGAATTCTATAACAATCACGTTTAGACATTGCCGATCTCCTGCATTCCGTTTACACTGCATGTCATGCCGCTACGCGTTCTTATCCCGGGTGAAGATGATGCCGGTGTCCATGTCGGCGGAGTTCATAAACGTCCCCCGATTCCGGACGATTCGGTCAAGGCCGAATGTCCAAAATTCATGGCACATGGTCCGTGCGGAGGGGTCCGCAAAGGCGGGTTCTGCGAAGTCTATCCCGAGATGAAGTGTCCTTGGGTCTCGCTTTATGTGGAACTGGAGAAAATCGGCCAAACTGAATGGATGAAGCAAGTCTAGCAAAACGTGAGGCGTGAAACGTGAAACGTGAAACGGTCGGAAGAAAACCCAAGACCTCGAAACTGGGCTACAACGAGCGGCATGCGAAGAGTGGAATCAGCGCCCCTCTACCCGACATCGAAACCTTCCCGAATCAGTATAAAGGATATGAGATTACGATTGAGATCCCCGAGTACACAGCAATTTGCCCCAAAACCAACTTGCCGGATTTCGGAACCATTACACTGCACTACATGCCTGATCAAAAATGTCTTGAATTGAAAGCGCTCAAACTGTACATCCACGCCTACCGTAATCTCGGCATCTTCTACGAAAATGCCGTCAACAGAATTCTTCAAGACATTGTCAAAGCCTGCCGTCCCGTATGGGCGAAAGTCACCGGTACCTTCACTGCGCGCGGCGGGTTGTCGAGCAAGATCGAAGCCCGGTATCCTTGATCCCATCAATAGGGCTCTGGTCATCAGTCATTAGCAAAAGAAGTCGATCTTTTCATCTTGAGTAACTAATGACCATGACGGTGACTTCTTTTTATGGCGACATATGCAATCGGCGATGTGCAAGGATGCCACGATGCCTTGCAACGCCTCGTTCAACATATTCGTTTCGACCCCGTGAAAGATCGACTGTGGTTCGTCGGCGATCTCGTCAACCGCGGGCCTGACTCCCTCGGTGTGCTTCGCTACATCCGTTCGCTCGGACCATCTGTCCGCGTCGTGCTCGGTAACCACGACATCTTCCTCCTTGCGGTCTCGGAAGGAGTGGTGACGCTTCGACCCAAAGATACGATCCGCGACGTATTGGAAGCCGGCGACCGGCTGGACTTGATCGATTGGCTTCGGCGCCAACCCCTGCACTATCGCGAGGGGTCGTTCTTTATGACCCATGCGGGCCTACTCCCTCAATGGACCGCGCAAGATGCCGCTCAATTGGCCGGCGAGGTCGAGACCGCACTGCAAGGTGACGGTTTCCGATCGTTCTTACGATCATTTTTCCACGAGCCGGTGGTTACGTGGAGTCCCAACCTTATCGACACCTTACGGTTGGTCACCGTTGCGCGCGTGCTGACCAGACTCCGCACCTGCACGCCGAGCGGCGAGATATCCGATTTTTCCGGCCGGCCGGAAGAGACGCCGCTCGGCTACCAGCCCTGGTTCAGTATTCCCGGCCGCAAGAGCGCCGACACCACTTTGATTACGGGGCACTGGGCGGCGCTCGGCTTGCACATCGAGCCGAATCTGCTGGCAATCGATAGCGGCTGTGTGTGGGGTCGGCAGCTAACGGCAGTGCGATTGGAGGATCGGACAGTGTTTCAAGTTGATGGATTGGCACGGCATTGACCGGCCTCAGCTCAGACTCCAGCGACCAGGCGCACCAAGGGAACCCGCTCGCCGAAACCGAATGTAATGGGTGTCGTGAATTCCTCCGGATCGACATAGGTTCCGAACAGTCGGTCCCAAATCGAAAACGTCACCCCGAAATTCGCGTTGGCATGCGCTGAATGGTCGCTATGATGAACATGGTGATACCGTGGCGTCACAACGATCCATTCCAGCCAATTCGAGCGCCAAGTGACGTTCATGTGCATCCAGTCATTCAAGAGCATATGAGAAGACAACACCGCCCAATACATCCACCATGGAGCATGACCGAAAACTGAAAAAGCCATTATCCAGGGTAGATTGAACAATACCTGTTGTAGAAGCGAGGCCCGGTATCCGGCCAACCAATACATGTGCGTCGGAGAATGGTGCCACTTATGGATACGCCAAAACGGACGAAGGTGCAGAAACCGATGTGCTCAGTAGGCGCCGAAGTCTCCAACCACATAATACAAGGCAAAAGCCGCCACGGTCGGAAGGGTCGAGATAAATTCGGGCAACACCGGCCGCATCACGATTCGTTCGCTCACATACAAGGCGGCGGGGAGCAGCAAGTACCCGACCAGCGCCGCCCCGGCGACGTCCATCAAAAGGAGCGACCGATAAGGCACCTCCCTCGCCGGCATCATCCGTTCAAGCACCGTGACAACGATGACCCTCGTCGTGAACAAAAAAGGGATGAAGAGGTTATGGTCAAAAATGAACTGCCGGAACTCTCGGCTCAGTAACCATTCAATCCATTCCATCCCGCCTACCCGTCCTCATGCAAGTCGGAAGGCCGGACTCTATCAAACGGACTTAGCCCTGTCCTCCCTCCTTTCGAATAGGAAACAGGACGCTGGCGATCGCGTGGAGATATGAAATCCTTCGGGTGAGGAAAACTCAGGGAGGAGCCGTATGAGAGGTCTAGTGATAGCTTTCTGAATCCGAAGGGAACTTTCCCTGTTCCACTTCTTCTTTGTAACGAGTCAGCGCTTGGAGAGTGTCGGCCTTGAGGTGCCCATAGGCCTTCACGAATTTCGGGATGAACGCATCAAAGAGTCCAAGGAGGTCATACAGCACCAGCACTTGGCCATCACAATGAGGTCCCGCCCCGATTCCGATGGTAGAGATTGAAAGGGTGTGCGTGATCTTTCTTGCCAACTCAGCCGGTATCGCTTCCAGTACAAGAGCAAAGGCCCCGGCGGCTTCGATAGCTTTTGCATCCTGAAGCAACCGGGAAGCTTGATCGTCGGCTTTCCCTTGGACCTTGTATCCGCCCAACGCCCAGACTGATTGTGGTGTCATGCCCAGGTGCCCCATGACCGGAATCCCAACACTCGTCATGGCCTTGATTCGATCCGCCATGACGGCGCCCCCTTCCAGCTTTACCGCAGCGGCACCCGCTTGCAGCAATCGGCCCGCATTGCGCAGGGCCTCCTCTGTGCTGGTCTGATAGGACATAAACGGCATATCCGCAATGACCAGCGCTCGTTGCACTACCCCGGCAACCAGCTTGGTGTGATACAGCATGTCATCCATCGTGACCGTGAGCGTATTGGGTTTTCCCTGTACGACCATGCCCAGCGAATCCCCGACCAGAATCACCCGGATTCCCGCTTGCTCGACGATACGTGCGAACAGCGCGTCATAGGCCGTCACGACGGCGAGTTTTTTCTTGTCTCGTTTGAACTGCTGGAAATCCAGGATCGTCATCAGTTCAATTCAGCTTTGGTGATGATCTCGGCCAACCGATGCGTGGCCTTGATCGCCATGATATGAACACCGTCGCAGTGCGGCCGCACCGCCTTGATGGTCCGTACGGCTATCTCGACTCCGACGTCCTCCGCCTTCTCACCGGCCATTTTGAGCTCATCGATCATCTCGTCTGGGACCGAGATGCCGGGAATATGTGCGTTCATGAATTCCGCCATCTTGTGGTTGCGCAACACAAGGATACCGGCAAGAACCTTGACCTTATAGGGCCGGATCGCTTTCATGAAATTCGCGAACTGCTCCGGGTGATACACCGCTTGGGTTTGGAAGAATTGGGCACCCGCTTTCACCTTCACTTCAAACTTGGCGAGCATAGGTCCGACTGGGTCGGCCTCCGGTGTGACGGCGGCACCGATCGTAAACGCCGTCGAGCCGTCCAGCTTGTGCCCGCCCATGTCATGCCCCCTGTTCAATCCTTGCACGAGCTGCATGACTTGGACCGAGTCCAAATCATACACCGGCTTGGCCTCCTTATGATCACCGACCGTCGGATAGTCGCCCGTGAGACACAGAATATTTCGAATCCCAAGCATGTGGGCGCCCATCAAGTCCGACTGCATGGCGATTCGATTGCGATCACGACAGGTCAACTGCATCACGGGGTCATGGCCCAACTCATACAGGAGGCGACAGACCGGCAGTGAACCGGCCCGAACCACTGCGGCAGTATTGTCGGTGACATTCACACCGTGTACTCGCCCGACAAGCTGTTTGGCATTTTCGAGAACGGACGAGATATTGGTACCCTTGGGAGGGTTATACTCCACCGTGACTGCAAACGTCCCTCGGTCGAGGACATCGATGAGGCGCTGCGGCTCTCGACTCATAAATGACCCCTCATAGCATTCCTGCTGCCTTCTTGGCCGACTCCACGGTATTTTCCAGCAGCATCGCAATGGTCATGGGGCCGACTCCACCGGGGACAGGGCTGATCCAACCGGCCTTTTGGCTGACTGCGTCGAAGTCTACGTCGCCGCACAGCTTGCCTTCAGAAGTCTTGTTTGTTCCCACGTCGATAACGACCGCGCCTTCCCGCACCATGTCGGCCGTCACAAACTTCGCCTTTCCGATCGCGACGAGCAGCAACTCCGCCTCACGGCAAACCGCGGGAAGGTCTCTGGTTTTTGAATGACAGATCGTGACGGTGGCATTCCGTTGAAGCAGCATCAACGCCAACGGCTTCCCGACAATATTACTCCGTCCCACCACAACTGCCCGCTTGCCTTCTATGGGTACCCCGGTCGACTCGATCATCTTGATGACACCCTTGGGAGTACAGGCCTCAAAGACGGGGTGCCCCTCCACCAGCCGGCCGAAGTTGTAAGGATGAAATCCATCCGCATCTTTCAGCGGCGAAACGGCTTCCAGGATGATTTTGCTGTCGATATGTTTGGGCAGCGGAAGCTGAACCAGAATTCCATGGATTTTGGGGTCCGTATTCTTTTTGTCGATCAGCGCCAATAATTCGGCCTGTGTCGTGCTTGCCGGGAGCTTATGAGCATCGACATAGATTCCCGCCAATTCGCAGGCTTTTTGCTTGTTCCGAACGTACACATGCGAGGCGGGATCGTCACCCACCAAAATGGTCGCAAGACCCGGTTTCATCGCTTTCTTGGCGAACAGTTCCGCCGATTCCTTTGCCAGACGATCGCGAACCTGTTGCGCCAGTGCTTTTCCATCAATCAATTGTGCGGCCACGATCCCTCCACAACAGTCTAGGTTGAAGTCAAGTCGAGATTAAGGAAGATCATTGTGACGGTTCCTCGTCCTTAACCTTAGCCTTAACCTGTTTAGAGTCGCCGCAACTTAGCAGGGGAATTTTATGCAAGTCAACGCTTCGCTGTCTCTCTCCGCTTGCCTCCTGCCTCAGGCTCTTTCTTGACACTCTCTTTGTTCCTCCGATACGATGGTCTTTGACGAAAACCTGGATGACCCGCCTTTGTTCGTGAAGCTCTATCACCGCTTATCCCTGCCTATCGTGCTCATCCTGGGCTTGACGTTCCCCGGCGAAGCCGCGCAAATCACGGGTCTGGAGTCACCCAATAGCTTCATCAGTGACTCGTCCGGGAAAGAATATTTTATATCCAATATCAACGGTGAACCGGAAGCAAGAGACAACAACGGCTTCATCACAAAATTGAATGCCGAGGGAAAGGTCACCGACCTCAAGTTCATCCAAGGTGGCGTGCTGGGAGTGTTGCTGCATGCCCCCAAAGGGATGGCCGTGGTCGGACCAATTCTTTACATCGCGGATCTCGATCAACTGAAAGCCTTTGATAAGGCGTCAGGCAAACTCGTCGCTACTGTCTTATTCCCCGCATCATCTCGTACGCCGGTATCGTTAACCGACGTGGCAGCCGCGCCGGACGGTATGTTGTACGTTTCAGATGAGGCGGCGAACTCCATTTACCGAATTGATCCGCCGGGCGATCATCATGTCGACCTTTTGATCCATGATGAACGGCTCGCAGGACCCGCCGCAATCGTGATCCATCCCAGGACGAACCATCTCATCACTGTGAGCCGGCAAAAAGGGAAGATTTTTGACATCACTCCCGACGGACAACTGACCGAACTGGAATCGAATGGGTTTTTTACCGGTCGCTTCGAGAACCTGAGCGGAGTGGATTTTGATCAATGGGGAACCATGTACGTATCAGACATCACAAAAGGCAAGATTTGGCGCATGACCCGAGATCATCGATTCCAAGTCATCGCCGAATATCTCCCCGCTCCGGCTGATATCAGTATCGATCGGGTGAACAACTTGATCTTGGTTCCCTACCATTACGTGCATGCCGCAGAGATGAATGGACTAGAGACTCCTTCGGTCGGGAAGCCAAAGGGCGAGAAGCGTACGTTGGCCGACTACGGTTTTATCCCTCCACCTCCCAAGCCCGGAGCGGAAGGAACGAAGAAATGAGCTCATGCTCGTATTGTCACAATCGTCGGGGCAAACGTCCGTGCCCTGCCCTCGGAGGATTGATCTGCAGTCCCTGCTGTGGGGAGCATCGCCTGACGCGGATCTCGTGCCCCGCTGATTGCGCCTATCTCGACACCGGAAGCGATTACCAGCAAAAAAGACTCGGCGCGCAATTTGCGCCCGTCCGGCGAGACTTCTATCAGGAACTGGACCGCTTAGGAGGCCACAAAGCCGTGGCGCTATTCAATTTGATCGAGGTCATCACGTTCGGCTACTTTGAGGGACGAAGGGATGGCCAAGATGTTGAAGTCGTCACGGCACTCCAGACGCTTCGTCGCACGCTCAGCCCACTTCACGTCCCCGCCGGCCCTGCACCGGTTTTTGCCGAGCATCTTACAAAAGAGTATGAGGCGTTTCGGAAGCAGAATCCCGAACAAATTGCCGATGCCTCCGACGCTCTGCAAATCCTCGATCGCACCGCGCAATTCATCTCCACATTTTCAGAGCATAATTTTCAGTCGAGCCGATTTCTGAGGGGACTGATCGGTTATGTTAAAACGGAGCACCCGGAGATCGCGGCACATCTCAAAAAGCAACGGGAATCGGGGCACATTCTTCTACCAGGGCGAACGTTCCTGCCGTCATCCGCCGCCGAAGCACACACGCATGGTCCCGACTGTAAGCACCATAGTCATTAAAAGGATCGCCCATGTCTTTCCCCGACTCGCTCAACATCCCCATCCTTCGAAACATTTTTCATCCGTCCGATTTCACTGAAGCGAGCGAAGGCGCGTTCGCGCATGCCTTGAGAACCGCCCTGATGGCTCAAGCCAACCTGACCATTCTTCATGTCTCCTCCGATCGGGATACGGACTGGATGGAGTTTCCCGGTGTGCGTGCGGCGCTGGAACGTTGGGGCCTGCTGCCCAGGAACAGCCGGCGATCCGATGTCGCCAAATTGGGCATCCATGTTAAGAAGGTCCAAGCGATCCATCAGGACCCCGTTGAATCGGTCACATCCTACTTAGCCCAGCACGCGACGGATCTGATCGTGCTCGCGACTGACCAAAGCAAAGGTTATCTTCCATGGCTCAACAAGTCCGTAGCGGTGCCCATTGCGCTGGAGTCACGGCAGATGACCCTCTTCATCCCGAAAGGCGTAGCCGGATTCGTTTCTTCGCACGACGGTTCCATCTCATTGACGAACATCTTGATTCCCGTCGCTCCCACGCCGTCTGGCCAGGCGGCACTCCAGGCCGCCGTGCGGATGGCATATCGGCTCAACCGCCCGATCGGCGTCTTTACAGTCCTCCATGTCGGCGAGGAAGGGGACATGCCCGCCCTCCACTACTCCGATATACCCGGCTGGCAGTGGGAGAAAGTCACCAAGCAAGGAGATGTAGTGGATGTGATCTGTGGGACCGCGGAAGAGATCAAGGCTGATCTCATCGTCATGACCACCGAAGGACGCCATGGCTTTCTCGATGCGCTGCACGGCAGTCATAGCGAGCAGGTGCTTCACGAGGCCACGTGCCCGCTGCTGGTGATTCCGGCAGGCGGATTTATTGCTTCGGTGCTGGAGGCCGAATCAGAAAGCCGGCCGGCATCTTGAAGACATGCCGCACCCGCAATCCCCCACAATCAGCTCTTCCCTCGCGGTTTGCAATCGGTCGCCACACCATTTCCTGATCCAGCATGTCGACGAATATTACTCCGCAATCGTGACCGTCATTTCCACACGCTCTCTCGGATTATCCCGCTCGTCGCGAGGCAGGTTGACGATTTTGTCGGCCACACCGATACCCTTCGTCACTTCGCCGAACACAGAGTACTTGCGGTCCAGAAATCGTGAATCCTCGACGACGATGAAAAACTGGGAACCGGCCGAATCCGGATCAGCCGCCCTCGCCATTGACACGATGCCACGTTTGTGCGGGATATCGCTGAACTCCGCCTTGACGGCATACCCGGGACCGCCTTGGCCGTAGATTTCCTTCTTGAGCGTATCCTTCGTATTGGGATCTCCCCCTTGAATCATGAAACCGGGAATGACCCGGTGGAAAATTGTTCCATTGTAAAACCCGGACTTCGCCAGCTTAATGAAATTCTCGACATGTTTCGGCGCGACATCCGGATAGAACTTGATTTCGATATCGCCGAATTTCGTTTTGATGATCGCCCGCGGCCCTTTTGGTGCTTCAACCTTGAGAGGCTGTGTCGCCTCAGCGACATCGATCGACCAGGCATGTGAGATCGAGAGACCAACCGTGATGAACACGCCCATCAACATTCGCCATCCTGCTTGCTTCAGCATTGCCCCTCCCATATCATCCATGTGACGGTGTCGATTATTGTAGCATGGACCCGGCATTATCGCTCAGACTGCTCCAGCGCTCGTTGCGCCGCCTCCTGCTCCGCTTCTTTCTTGCTGTATCCTCGGCCGATCCCGAAAACCCTGTCATGCACTCGCACTTCAACTTCAAATAACTTTTGGTGATCCGGGCCGGTTTCGCGTACGATCGCATACCGAGGCAACAGTTCATACCGTTTTTGACACCATTCCTGGAAGCGCGTCTTATAATCATCCCTTCCGGGTTTTTCTTGCAGGACATCGATCTGACGTAGTTCTTCAGTCAGCGCCTCAATGGTGAAGTGTCGACTCGCCTCCAACCCCCCATCAAGATAGACGGCCGCAATGATGGCCTCAAACGCATCGGCCAACAGTGAGGCTTTGCCCCGTCCATTCGAGAGTTCTTCGCCTCGACCAAGTTTCAACCGGGCACCGAGATCCAACCGCCTGGCGGCATTCGCTAACGGCGCTTCGCTCACAAGTTTGGCTTTGAGTTTTGAGAGAGCTCCTTCACTCAGCTCAGGATACCGCCCCGCAAGATAATCGCTCACGATGAGCGACAACACGGCGTCCCCCAGGAACTCGAGCCGCTCATTGTGTTTTCGACCGGCGTCTCGGCGCTCATTCACGTACGACTTATGCGTCAAAGCTTCTGTCAAGAAGCTGGGATTCGTGAATCGATAGTTCGATATGGCAGGAGAAGAATCGGCTGAAGAAGCCGGCGTCATCGTGACACGCACGCTAGCAGACCACTGAAAAACTATTGTGACGTGCCCGCAGGATGTTCAAAAAGGCCATCGTTCTCACCCGCCCACCCCTGCGCGCCAAGACGCGCATGTCACCGAACAAGGCCGCAGCGAAGCGCACGGCGCGAGGAATAACGAGCGCCATGTCTGTGCGCGCCGGCGAGATGGTGAGCTGGCAGTGTCTTGCGCGAGGCGTCACCTTTCTCACCCGCCCGCCCTGAGCTGCTCTCGCAGCTCTTGCCCGGTGGTACGTTGAACCTCTGAGGTTCACGCCGCGCTGAATAAAGCGCGGCACGTTTGTGAACGCCGCCGAGATGGTGAGGCGGCGGTGTCCCGCGAGAACGCCGCTGGTGGACTTTTTCAGCATCCCGCTACGTGTCCAGTCGCTTGAAGATCAGACAGGCGTTCACTCCGCCGAATCCAAAGGAGTTCGACAACGCTGTTGTGACGGCGGCAGGTCGAGCCTTATTGGGAACATAGTCCAAATCACAGGCCGGATCCGGATTATCCAGATTGATCGTGGGAGGAAGAATACCGTGAAACAACGCCAGAAGGCTGAAGACGGCTTCGATCCCGCCGGCAGCTCCGAGCAGATGTCCTGTCATGGACTTGGTCGAGCTGACCGGAATTCGAAAGGCCTGCTCCCCGAACACCCGTTTGATCGCTCGGGTCTCAATGGCATCGGCCATCGTCGACGTCCCATGCGCATTGATATACCCGATCTGATCGCGATTGATTCCCGCATCTTTGAGCGCGAGTTCCATGCAACGGATAGCTCCCTCGCCCTCTTCCGGCGGGGCCGTAATGTGGTAGGCATCGCTGTTCATCCCGTACCCGATGATCTCGCCGTACATTCTGACCCCACGCCGACGGGCATGTTCCAGCTCCTCAATCACCACGACCCCCGCGCCCTCGCCCAGCACAAATCCATCTCGATCCCTGTCGAACGGGCGACTTGCCTTCGTCGGTTCGTCATTCCGGAACGACAAGGCCTTGGCCGCTGCGAATCCCGCCACACCCAGCGGGGTGACTGCTGCTTCGGCACCGCCGGCCACCATGACATCGGCGTCACCTCGTTGAATCAGGCGGTACGCATCCCCAATGCAATGATTGCCCGTGGCGCAAGCCGTCACAGCACAAGAGTTCGGTCCCTTGGCTCCGATCCGAATCGCTACCTGTCCGGAAGCCAAATTGATGATGGTCATGGGAATGAAAAACGGTGAAACACGCCCCGGCCCCCTGGTTTTGAGCACCTCATGGTAGTGCTCGATCGATCCGAGCCCGCCGATCCCGGAGCCGATGTACACGCCGACCTTCGTGGCCTCTTCCGGCTTTATTTTCAGCCCGGCATCATCCACCGCCAACTGAGCGGCACCCACGGCGTAGTGGATGAAGGCATCCATCTTCTTGATCTCTTTCTTTTCGATGAATTGAGCTGGATCAAAATCCTTCACCTCGCCCGCAATTTGAGCGTCATATCCCGTCGGATCAAATTTGGTGATTCGGCCGATCCCGGACTCACCGGCGCAGATCGCTTTCCACGTCTTTTCGACACCCGTCCCCAGCGGTGTCACCAGCCCAAGACCGGTGACCACAACGCGCCGAGTTATTTGATCAGACATTCCTGTCATGCCTAGGACTTTTCCTTGATGTAGTCCAACGCCTTGCCGACGGTCAGAATTTTCTCCGCATCCTCATCGGGAATTTCGATTGAAAACTCTTCCTCCAACGCCATGACCAGCTCGACGGTATCGAGCGAATCAGCCCCCAGATCTTCGACAAAGGAGGCCTCCGGCGTCACTTCATCCTCCTCCACACCGAGTTGCTCAGCAATAATCTTCTTGACTCGCTCTTCAACAGTTGCCATCGCTATGACTACCTCCTTCCCCGGTATGACACCCGCTGCACCGCCACATGGGGATCTGTGACAGCCGTATGTCTACATCATTCGACGCTTTATACCATCAACATCCCCCCGTTCACGTGCAAGACATGACCGGTGATGTAGGCCGCATCCTCGGACACCAGAAACCGAACGGCCGCCGCGACATCCGCCGGCATACCCAACCGCCCCAATGGGATTTGTTTCAGCAACGTTTCTTTCACATCAGCCGGTAACCCATGGGTCATGGCCGTGTCGATGAAACCGGGCGCCACCGCATTCACCGTCACATTACGGCTGGCATATTCGCGTCCAACGGTTTTTGTAAAGCCGATGACGGCTGCCTTCGAGGCCGAGTAATTGGCCTGCCCCGCGTTCCCGATCACCCCCACGATCGAAGCGATGTTGACGATGCGACCATACCGTTGCTTGGTCATCGGCTGCAAGACCGCTTTCGTGCAGTTAAACGTACCGTTCAGGTTGATCTGAAGCACCAGATTCCAATCTTCTTCCTTCATCCGCAACAACAAGCCGTCACGAGTGATGCCGGCATTGTTGACGAGGATATCCACTTTCCCCCAAGCCTTCAGGACTTGCTCGACCATCGCCTTGGTTTCATTGGCATCGGCGACGTTGACTTTGATGTTCAGAGACCTCCGTCCTAGCTTCTCGACGGAATCGACCGTTTCCACGGAGCGGCCGGGGTCGAGGTCAGCCACGGCAATGTCGGCCCCTGCTTGGGCAAGGCATTCGGCAATGGCCCGACCGATGCCTTGCGCCGCACCGGTGACAATAGCTGTTCTTCCTTGTAATGACATTTCAGACCTTTCGGACGATACGTTAACAGGCTGATAGGGAATTCGTCATCTGGTTTTCCATGCGGACGGTCTGCTTAGCTGACCGCCTTGAGTGTCGCGTCCAACGATTTCGAATCGTTCACGTTCAACAGTTTCGCATCAGGAAGAATTCGTCTGATTAATCCGGTCAATACGGTACCAGGGCCGATTTCCACAAACGTGGTCACTCCCATCTTTCCCATGGTCTGCACGGTATCCTCCCACAGGACAGAAGAGGGCAGCTGGCGGACCAACGATGCTTGGATCTCATGGGCCCGGCTGATCGCTTTCGCCTCCGCATTATTCACCAAAGGGGCGCTGAGGTCCGACCATCGAATCGTGGCCAAGTCCTTGGCCAATCGATCGGCTGCTTGCTGCATCAACGGAGTATGAACCGGCACACTGACCGGCAGTGGGATGGCCTTTTTACAGCCTTGTGCTTTGGCCAGTTCAATCGCTCGCTCCACGGCCGCCTTTTCACCGGCAATAACTATCTGGCCCGGCGAATTGAAGTTCGCTGCCGCGACGACGCCGACTGCCGACGCCATACGGCAAACACTCTTGACCACTTCGGCGGTTAAGCCCAGCAGGGCTGCAACGAGACCGGCTCCCGGAGCCACGGCTTCGGACATGTAGCGTCCGCGTTTCTGGACCAGACCGACGGCATCACGAAACGACACGCCGCCTGCCGCAACCAGCGCCGAATACTCACCCAAACTATGGCCCGCCACCGCAACCGGCCTGATCCTGACCGGCTCAAACAGTTTCAACGCCGCCACACTGCTCACGAGCAAGGCCGGCTGGGTGAATTCGGTCAGGTTGAGTCGTTCAGCCGGTCCGGTGAAGCACAATTCGGCGACATCATAACCCAAGACCGAAGACGCCTCATCATAGACGGATTTCAATGAGGGGTGAGCGTCATAGAGCGCCTTTCCCATCCCGACCGACTGAGAACCCTGTCCAGGGAAAACGAGCCCGATTCCTAGAGTCATGGGGCGTTAGATATCTTCGAAATCCCGTGCAAAGTCAACGGGAAAAGTTTTACAAGTCGTCCTTCCCATACTCTCAGGAAGGGCTCACGTCGAATGGTCCTGGATTACGACCTGGTCGTCCTCTACCATCGAATGACCGCAGATGCCCAGGTCAATCCCGCCCCAAACGCCCCGAGCATCACCAACGAGCCATCCTTGATGCGTCCTTCGCGAACCGCTTCATCCAGAGCAATCGGGATAGACGCGGCAGAAGTGTTCCCGTAACGATCGAGGTTCAGGAGCACCTTTTCCCTCGGAAGGCCCAGCCGCTCTATCACCGCCTTCAGAATTCGTACATTGGCTTGGTGCGGCACATACAGGTCAAGATCCTCCACCCGGAGACCATTGGCCGAAAGAGTCGTACGAGCGATTTCTTCCAAGGTGCGTACGGCCACTTTGAATGTCTCGTTCCCTTTCATCTTGATGTACTGCAGACGCTCGGCGATCACTTTTTCGGATGGTGGAGTACGTGAGCCTCCTCCTGGCACCATGATCAATTCACAGAGCGTACCGTCGGAGCGAAGGTGAGTCGAAAGGATTCCTTGTTCTCCATCGCTTGCACTGACGACGACCGCGCCGGCCCCATCCCCGAACAGCACGCAGGTGTTCCGGTCGGTCCAATCGGTAATGGCGGACATCACCTCTGATCCGATCACCAAGACATAACGCATCCCGTTTTTCACATAGGCATCCGCCACCGAGAGCGCATAGACAAACCCGCAGCAGGCGGCCGAAAGATCGCATGCGGCGGCTTTGGTGGCGCCGAGCTGATGCTGGACGAGACAGGCCGTTGCAGGGAGAGGATAATCACCCGTACAGGTGGCGACCAAAATCATGTCGAGATCGGTTGCCGCCAGACCGGCTGCAGTCAATGCCCGCTTTCCGGCCTGAACGGCGAGATCCGAACAGGCTTCTCCTGTGGTTGCAATACGCCGTTCGCGGATGCCCGTTCGTTCTCGAATCCATTCATCGGAGGTGGCGACCATCCGTTCGAGATCCGCATTCGTCACGACGTTGGCAGGCGCGTAGGAGCCGGTTCCGGCAATACGAGCCTTCATGTCAGCTCCACCTGAGGACGGGAGCGACTCTCTTCAATATCCCGTTGAATCAGCTCTCGGACCCTTCCCTCTGCCATGCCCTTTGCTCGTCGAATCGCATTCTTGATGGCCTTGGCCGACGATCGGCCATGGCAGATCATTGTAATCCCATTGACTCCCAGCAGCGGGGCCCCGCCGAATTCGGCATAGTCGATTTTCCGCTTCAGATTCATGAGAGGCCCGGAGATCAAGGGATAGGCGAGTCGGCCAAGAAAGTGGCCCGAGATTTCCTTCAGCAACAGTCGCTTGATCATTTCGGCCACACCTTCTGAAATCTTCAAGGCGACGTTTCCGATAAACCCGTCACAGACGACGATATCGGCAATGCCGCTGTACACGTCACGTCCCTCGATATTCCCCACGAAATTCATCGAACTGCTTTTGAGCAGCTTAAACGCCTCTTTGGTGACTTCGTTGCCCTTGCCGTCTTCCTCCCCGATGCTCAGAAGACCGACACGGGGATTGGGCTTACGGAGCAGATGCTTCCCATACTCATTACCCATCACGGCGAATTGTTCGAGATGCATGGCGGTACAGTCGACGTTGGCCCCCACATCGAGCATGATCGCTTCCCCGCTCAACGTCGGCAGGCTCGTGGCGATCGCCGGCCGCTCGACTCCCTTCGTCAGTCCTAACACGAAGAATGACGCCACCATGCTCGCTCCCGTATTACCGGGGCTCACGACCGCGTCCGCATGGCCGTTCTTGACCAACTCTGTCGCAACCCAAATCGACGAGTCCCGTTTCTTTCGCGCGACAGCGGCAGGCGATTCATGCATTTCGACGACCTGGGACGCATGCCGAATGGTGAGGCGGGAATCGCGGCAGGACTGGCGCTCACATTCCTGTTTCAGGATGGTTTCGTCGCCGACGAGAATAACCTCGACATCTAATTCTTTCACAGCCTGAAGAGCGCCCTCGACACAGGGTGCCGGGCCATGGTCGCCCCCCACCGCATCAAGTGCGATCTTCATGGGAGATGGCGTACTCACGGATGGTGTTGGAATGACCGGCTGAACACGCGTCGCCCCTGGGCTCACGTCGAACGTGCTGGGAAACTCGCGCAATGGACCGACTTGTACAATCTACTTACGCCTCTTCGACTTGAATGACCGCCTTGCCCTTATAGGTGCCGCAGTTCAAACAGGTATAATGCGGCAGCTTCAGCTCATGGCACTGTGGGCACACGGCCATTCCCGGTGGGGTCATGCGCAGCTTTTGGGTACGGCGCTTATCGCGTCTCGCCCGTGAATGTTTATGTTTGGGATTCGGCATGATGACTCCTTCTTCCGCTTGATTCGGACCACCGCTCAGCGCTCACGAGGGTCCATCAGCTTGTCTTTGATAGTGCGCAATACCTGAAACGGACTTCCCGTCGGTTCTTCGCCGCAACGACAGGGGCCTTCATTCCAATCTTTCCCGCAACGGGCGCACAATCCGCGGCATTCCTCGGAACAGAGCGGGTGCATGGGAGCAGCAAGAATCAATTGCTCCCGCAGCATCGGCGCCAATTCCAGATGATCGCCCGTAAAATAGTAGAGATCGTCGTTCTGTTCTTCCGCTTCGCCTTCCGGCGGCGCTGCCGACTTCTTCTTCCGCGGATCGTCTCGCCTTGCGACCGCATTCGGCGCTTTGACTTCCCGCTCATAGGCCACACGCAACGAAAACGCCAGCGAGTCGTCAAAATCTTTGAGGCACCGCACGCATTGGCGGACCGCTGTTCCTTCCACGACTCCGGTCACATAGATGGTACGTTCAATCGCTCGAAGATCCAGCCCGACCGCCAAGGTTCCACGAATAGACACGTCTCTATCCGTCAACCCCAACTCTTCTCCGGTCAGGTCTCCCGACACAGAAAGACCTTCCGCCGTGATGTCCGCGATTTTCGGTGTCAATACATCCATGGTCATCTCCGGCAGCGTGCCGCCGCCCCGCCTCGATGCGTCGAAATCGCCGATCACGTCCGTTATCGCTCCTCGGCAAAGCTGATGATGGCGATATGCCGAGCCCGCTTGACGGCCACCGTCAGTTCACGCTGATGGCGCATGCAATTCCCGGAGATACGGCGCGGGACGATCCTTCCCCGCTCCGTCAAGAAATTCCGAAGAAGCCCGGCGTCTTTAAAGTCGATCGGTGCCTTTTCCAGGCAAAATCTGCAGGGACGTCTTCGCTGGAATAACCGTCCCCCGCCACGTTCGTTGTCGCTTCGGTCCATGACTGCCTCCTCATCATACTCGTGCGATTAACTTTCTTCACCCATATCATAGCCGGAGTCGTCGTGCATCGGAGGTTCCGCACCCGTCCCACCGTCTTGGCGCTTGGGCATGAACGTCACAGTCTGAGCGACCACTTCGTGTTTGCTCCGCTTTTGTCCATCCTCAGTTTCCCATCGGCGCTGCTGCAACCGACCTTCGATGATCGCCCCGTTGCCTTTACTAAGATACTGCCCGCAATGTTCCGCCTGTCTGCCGAACACGACGATATCGACGAAACAGACTTCTTCCTTCAGGTCTTCACCCTGTTTAAACCGCCGGCTCACCGCCAAGCCGAAACTCGCCACCGGTGTCCCGCTGGGAGTATACCGGAGCTCAGGGTTACGGGTGAGGTTCCCCATCAGTATGACTTTGTTAAACCCGGCCACCGTCCGACTCCTGTGTCGAGGCTTCCACCGGGCGCCGCTCCATCAAGGGCTTTTCGTGATGGACCGTCAAAAACTTGATGATGTTGTCTTCCAATCGATACGCCCGTTCGAGCTCACCGACGGTGTTGTTCGGCGCCTTAAAGTAGAAATAGGCGTAGGTCCCCTTGCGCTCGCGACGCACTTCGTAGGCCAGCTTTTTCTTCCCTAAATTCTCGGCTTTGATGAATTGGGCGCCAGTCTTATCGGCGACGTTTTTCATCTTGTCGATGAGCATCTTGGTCTCCTCATCGGAGACGGACGGACGAATAATGAACAGAGACTCGTAGAGCTCCATGCAGCGATCCTCCTGGACAAAGGCCCCCGAACCAGTCGGGAGCGAGGTGTAGGTGCCTATTTGGCGTAGAGAACGGTGGACGGTAGCACAGGTGGAAATGGCTGTCAACAAAGCGGGGCTGACAAGGAGGACACTTACTTGGCTTTTCTACGTACTTGACAGGGGCATCTTTCAATTGTAACCATTGGTTACTTTTAAAGTGAAATGGATCGCCATATTGTCTGTCTGCAGATCCCCGCTTTTAGAATCGTGTTGGCCCGTGCCGCTGATAGCGCGCTGCGGAACCGACCGGTGGCGGTAGCACCATTGCATACGCCGCGCGCATTGATCAGAGAAATTTCCACGGAAGCGTTTCACGAGGGCCTACAGCCGGGGATGCCGGTGGATCTCGCGCGGCTGATCTGCCCTAATCTGCGGATAATTTCTCCGGATTCATCACTCATGCAAGCCGCCCATCGCGAGCTGCAACACCGTATCTCATCTTTTGCATCGACTTGGGAATCAATCAGGCCCGGCTCGCTCTTCGTGGACCTCACCGGCACAACCCGCCTCTTCGGCCCTCCCATCGATACGGCGACCCGCATCAGCCGGGAATTGACCAACCAGCAGGGATGGCCGAGTACGATCGGATTGGCGAGAAACAAGCTGGTCTCGCAACTGGCGGCGACCACTCTCACGGAACCACTCCAAGTGCTGTCGATCCATTCCGGCTGTGAGCAACCGTTCCTCGCTCCATTGCCGACCATGTTGCTTCCCGGCCTTCACCGAGCCCACATCTCTCGGGTCTTACAACGGTTAGAGGATTTAAACCTCCTTACACTCGGCGCAATCGCTTCTGTGCCGTTGGCTTATCTACAGATCGCCATCGGCCCTCCGGCCGGTTTAGTGCACGACTGGGCCTTGGGGATCGACCCTTCCCCGGTACACCCACCAACCGCACAGCCGATGATGGAAGGATCCATTTCCATCGATCCGGATGAAGTCGACGATCGGCTTTTGCTGGGACGGCTATACCAATTATTAGAGCAGCTTTGCACCACACTGCGGCAACAGCAACGGATGTGCCGGTCTGTCTCGCTGACTGTTCGTCATAGCGATCATGTCGAGCAGACCGCTTATGAGACGCTGCCTCACGGCACCTACTGGGAGGACGATCTTCAGCCTGTGCTGACCGACCTGTTTTACCGATGTTTCCGTCGACGGGTGCGCCTCACCAGGCTGGTGCTTCAGGTCAGTCGGCTGGAGCCACCCGCCCGGCAACTTTCGCTTTTCGACGGATCTGTCGTGCTTCCCCGCTCTCACCGCCTCTCGCTGGCTCTGGATCAAGTTCGCGCAAAATTCGGCGCACAAGCTCTGTCTTGGGGAAGGACATTACGATGACGGCTGTCCAATTCGTCCATCTCCATGTCCATTCGGATTATTCGCCGATGCGCGGCGTGTCGTCGCTGGAAGAGCTCTGCGCCTTGGCGCGGGGGCAAGGATCGCCGGCCATGGCCTTGACCGATACGAACGGATTGTATGGAGCGATCCGATTTGTCGAACATGCGAAGCAACTGGGGCTCCGGCCGATTCTCGGCGCTGAGCTGACCGGTGCCGATCATCGGGCGGTTTTACTGGCCAAAACACCGGACGGGTATGCCAACCTCTGCCGTGTGCTGTCGGAAAGGCATTGCAATCCCTCGTTCGATGTCCTCGCGTCAGTCTCACGCTATCGTGACGGTCTCATCGTCCTCACGGACGACGAAGCGGCGCTCATGGCCTGGGCCAAAGACGCGCGGCAAGACCTCTACGTCGAATTGACACCGGGGCCGGCTCTGCATGATGCGCTCCTCTTGAGCCGCCGAATCAATCTCCCACCTGTCGCTACCAATCGTGTGTACTTTTCTCAGGCGAATGACTTTGCGACGCATCGTCTGCTGCGTACCATCGCCCTCAACACGACGCTCTCGCGCCTGCCGAAAGAAGCTTGTTGCTCGCCTAGCCAATGGCTGGTGCCGCCGGCGCGTATGGCATCTCAGTTTCCTCACGTTCCGGAGGCACTCGAAAATACCATCCGCATTGCCGAAGCTTGTCACAGCGACTGGCGTTTCGGCGAGGCAATCTTTCCGGCCTTTCGCCGGCTGACCGATGAAGAAGCGTTTTTGACACTAAAAGACAAAACCTATGCCGGCGCACTGAATCGGTATGGGGCCATCTCACAAGAAGTCCGTGACCGGATTGAAAAAGAGCTGGCGATCATCCGAGAAAAACGCTTCGCTCACTATTTCCTTGTCGTGGAGGAGATTGTTACGGCATTAAAACGAACCACCTGTGGACGCGGTTCAGTCGCAGCTTCAATCGTTTCGTACTGTCTCAACATCACCCATGTCGATCCGATCAAGCATCACCTCTTCTTCGAACGATTTCTCAATCCCGGTCGGAAAGACCCACCGGACATCGATATCGATTTTGCATGGGACGAGCGCGACGACATTTTGCGATGGGTATTCGAACAATACGGCGAGCGCCAGGCCGCCATGGTGGCGAATCACAACAGCCTCGACTTCCGGGCGGCCATTCGTGAAGTCGCCAAGGTATACGGCATGCCGGCTGAAGAAATCAGCAGGATGTCTTCGCTCGTTGTGCGTCAAAAAGATCTTCTTGGATTTTCAACTCCACCAACCAACGAGCAATGGCTCTCTCGGCTGTCACACATCCTACGATTGAAAGCTCCCTGGCCTGAGATTCTTGCCCAGGCGCTGAAAGCACAAAACCATTTCCGCCATCTCTCCATGCACTGCGGTGGAGTCGTCATCGTACCGGATGAAATCCGGCGCTACGTGCCGGTGCAATATACGGCTAAGGGCTTACCGGTCATCCAGTGGGAAAAGGACCAGACAGAGGACGCGGGGCTCGTGAAGATCGATATCTTGGGCAACCGGTCGCTCGCCGTGATTCGAAATGCTTTGGCGGCCATCGCCAAACATACGGGCTGGACGATCGACTACGAGACCTGGGATCCGCTCAACGACACCGCCACACAAAACACGATCCGATGCGGCGACACGATCGGCTGCTTCTACATCGAATCGCCCGCCACGCGCCTCTTGCTGAGAAAACTGTGGATCGGCATGCCGCCGCACCGCCGCGCGGAGGCCAATGTCTTCGACTATCTCGTCATGGTTTCGTCCCTGGTCAGACCTGCGACCAATCCCTTCGTCGAAGACTTCATCCGAATGGCCCAAAAAGACTCATGCGTACACTGGCATGACAAGTTAGAGGACATTTTGAAGGAAACACACGGCATCATGACCTACCAGGAAGACGTCTCGAAGGTTGCGATGGAACTGGCGGACTTTTCCATCGATGATGCCGACCAGCTCCGAAAAGTGCTGAGCAAGAAGCACAAGGCCAAGCAGCTGCAGGATTACCGTATCCAATTTTTTAACGGCGCCAAAAAGAACGGTGCGTCACGGGAAATAATCGACCAACTCTGGCAGATGATTATGAGTTTCGCTGGCTACAGTTTTTGCAAGCCTCATTCGGCCAGCTATGCGCAGGTGTCGTTCAAGTCCGCCTATCTCCGCACTCACTATCCGGCGGAATTCATCGCCGCGGTCATCAGCAACGAAGGGGGATTTTACTCGACGTTCGCGTACATCTCCGAAGCGCGGCGCATGGGACTGGCCATCCTTCTGCCGGATATCAACGAGAGCGATTGGGCCTACCGCGGCGAAGGGGAGCGGCTTCGGATGGGTTTGATGCAGGTGAAGACAATCCCGGAAGCACTCGGCGTGAGGATCGTCGAAGAACGCACGCAGCATGGTCCGTATCGGTCATTTCAGGACTTTCTTCGGCGTGTAAAACCGGAGTCGTCCCATGCCAGGGCATTGGTCCGTGCCGGCTGCTGCGACTCCATCGCCGGCGAGCTGACAAGGCCGGCCTTGATGTGGCGGCTATATGTGGGGAGCGATGTCGCCTCAAGTCCCTTACCGATTCCGAACGACTATTCAGCCGCTCAGAAGCGAGCCCATGAGATCGAGTCGTTTGGCTTTCTGGCCAGCCGTCATCCTCTGACTCTCTACCGCAAGCAGATCGAACGGCTCCGACCGGTGCCGGCCTCCCAGATGCATTGCTACGTCGGTCGGCGCATCATCATGGTCGGTGTGCTGATCACGGAAAAGACAGCTGAGACCAAACATGGCCAAGCCATGGAATTCATCACTCTGGAAGACATGACAGCCCTTTACGACGCCACGCTGTTTCCCGAGGTCTATCGTCGCTGCTGCCATCTGCTCTCACCCAATCGCCCGTACGTGGTCCGGGGGTCGGTAGAAGAAACATTCGGTGTCGTTACCCTGACTGCGTTAGATCTGCAAGTGCTGGAACCAACGATGGACGAGGGAAATCACTCGCTGCCCAACTGGCAAGAATCGCGGTATGGTAAACTATGCGTCGCCCCGTCCGATCCGCCGCTCAATTCCTTCCCCCCCGCTTGACAATCCCTGCGTTGCAGGAGACTGCCGCCTCTTGTACCGGATGCGATCTGTACCAACGAGCCACTCAAACAGTGTTTGGAGAAGGCTCAACCCATGCGACGATCATGTTCGTCGGCGAGCAGCCTGGCGACCAGGAGGACCGGGCCGGACATCCTTTTGTCGGACCAGCCGGTAAAATCTTGGACAAGGCGTTGGCTGAAGCGGGAATTGAGCGGCAGAGCGTGTATGTCACGAATGCCGTGAAGCATTTCAAATGGGAACCACAAGGCAAGCGCCGTAAGCACAAGAAACCGTCGGCCTCCGAAATCGCCGCCTGTCGTCCATGGCTTGAAGCGGAAGTGCAAGCGGTCAAGCCACAAGTGATCGCATGTCTCGGCGTGACGGCAGCCCAGTCGGCTTTTAAAAAGACTATCCGTCTGAATGACCTGCGAGGGCGGCCTTGGAGCACACCTATCGCTCCGAACGTCTTTGTGACTGTTCACCCATCGGCAATTCTTCGACATCCGGAAGCAGCACAGCGCGAAGAGGAATATCATCGCTTCGTCGAGGATCTGAAACGAATCAAGCAATTTCTCCAGGCACAGGCGGCTTAATGACGTCGCGCCAACCGGATCGCACTCAGACCTGCCTGCTCATCATCGACATGATCAACGAGTTCACGTTCGACGGCGCCGAGAAACTCTTCCCAGCCATCGAACAGACGGCAGCAACCATCGCGACACTCAAGCAACGCGCCAAATCAGTTGGGTTGCCAGTCTTGTATGTGAACGACAACTTCGGCAAGTGGCGTTCGGATTTCAAAACGCTCGTGGACCGGTGTTTGGAGAGCGATTGTCGAGGGAAGCGGATTGCGGAAATCTTAAGGCCGGAGGAAAACGACTACTTCGTCCTGAAGCCCAAGCACTCAGGATTTTATGCGACGCCGTTGGAGCTGTTACTCCGCCATCTCAACATCCAAAGAGTCGTCCTGACCGGTGTCGCAGGTGACAACTGTGTGCTTTTCACTGCCGCCGATGCCTATATGCGCAACTTCGATGTGGTCGTGCCGGCAGACTGCACCGTATCCATCAATCCCGATGCCAACCGTTCCGCGCTGGAGCACATGCGTCACACCTTGAAGGCCGATACGGCTCCATCCAAAATGATCATGGATAAATTGACCGCATAAGAAGCTGTGCGCAAATTGGCTGAAGAACCGTGTCACGCCGCTCGTGCCTCAATGCACCGCGATGCACATAGAAAGCCCGCAATGGACAATACAAGTTCCGGATCTGCGGCTTTTACACGGAATCAGAAGTTGCCGGAACGACAGGTGAGGTCCTTCCCTCGAACAGCCCCATGTTGGTGTCCATTACAAGAGGGCGGAGTCCGAACGGACGACGAGCACTTTGAGACACTGACGGCAGCCGTGTTTTGTGCGAGATTCAGGCCGGATATCGTCCGTAGCAGGTGGAGAGCTATTCGACGGTGTTTCGCCTATTTCAATCTGGCTGTGGTCGCCTCTTGGCCGGAGCATGAAATCGAACGGTTAATGCAGCAGCCGGGAATCATTCGAAACCGCAAGAAGATTGTTGCTACGTTGCGGAACGCAGGTGAGCTGATGAGACTACGGAGGCATTACGGAAGCGTGCAGGCATACTTGAGGTGCGCTCAAGGGAGCCGCTCGGGCTTGGTGCAGGCGGTCGATCGTTGGGCGCATTATATCGGTGCTCCTTCGATTCGGTGTTATCTCGCCTGCGCCGGGCTCGATCCGGACAACGCAAAAAGGAACGGTATCACCGTGAAAGCGGCCAAATGAGAGTCTATGAGACCTCGAGAACATTACGATCGACTGCTGACAACGAGCGGCCTCCGCTGCGGCGTAGATCTCGGTGATCCGCCGCCCTCGAGGTGCCCAAAGCGTCTCGAAGAAAACTGCATTTCGGCGGAGACACCGTCTCACTGACCGGCAAGACGCATAATTACATCAACGGCGAAGTGACGAAGACACTGGGTCTCATTTGGAACAGCAATCACCCGGACGCGGGTTATGAAGTCACGTACTCTCTTCCAGCCTCGAACTCGCCGCGCGAATTCGACTCAGCGGGCAGGAACGGAATCCAGAAGAACGCGGCCAGCGTGACGGCGGCGGCGAGAATGATTAACGGCCTGAGTTGGTGGTCGAAGATGCTCTCGTACAAATGGCCGCCGATCATCGCGGAGAGATGGGTGGTGACACTATGGATCGCCATGAGCGAGGCGAAGGCGAACCCCGCGGCCTGCGGAGGACAGACCGAGGCCGCAAGGCTGAACAGTGTGAGGAGTGCGATCATGCTCACGATGCCCCCGAAGAAGTACAACACGACGGCGGTGCTTCCGTTCAGCCATAAGTACCCCAGCGCTAAGATGGTGTTTAGCGCGATGCTGAGAGCCACCAGATGTTGAGTGGAGAGACGGTCGGCTAGATAGCGGCGGTAGATCAAGGCGCCGAGCACCGCGCCGATCGAGCCGATCGAGACCAGCTGTCCGATAAAATACTGATCGAATCGCAAATGGTCGGTCAGATGGTAATACAGCGGAGTGCTGAAATTGGGAATGAGATTCCAGAAGGCCAAGAAGCCGGCCACGGTCCAGAGCGCTCTCGACTTCAACGCGGTGCCGATCTTCCAGGCGGTCCTCCGCATCCGTGCCGGGTCGAGCGCCACTTTGTCTTCCTTCACCAGGAATAGGGCGGCGAGCATTACGGCAGCCGGAGCACCGATTACGATCATCGCCGCCGTGTGGACGGCCTCTGCAGGATCGAGCGCCTGGCTGAGCCAACCGCCGAGCAAGGCGGCCATGATCGCCGCGACATTCAACCAGAGCCACTGCTGGCCTTGAAATTGTTTCACCCGCCCAAGGCGAAGGCCCTGTTCCACCATCAATGCATCCACAACTACGTCGGTCGCCGCGATGCCCAGCGTGGCGACGAGCAAAGCCCATACCATGACATCCGGCGACGCACATTGGATGAGCCCGAGAAGTCCGATCGTAGCGAAGCCGGCCGTCACCATGAGGTATGTTTTTCTGCGATAGCCCCACAGCGGGACAAGATCAGTGAGCAGTCCGTATAGCGGTTTGATCATCCACGGTAGAGCGGCCACGGCCGCGAACACCGTCACGGTGTTCGCGGCCATACCTTGCGACTTCAAATAATAGGTGAAGGGCTGAGCGAGCAGACCGCACAAGAGGCCTTGGGCAAAATAGACGAGCCCGAAGAACACCATCAGACCGCGCTCGATCGAACCCTCGGTGAGCTGGACTTTCCACGATCGAGCGAGCATAGATGGAGTCTGTCCCGTGGGGGGCCCTGCGGTACACTCGGCAAAGCCCTGATCGTCCTCTTGCCGATTTTTTCCTGAGCGATCATTCAGGCTCACGTCGCTTTCATCGAAAAGCTGGAATACTATTCACCTTTCCCTGAAACGACTCCGGAGCGCCTGTACGGCTTTGACAAGCACGACGATCCTTGGGTTTAATGAGGGTTGATTGAGGGAAACCTGGCGATTCAGCGATCGAAGCGGAAGGTGTCAATGCTCGTACGTACCGTAAGGATGCTCGCGTGGGTTTGGCTCATTGCAGCCTGTTCTTTGATTCTGATTGGTCATGCGTCGACGTGGTATCGAGGAGGATCCGCCGCCCTTAGGGAGCTGTTTGGTCCGTATATTATTACAAACAGTATCGCCGTAAGTTTGGCTCTCGCTCCGGCTTTCTTTCTTTCCAGGTTAGCGAGAGGACTTCAAGAGAAGAATCGAGGCAAGATTCTTCTTTCAGCGGCGGCGCTTGTTGTCAGTGTGGCTGCCCTTGCACTTATGGTCTTACTGCCCGTAACGCTAGAAGGGAATAAGTCACAACATGCCGAGGAGGAGAACGGCAAGGCGAGGGAATATCAAGCTCAGTCGATTCGCGTGAAAGACCGGAGTGCTGCCATGTATCAGTACAAGGATCATTCACTGACCGGCCCAATGGGAAACGAGGAGATACCGGAATCGATTCAGATTGGCGACGTGGTTACGGTCAATGGCAAGACGATTCGAGCGCAGCACATTCTCGTCAAAGAAATCCTGTCTGACATTCGTTATGGCGGACAAGTCCTCGGCAAGACGGGGGATACTCAGTGTGTCATTACAGAGTCGCCGGAGAACTTCCCGTCCGCTGATAAAAGCGCCGCGCGTGACCGTTTATGGATTGTGGTGGAGAAGTGCGACCCAATCACTGTTGCAATCCCTTAGGATGTCCGACACCTCGATGGTCAACCGCTTGAACGAACGGAAATCGGCCGCAAATGCTGCGGTCATCGCTCGGGTGGAACGATTTTCTCGAGATCTTCGATCAATGGCTGGAGCTCCTGAGTCACTGAGTCCCAGCGATGTCTTCGTCTACGTTCATATAGTCGTGCACGATCTTGCTCCGCATACCTGCGATGGCATCCCACGAAATGTGTGGGTGCCGCTCTCGGAATTGCGGCGAAACCCGGCGAGCGGCTTCGCCGATCACTTGGATGAGATGTGTACGTGCTAAGCGGAGAGCAAGATCATTGTCGTAATCATGGCGGGTCTTTCCACGAGCCAATGAGAGTGCATCATGCGCCTTGTCCAGCATATGCCGACATAGACCATCTCATCTTTCGGCATACTGAATCTCGGCGTTGGCCAGCACTTGATCGCGAATTCGGCGGTTCAGGAATTTTTCTGTGACTAGATCGACTTTTCGTCCGCCCAACAAAGAGGACAACTCCATTTCCATTTTCATGAGGCCGATAAAACCCGGCCCATGGCCCGGCTCAAACTCCACCAAGACGTCTACATCGCTGTCCGGCCGGTAGTCGTCCCTGAGCACTGAACCAAACAGGGAGAGTTTCCGAATGTGATGACGGCGGGAGAATTCCGCTATCTGCTCCTTGGAAATGTCGATGTGACCTTTGCTAACCATTGCCGACCATCATTTTTCTCTCAATGGCTTCGATCATTGCCTTGAAATTGGCCCGATTGTTATGCACTCCCACGACGGGATTATCCTACGCCTCCTTACTGTGGTCAAGAAACCACTAGCTCCGGCAACAATCGAAGTTGATGACCGCTCGCTGTTGCACTTAAACCCCGACTGCCATACGGACAGGATGGACGGTTTCCTGAATGCCATACGGTCCTCTCAAATCCACCTGCTCCGGATCGACATACGTCCCAAACAACCGATCCCCCACGGTAAACAGGACCTCAAAATTTTCCCCGGCCCTCCCGATCTCTCTCAAGTGATGCACGCGATGATACCGACGCCAGTAGGAGTAGTGAGGAAACGGGATTCGATCCGTCAGTTGTGCGGCAAAGACGAAGAAAACTGGTACGTGGTGAGGGCTGCCACATCCGGCAGGAATACCTGGAGATAGGGGACCGGACGTGTGGGCCACCAATACTCCGCTGCGAAAAAGACCAGGCCAATTCCCCAATAAATGGCGATCCCTTCCCACGCAAACGCACTAACAAGCGAGTCGAGCATTGTTATAACCTAGGAGAGGTGACTTAGAGTTAACTTAAAGGGCGAGGCAAGAAGATCGCCTATCTTGAAGGCGCCGATCAAGTCAGCACCGTACTGCGGCTCTTGTCAGTTGATGAGAGACTGATGTGCGATGATCGTGAGCTTCCGTCGTCAACTGTCAGAATGTTAGTCAGAAGAATTATGCGGGAGGCTACACGTTGAACCTAAAATACACAATATCCGCTTCTTTGATGACATAGTCTTTGCCTTCGAGGCGGAACAATCCTTTCTCCTTCACCTTGGCCTCTGAGCCGCAAGCGAGCAGGTCGTCGTAGTGATAGACCTCGGCACGGATGAAGCCTCGCTCCATGTCGGAATGGATCTTGCCCGCTGCTTGGGGGGCCTTGGTGCCCTTCGGAATCGGCCAGGCCCGAGATTCAATCTCGCCGGCAGTGAAGAAGGTAATCATGTCCAGCAAGATATAGGCTTCTCGCGTCAATCGGACGAGCCCCGATTCAGTCAGCCCCATTTCGTTCAAGAAATCCTCCCGTTCGCTCTCAGGCAATGACGATAGCTCGGCCTCCAGCTGTCCGCAGATGGTCACGACCCGGGCGCCGCGCTTCGCAGCGAACTCGCGCACAGTTTGCACCATGGCTTCGTCCGCATTGTTCCCTTCGGACACGTTCGCGACAAACAGAACCGGTTTGGCGGAGAGCAATTGACATTCGCTGAGAATCACACGTTCTTCCGTGGTGTATGCCCGGTTGCCCAACCATTCCCCTTTATCGAGCAATCCGATGAGTTTGGCGAGAAACTCCACTTCAAACGCCGCCTTTTTATCGCCGGCCCGGACTTTCTTTTCCGTCTTCTGTTTCCGTCGATCGAGTGTCTCCAGATCGGACAGCATGAGTTCGGTTTCGATCACGCCGATGTCACGGAGCGGATCGATCCCGCCGCTGACGTGAACCACATCGGTACCCTGGAAACAGCGGACCACATGAAGAAGCGCATCCACTTCCCGGATGTGGCCAAGAAATTGATTGCCGAGGCCCTCGCCCTTGCTGGCCCCTTCGACGAGCCCGGCGATGTCTCGTACCTCCAACGTGCTGTAGGTGGTTTTCTTCGAGACGAAGATTTCGGTCAATTTGATGAGGCGAGGGTCCGGCACCAAGGCGATACCGGTGTTTGGATCGACGGTCGCGAACGGATAGTTAGCCGCCAGGGCGCCTCCACCGGTCAGCGCATTGAAGACCGTCGTTTTGCCGACGTTCGGGAGACCGATCATGCCACAACAGAGGCCCATGAATCTCCTGCAGTGCTGAGAGTAAAGTGCTGGGTGCTGAGTTGAGGATCGGAGCCGTCTTACTCAACACTCAGGACTCAGCACTATTCTTCGGTCGTTTCTCGCTCTCTAACATTAAATTGATTCATCGCTGCTTCCGGTCCCCGATGAATCAAACATTCCACGGCATCCACTGCCCGTTCCAGGCAAGGTTCAAAGACCGCCATCTCATGCTTCGTCACCGGCTCTAAGACATAGTCGGCGGAATCTTGGCCCGGAGGAGGACGACCGATTCCAATCTTCAATCTCACGAATTGCTGAGTTCCGAGCGCTTCGATGACAGATTTGATCCCGTTGTGCCCCCCATGGCCACCGGCAAGCCTGATCCGCAGACGGCCACGCTCTAAATCCAAATCATCGTGCACAACGATGAGTTCGTTGGCGGTGAGACCGAATTCTCGTAAGATGCCTTTCAGCGGAGGTCCGGAAATGTTCATCCAATCAAGTAGGCCGGCTAGTTCGACCAACTTTCCTCCCAGCCGCCCGGAACCTCGTTGAGCTGTGCCGCGCGGTGAGAGTCGAATGGACCATCGAGCGGCCGCCCGCTCGATGACCCACATGCCGACATTGTGACGGGTCTGGGCGTAGGCTTTTCCGGGGTTGCCCAGTCCAACGAGCAGGTGCAACGTTACTTCTTCTTTTCAGCTTCCTTCTTTTCAGCCTTGGGAGCGGCTGCAGCTTCTTTCTTTTCGCCGGCCTTCGCTTCACCCGCAGGCGCTGCAGCACCGGCTTTGGCGGGCTCGGCACCTGCTGCGCCTTCAGCCCCAGCCTCCTTGCCTTTTGCCACTACTTCTGGCTCACCCGCTGCTCCTGCACCGCTGGTGAGCAACGCTTCGAGTTTGGCATCCGACATCGGTGCCGCAACGCTGACAACCATTTGGTCGGCATCATCTAAGAAGCGGACGCCTTCACGCGCTCCGATTTCTTTCACATGAATACCGCTGCCGATGGTCAAGGCCGACGCGTCGACCTCTATGTGATCCGGCAGAGCGTCTGGAAGACATTCGACGTGCACATCGCGCATGTTGTGGTGCAGCACACCGCCCTCCTTGACACCGGCTGGGACCCCGCCGATGATCTTGATGGGGACTTTCACCCGAATCGGCTTGCTCATGGAAATCTCAAAGAGGTCCGCGTGCAGGACCGCCCCGGTTACTGGATCGATTTGATAGTCGCGTAAGAGGGCCGTGCGATTCTGCTTGGACTGTGCTCCGTTCACCGTGAGCGAAATCAGCGCGGTGCTGCCCGCATGAGACTTGAGGATCTTGACTAATTCTTCCGGATTGACGGTCAGCAAGAGACATTCCCCTTGGCCGTAGAGCACAGCCGGAATTTTTCCAGCCCGCCGCATAGACCGCGCGGCTCCTTTCCCCGCTTGTTCTCTTACTGCCACTGTCAAATCGAATTTCATGATCTTCCTCCGTCTCCTCTGCTTCTTACACAGATGTCCTATCGATAGCAACTCAGGCGAATAGTGAACTCACCGACTCATCTTCATGGATCCGTCTGATGGCTTCGCCCAACAGAGGTGCCACCGACAATTGATGCAACTTCGGACAGGCCAACTCTTTCCCTCGCAGCGGAATCGTGTTGGTCACCACTACTTGCGAGAGGCACGACGCCTGTAATCGTTCCAGCGCTGGCCCCGACAGCACAGCATGGGTGCAGGCCGTCATCACCTCTCGGGCACCATGATCGAGACAGGCCTGGGCACCTTGAACGATGGTACCCGCCGTATCGATCATGTCGTCGAGGAGCAACACACTTTTCCCTTGTACGTCTCCGATGATGTTCATAATCTGCGCCTGATTCGGCCCCTCGCGCCGCTTGTCGATGATGGCCAGATTGGCCTGAAGGCGTTTGGCGAATGCCCTGGCCCTTTCCACACCTCCCGCATCGGGCGAGACGACGACCAAGTCCGCAATCTGCTTCTTCACGATATAGTCCAGCAGAACAGGGAGCGCATACAAATGATCCACCGGCACATTGAAAAATCCCTGGATTTGTCCGGCGTGAAGATCCATTGACAACACACGATCGGCCCCGGCGGTGGTCATCAAATCCGCGACCAATTTTGCGGTGATGGGGACACGCGGTTGATCCTTGCGATCCTGACGAGCATATCCGAAATAGGGAATGACGGCCGTAATACGGTTGGCCGACGAGCGTTTTAACGCATCGATGATGATCAGCAACTCCATCAAGGAATCGTTGACCGGTTGACAACAGGACTGCACAACGAACACGTCGGCACCACGCACATTTTCGTCGATCTTGACCCGAATTTCCCCATCGCTGAAAGATGAGACCGTCGCCTCACCCAACTTCTGTCCAAGGTAAGCGCAGATCTCATGGGCAAGCGCAAGGTTGGCGTTCCCAGAGAAAATTTTCAGTTCTCTGTTCATCGGACTTTCCTGATCCGTCGTTTTTCTATAACGTATTGGATTCTCTAGTGGTTATACGGTAAGCAGTGTTGACCTTTGTTAGGCCAATACTCTCGTTCGCTGAACACACTACCGGCGAAGCAGTCAAGGGAAGAGACTGTATCGGAAACTGCGGGGCCCTGTCAACAAATGACCATGGAACGTATGTGCGTTACTGCCGAAAGGCAGAGGAAGTTGAAACGGTATAGATCTTGAGATGGGGTTCGGTCCGAAAACCAATCTCGGCCTGTCGAGCTGTCGTCTCGTCACGAAACACACCAAAAACCGTTGCGCCGCTCCCCGACAATAGCGCCGTCTCGGCCCCCTCGGCGAGAAGCTTCTGTTTGATTTTGTAAAGGATGGGGTGAGCTTTGAACACCGTGGCTTCAAAATCGTTTTCGGCCGCTTGGAACACCTCTTCCCATGAGAGCTCACATGCTTTCCCGAGCCCCGCATGCATATCCGAAAGCGGCTGTACCCCTGTGCGGCTTACAGAAAGCTGCTGGTACGCCCATTTCGTTTCGATCGGGAATCCCGGATTAACCAGCATGACCCATCGACTCCCTTTGATCTGTACAGGGACCACCTTTTCACCACGTCCTTCCACGATCGCAGAAGGAGCGGAAAAGAAGAACGGGACATCACTTCCAAGTGTCTGACCGATGTGCGCCATCTTCTCCGCCGACCATTCCAAATTCAATAGCCGGTTCAAGCCTGCGATCGTCGCAGCTGCATCACTGCTGCCGCCCCCCAACCCTGCTCCCATCGGAATCCGTTTTGTCAGGACCATATCCAATCCAACGGTTTGCCCACTGACTTCGAGTACCGACGCTGCAGCGCGATACACCAGGTTGGAAGGGTCCGTCTTCAAGGAAGATTCATCGCATCGTAAGGTGATGGTCGAATGGTTATCGTTAAGCGAAAGTGCGAGCGTGTCCTCCAACCGCACGGTTTGCATCAGAGACCAGAGGTTGTGATAACCGTCGGGCCGACGGTCGAGAATACGAAGGACGAGGTTGATTTTGGCTGGTGCGGAAACGGTAATGGAGGCAGGTGAAACGGTCGATCGCGAAGAGGGATTAGTCACGACCTCCCTTTATAGCATACTTCTCCAAGCGATACCGAAACGATCTGGTATTCAGACGGAGCATTCGCGCGGCTTTCTTTTTGACCCATTTCGATCGTTCAAGCGCCTTCAGCAAGAGATCTTTTTCGATGCCGTTGATGAGTCCTTCAAGGTCCAACCCGTCGTCAGTCAGATCCAGCGGCATCGCCGGTTGCTGCGACTGTGTCGCGGGTCGATGAAGCCATCCGCGCACTTCGGCGTCGGTCACCGGCCCTTCCGTGGAGAAGGCGACGACCCGTTCGATCAGATTCTCCAACTCACGGACGTTGCCGCGCCATTCATGTCCCAGCAGGACGTGCATCGCCTCCGAGCCGATCATGGGTTTTGGCCTACCGCTTTCCTTCGAAAACCGTTCCAGAAAGTGATTGACCAGTAAAGGAATATCGCCGGTACGCATGCGCAAGGGCGGGAGTCGTATGGGAATCACGTCCAAACGATAGTATAGGTCTTCTCGAAACGAGCCTTCCGCGACTGCTTTCTCGAGATCCTTATTGGTGGCGGCCACCACACGGACATCGACTTTGATGTCTTGATTGCCGCCCACTCGCCGAAACTCTCGTTCTTGGATGACCCGCAACAGCTTCACTTGAATCGTCGGGGTGGTATCGCCGATCTCGTCGAGAAAAATGGTCCCTCCGTTGGCGATCTCGAACAACCCCGCTTTGTTCGAAATCGCTCCGGTGAACGATCCCTTCATATGGCCGAACAACTCACTCTCCAACAACGTTTCCGGCACCGCACTGCAATTCACGGCCACAAACGGGTGGGCACTCCTGGCGCTGTTGTAATGAATCGCGCGCGCGACCAACTCTTTCCCCGTTCCGCTTTCGCCGCAGATGAGGACATTGCTTTTCGAGTCAGCGACTTTCCGCACGACGTCGAACACCTTCTGCATCGCCTCACTTTGACCGACCAGCTGCGCGAATGACGACTGACTGGCCATCTCCCGCTTGAGCAGCATGTTCTCAGTCGTGAGGCGCCGCTTTTCCAACGCATTTCGGATGATCAACTGGACTTCATCGACCTGAAACGGCTTCGTCAAATAGTCGTACGCGCCCTGTTTCATGGCCTCGACGGCGGAGTCCGCGGTGGCAAAGGCCGTGATGATCAGCACGACCGTTTCCGGCGAGACTGACCTTACAGCCTTAAGGACCTCCATTCCGTCGATCTTCGGCATCCGTAAATCGGTAATGACCAAATCAAAGATTTCCTTGTTCAGAAGCTCGATGGCTTCTTCGCCGTCCATAGCACTCGTCACGGCATATCCGGCCCGTTTGAGCATGATGCTCAATACGTCGCGCAAACTTTGTTCGTCATCAACGACTAGGACCTTTTCCACGGTTCTCTACCCTCGTGCCAGAGTCGCACTCCTGAATCCGCCGTACGAGGCAAGCAGACGCCAAACCTTGTACCTTGCCCTTCCCGGCTTTCCACTTTGATCCACCCTCCGTGAAGATCGACAATGCGATGGACTGCGGCCAAACCCAATCCCGATCCTTGCCTTTTGGTGGTAAAGAATGGGAGAAAAATTTTGTCGAGATTTTTCTTCGGAATGCCTTCCCCCGTATCCTGGAATGAGACCTCGACCACCTCGGCCTTTCGCCCGGCGACATCCACCTTTCTACATCCGGTTGCAATCGTCAGTTGCCCGCCCGTGGGCATGGCATCAAAGGCATTCACCGCGAGATTCCAGAACACTTGTTTCATTTGGTCCTGATCCACTTGCGCAGGCAAAGCCCCTGTGCACGGAACAGCCGCGATGGTGATGTTCGTTCTGCTTCGTGCTTCATGTTGTACCAGATCAAGGGTCTCAGCAAGGACTTTGTTTAAATCGTACTCCGCCAAATTCAATGCAGGCGGCCTGGCATACTGAAGAAATTCAGTGATAATAGCGTCCAATCTGGTGGATTCACGAACTGCGATCTCGATCAGGCGTTGGCTGGTCTCATCGGCCTCAAGATCTTTACGAAGCATTTGCATCGCTCCAGCCAGCGCTCCCAAAGGATTCCGGATCTCGTGCGCCATTCCCGCCGACATCTCTCCCAAACTAGCCAACCACTCTTTCCGGCGCATTTCTTCTTCCAGGTCACGGATCTGAGTAAGATCTTTGAACACTCCGACCAGTCCGGTTTTTTTACCTTGCTCCTGCAACGGCGAGAGCGTCATGCCGAGAACTAACCGATTGCCGCCGGCTCGCTTGCACTCGACTTCGAACCGCATGTTGGCAGACACATCCTGCATGCGATCGGCATCTTGCTGACTGGGATGCCAGTTAAATACTTCCCGCCACGGATGCCCCTGTACTTGCCCAAAGCTGTAGCCCGTGGCTTCCTGCGCCGCAGGATTGAACGAAGTAATATGGCCTTTCTCATCGGTCGTAAAGACACCGCTGCTGATGCTGTGAACGATATTTTCATGAAACGCCTGAAGGCGGCTCAACCCCTGTTCTTTTTCACGGATCGATTGATCTGCCAGCAAAAGCTGGTCCGCAAGGGCTCCGCTCAAAAAACCGACGACCAGGAATGCCAGACCATAGACACCGAACGCATGGAGCGTCTCAGTGGCGCTGAGGTCCGCGCGGGGCAACCATCCCCATGCTTCAGCAAGACCGTAGAGCTGCACATTGGTCACAATCCCAAACAGAATGATGCAGAGACTGGCCGTCAATAGACCCACGCGGCGACGCGGGACCAAACTGGCAACCGTCACACTGATGACATAGAGCACGGCAAACGGGCTTTCAATTCCTCCCGTCCTTGCGATTAATACCGTCTCGAGCAAGAAATCGACGGCAATCTGCACCCATGCGAATTGCACGAGAACTTGAGGAGCGGTGAGCCTTCGAAAGAGAAACGCGTAGAGAATCGTGACAGCATACGTGAAAATGATCAGGGCATAGAACGTTTCAACGCGTTCTCCTTTTGTCACCTCGAACGCGAGGGACAACCCCAAGAGAAGCGTAACAAGGATGACTCGCCATCCCATCAACCAATATATTCTGGCTTTGATGTCTCCCATGAAGCGAAACCCCGCCTACAATGGCCTTCATCACGGCATCTCGCCCGGCTCTGTGGAGGTGCCGACCGATTCCACTATGTTTTGGGAAATACGTCGCTCGTTATCGTAGCGATGAAGGGAGACCTTCGAGAAACCGGCGGCTTCATATTCTTCATGTGAAGGCCAGGAAGCCGTTTTGTAAGGTCGGATCGTCGATTTGCTTACCCGATCGCGGACGCCATCGTAAAGATCGGCAGATACATCGCGACCACGATAAATCCAACGGTGACCCCCAAGAACACCATCATCATCGGCTCCAAGAGGGCGGTGAGATTCGTCACGGCTTGGTCCACCTCATCCTCATAAAAATCGGCGATTTTCCCAAGCATGCTATCCAGCGCGCCCGTTGATTCCCCGACCGATATCATATGGGTCACCATCTTGGGGAATGTCCCGCTTTTGGCGAGCGGTTCAGCGATCGTCTTCCCTCCACTGATACTGACTTTGGCATCAAGGAGCGCTCCCTCCACCACTTTGTTTCCGGAAGTCTTCGCGCAAATCGTCAATGCTTCCAGCAGTGGAACACCGCTCGCCAGCAGAGTCCCCAGAGTCCGCGTGAATTTCGCGACCGACGCTTTCCGTATGAGATCTCCAAACACCGGCAGTTTCAGCAAGAGCTTATCGATGGCCAGCTTGCCTTGTGGAGTCGCATAGTATTTTTTGACCGACACCACGATTGCAACGATCACGCCCAGGATGATGTACCAATTTCCTTGGGCGAAATTACTCATGTCGATGACAAGCTGTGTCGGTCCGGGAAGCGCCATCTTCCCGCCGGACATTTCTTTAAACATTTTTTCAAATACAGGGATAACCCAAATCATCAGGACTGTAATCACGATACCGGCGATGCCGACGATGGCGGCAGGATAGACCAGTGCGCTTTTGATTTGGCCCTTCAACTTCATCGCCTTCTCGATATGCTTGGAGAGACGACCAAGAATGGTATCCAGCAACCCTCCGACTTCACCGGCATGGACCATATTGACATACAGGTCATCAAAGATTTTAGGGTGTTTGCGGAGAGCATCTGAAAACGTCGAACCTCCCTCGACCTGGACTTTGATCTCACCCACAGATTTTCTCAGAGCCGCATTTTCCGATTGCGTCGATAAGATTTCCAAGCATTGAATCAAAGGCAAGCCGGCATTGATCATGGTCCCGAATTGTCTGGTAAAAACAACCAAGTCTTTTTCGCTCACTCCACTTCCGAGCTTAAAGCTGAATCCCTCTTTGGCGGCCTTTTCCTCGAGACTCGTCACGACTACGCTTTGTTTGCGTAACTGGTCCACAGCCTCGTCGCGAGACTTCGCCACGAGTTCGCCTTTTTTCACCGCTCCGGATTTGGTCCGCCCCGCATATGCAAATGTGGCCATAGAATCTCTTCCTGTTAGGGATCGCTAAGCCTGTACGGGAAGGCTAGGACTACGAAACGAGTCTACTGGCGGGTCGAAAACCTGTCAAAAACTATTGCATAATTCACCAACCGCTGAACGCAGCTGCGGCCGCTAGGCAAGCGGAGGAGCCCCATTCGTGTCTCGATATCCTCTATAAAGGTAATGTAACCCGGAGGCGAGGGTGAACCCAACCATCAGCACGACGAGTGGATTGAGTATAGAACGGTCGAGCTCTCGCCACGTCAGGAGAACAATCAAAAGGACATAGCTCAACTGAAGGAGAGTTGTTCCTTTTCCCAAAAAGGTCGGAGTCACATTGATCGGTGTACTGGTGACGTGTGCCACCGCAGTCCCCAAGAGGAGAATAATGTCCCGGCTCACGACCAAGATGACAAGCCAGGATGGCACCAGATGCAGCATCGCCAGCGAGATGAAGCTCGACGTCAACAGCAGCTTGTCAGCAAGAGGATCAAGGAAAGTCCCCAATCGTGTCCGCTGATTCAGTTTACGTGCAAGATGACCGTCAATGGCATCCGTCAGTCCTGCGATGAGTAGTGTCAGCAGTGCGAGCCCATAGGCGCCGTAGGTCATAAACCCTATATAGACAGGGACCAAAAGGATTCGAAGAATCGTGAGGCTATTGGGAATGTTCATGGAATGGAGCTGGACGGGCCTCTGACTGGATGCGGAGAGGCATCATAGTAATCGAAGCTACGCTTGTCAACGTGTTGCAGGTTGCATAAATCGCCTCCTATAATGAATTTATCGGGGTCGTCAACTGTTATTTCGGAGGAAATAGGAAGCATGAGCACATTGCCATTGATGTTCAAAAAAGAAGGATTGGTCGAGAAACACCAGCTTGAAGGGGTAGATCCGAGCGATCGATATTTCAACCGCACCATCTTGGTCAATCGAATCCCATCGGGGTACTCGGCGAAAATCATGTATGAGGCATTCGTGGTTGAGAGTCGGTCACACTCTACCATTGCAGCTGCCGTAAAGGAGTTAGTGGATAAACTTCAAGAATCCGGGTTCACTCGCATGAGAACACGGACCAATTTCAAGGGGACACGCTATCTTGCCGAAAAAGAAACGTGGCTTGATCATCCAGACCGGTCTTAACGGGCTGCGGAAAAGCCTAGCTGATGCCACAATCTGGCCGGAAGTTTCCGTTCGGTGCTAAACCTAAACCAGAATCGCTTCAGGATGCTCAAAAACGGCTACTGATCTCACCCGCCCACCCCTAGCCGGAGGAGCTGCTCTGTCCCGACTTGGTACGTTGAGCCTCTGACCGATGCGAGAACGCCGCTGGCGGACTTTTTCAGCATCCTGTTAAATCGAGCCGATGAATTCCTGATACACCAGATCATGAATGGCTGGACGGAATTCCCTGATTGCTTCATTTCTACTCGAAGGATGTACACGATTCGAGAGCAGCACGACTTCCAATTTACGCACCGGATCAATCCAGACGGAAGTCCCCGTATAGCCGAGATGCCCAAACGATCGAGCTCCGAAATAGTGCCCTGCAGAGGACGACCCCGATGGAGTGTCCCATCCCAGCGCCCAACTAGAAGATCCGTCCGGTTTCTGTCGTCGTGTAAATTCCTGGACCATTGCCTGATCGAGGATCATCCCTCGACCGTGATAAGCTCGTAACCATTCTCCCGAGATAGCCAACACCGCATCGGCGGTCCCAAACAGCCCTGCATGGCCGGCTTCGCCACCCAAAGCGGCGGCATTCTGATCATGCACCTCTCCACATAAGAGATGCCCTCGCCATTCATCAATCTCTGTCGAAGCCACCCCGCCGACCTCGCCATCGACACCATCAGAAAATGCACGGAGCCGTTCGGGCAGAATGAATCCGATCCGCGGTCCTCCCAGCGGACCCACGATGTGATTAAGAAAGTAGTCGCTCATCGATTGTCGGCTGCTTCGCTCAACGATAAGGCCGAGCAATATGAAACCGAGATCGCTGTAGAGGCTGCGAGTGCCCCGTTCATATACCGGAGCCTCTGACCGGATGAGACTGAGCATAGCCCGTTTGGCCTGTTCTCTTTCTTCAGCCGACGAAGGAATTGCTCCAATCGGACTTAGTCGTTCATAGAATCCGCGCCAGCCCGGCAATCCAGACGAGTGCGTCAAGAGATGGCGAATCATCGCAGAGCCGATGGAGACATCGGCACATTCCGGAAGATGGTCGGCCACACGGTCATCAAGCCGACAACTGCCTTTCTGCATCAATAGAACGAGAGCCGTGACGGTTGCCAACGGTTTGGTCAACGAAGCCAGATCATAGATCGTGGAGATACTGACCGGGGGGCCGGGAGGAACAGTCGAAAGATGACCGGCATGGAAGTGGGAAACCGGTCTGTCTCCGTACCGCACCGCCAATACAGCTCCCGGGAACACCCCTTCGGTAACGGCTCGACCGAGTGCTGTTTGAATAACACCGGGATCAGACATCGAGATGATGATCGACGGAGGACACGCAGGACAAACGATCAGGCACTACGCAGCAGCGGCACCATCACCGAAAAACGGTCAACGGGTAGGGCTGGATTGCCCTTCCAGCTTTTCTTCCTGCAGGACGCCAGTATCTTGATAGACTTCACTGGCTTCCACGTCCAACATCCGCTCGAAGGTATGAAGCGTCGCCCGCATCCGCTCAACCATGAGCAGCCGCTGTTTCTGCAGCACAGAGAGATCCCGTTGTGTATTTCCCAGCTCGATTCGAGCTTGTCGGAACAGCTCGCCGGCTTTCAACTCCGCTTCTTTGACGATCAGCTCGGCATCGCGTTGCGCGCTTCGCTTGACATCCTCGGCCAAAGATTGAGCCGAGACCAACGTGGTAGACAAGGTCGCCTCTGTGCGTTTCAACTCCGAGATTTGCTGCTCAAGCGACGCAATCCGGTCGCGCAATATGGCATTGTCACGGTTCAGAAATTCGACGGTTTGTGCAATCTCCTCTAAAAAGCGGTTGACCTCTTCACGGTCATAGCCACGAAGCTTGACTTGAAAGACCATCTGTTGAATGTCGAGCGGTGTGATCTTCATGGCATCCCCCATTGGTTGAGTCAATTTATCCGTACCGCGAGGTCCTTAATCGACTGGACGACCGCAATTTGTAAAAACCAAATAGCCACGATGACGACCAACGGCGACAAATCTACGCCGATGCCCCAGCCCAATCGCCGTCTGATCGGAACCAAGACCGGTTCAGTGGCACGAGTGAGGAATTGAACAATCGGATTCCACGGATCCGGATTCACCCAAGAAATCAGAGCCCGAGCGATGACGATCCAGCTGTAGAACGTCAGCGCATAGTCCAGTACCGTGGCGAAACCTAACAAGGCATTTCCTACCACAAACATCAATCCCCCAGTTCTTGAGAACGCCTCGCCGCAGCCTCAACGGCGTCGATCAGTACGCCCCGGAGGCCCCCTTGCTCCAGTCGATGCAAACCCGCAATCGTCGTTCCGCCAGGAGATGCGACTTGATCTTTAAGACGAGCAGGATGGTCTCCGGTTTCCAAGACCATCCGTGCCGCCCCCAACACGGTCTGGGCTGCGAGAAGACTTGCCGTCTCCCGCGGCAAACCCATTTTGACGCCGCCATCGACCATCGCTTCGATCATGAGAAAGACGTACGCCGGCCCGCTTCCGCTCAACCCGGTCACGGCATCCATGAACCGCTCGTCGACACGCACAACCTTGCCGACCGATTCAAAGATCTGTCGCGCACATCTCATCTCGCTTTCCTCTACCCCAGGCCCGATCGCCAAGGCAGTCATCCCTTCACCGATCATCGCCGGTGTATTCGGCATCGCGCGAATGATGCGAGCCTGGGGCCCGCACGCCTCAATCATTCGACCGAGCCGCACTCCCGCAACCACCGAGATCACGAGCCGTTTCGTCAGCACATCCCCGATCTCTTTGAGGACTTCGGCCATGACCTGAGGTTTCACGGCCAGTACGACGACGTCACTGGAGACCACTGCCTCATGATTCGTGACGCCAATTTGAACGCCATACTGAGTCTTGAGATGATCGAGCCGAGCCGTATTTGGATCAGCGACGTGGATCTGTTCGGCTGTGTAGTTTCCTGCGGAAAGCACCCCATTGATCAAGGCCTCTGCCATCCGACCACCGCCTACAAACGAGAGCTTGTGTGCGAGCGTTGGATCAGACATGACGCGCTCCAAAGACGGCGGTGCCGACACGCACCAGTGTCGCCCCTTCCTCAATGGCTATTTCATAGTCGTTCGACATTCCCATCGATAGTTCATCCATTCTCACAGTCGGTAAGTCTAAGGCCGAAATCTGCCGAGCGAGTTGATGGAGTTTACGAAAATACGGCCTCGCCGACTCCGAATCAGCAGTCGGGGGAGGGATCGCCATCAAACCTCTGATACAGATATGAGAGAGCTGCGCCATCATGGGCACCGATCGCAAAACGTCATCGGGATGGAATCCCGCCTTTGTCGGTTCCTTCCCGATATTCACTTCCAGCAAGACATTCTGCTGACGACCGGCCTCTCCCGCACGGCGATCGATTTCTTGCGCCAGGTCTAGACTATCCACCGAATGAATCAGATCGAATAGACCGATCACGTTCCGTACCTTCCTTCGTTGCAGCTGTCCGATAAAATGCCAATGAACCGATGCCTGCGTGAAGGCGGCTATTTTAAGAAGCGCTTCCTGTACACGATTTTCACCCAAGATGGACAAGCCGGCACGCACACCTTCCGCAATATGCTCGACGGTGACGGTCTTGGTCGCGGCCACCAATCGCACTGTACCGGCAGGACGCCCGGCTTTTTCTTCCGCCGACCGGATTTTCGTGAGAACCGACTGAACATGTTCCGCTATCGTTTCTGGGATGAGCGGTTCCATCGTCCCCTCGCACGAGTCGCGGCCGCTCATTCAGCGAACCGTCCTTATTCTAGCGGAAGAGCCTCAGAATTGGCAGAGTCTGACTTATCCTCGTCTCATCGGCAACCCGATGGCGCTGACCATGGTGCCGTTGACCTTCCTCTCCCGCCGATAGGAGAAAAAGAGGTCTTCATGGCAAATTGTACAGAGGTTGACAGTCGTGATGGACTTTGGAGCCGCCCCAAAGGCTTGCGCCTGTTCTTTGACGAGCGCTTTCAAATTAAGATGCGCTTTTCCGTCTCCTCGCATTCGTACCACTTTGTTCCAATCCGGAAATTCCTGACACAGCCGATCGAGAACCGGCTCATCCACCTCATAGCAGCAAACCCCAGCGGATGGGCCGATACTGATCCGTACATGCTCCGGACACGAGCCAAAACGAGACTCCAACAGTGCCAACGTTTTGGGGACAATGCCGGCAACAGCTCCCCGCCAGCCGGCATGGACGGCGGCCACGACCCGACGTTTAGGATCATGCATCAGTACGGGAACGCAATCCGCCGTCCGCACCGCCACCATAATTCCAGGTTGATCAGTGATCAAAGCATCCCAGCCGCCCACAAATCGGTCCGTCGAAGCCAAGGCACGGTCCACCACCAGCGCTTCCGTTCCATGGACTTGCTTCACTGAGAGCATCCATGAGGACAATGCCACCTCTGCGATCCCCATCTGCGGGATCCCCACTTCAAGGCCAAGACCCACGGCATGCCGACGGGTTCCGAAAAAATGACGGACCTGATTCCCGGCGTCCGCAAACGCCGGCACCGTAATGACCGATACGCTTGTCATATCAAGATCAATACCCCATCACGTGAAAATATGCACGAGATCAGTCTGTTTGTTTACGAAGAAATGTCGGCACATCCCATTCATCTTCGGCAGTCAACACCGCCCGGTCCATCGACTCCCGCGCATCGTTCATTCTTCTCAAAAAGGCGGGTCGATCGAGGTCTTTCATCGATCGCTCTACCGCCAATGACGAGCCCATGCCTGCCAACACGGATGGGACGGGCTTGACCGGTCGACTCACCCCCCTTTCAGCTCCGATCGTGGCTGCAGTTGAGTCCTCTTCTCGTTCAAACCCCGTTGCGATCACCGTAATGATAAGTTCTTCGCCCATGTCAGGGTTGATGACCTGCCCGACAATGATATTGGCTTCGGGATCGGCCGTTTGTTGGATGATCGAGGCGGCTTCTTCGATCTCATGCAGGGACATACTGGGGCCTCCGGTAATATTCAGGAGGACGCCCCGAGCCCCTTCGACACTTCCTTCCTCAAGAAGAGGACTGCACATGGCCTTTTGAGCCGCTTCGATCGCTCGATTCGGTCCATAGGAAACGCCCATGCCCATCACCGCTCGTCCGGTATGCGACATCACGGTACGGACATCGGCAAAATCGACGTTCACATGGCCTGTAGTGGTAATGACGTCGGCAATGCCTTGGATAGCTTGCCGCAACACATCATCCGCGACTTTGAACGCTTCGAGAAGCGGAGTCGATTTGTCGACGATTCCCAACAACCGCTGGTTCGGAATGATGAGCAGTGTATCGACGTGCCGACGCAAGTCGCGGATTCCTTCCTCCGCGTGTTTGTTTCGCCGTTTGCCCTCATACTGAAACGGTTTCGTGACGACGCCTACCGTGAGAATACCCATTTCACGGGCGATGCTGGCCACAATTGGGGCGGCTCCGGTGCCGGTCCCTCCTCCCATTCCTGCCGTGACGAAGACCATATCGGCCCCTTCGAGACATTCTCGGATATGCTCTTTACTCTCAAGCGCGGCATCTCTACCGATCTCCGGTTTTGCCCCCGCCCCCAGCCCCCGGGTTCGTTCCGGCCCGAGTTGGATCTTGTACGGTGCCAACGACCGATCAAGCGCCTGGAGGTCGGTGTTACTCGCGATAAAATCGACACGCGCGAGTCCGGAGGTGATCATCGTATTGATCGCATTGCACCCGCCCCCGCCGATTCCGATGACCTTGATGCGGACCGGCGACAGTAGATCTTCTTGAAATGAGAACATCGGGGCACCTCCTCACATCGCCTCGCACGGCGACCATCTGCCGCCCGCAAGGGTTTAAAGGTTAAAAGACCTCCAACACCCGCTTCGTCCACCTACGCATTTTGTCCCAGGTTCCTCCATTGCGAAGCCCGGCTGTTTCCAGTTCATCGACGTGTCGGCGGCCGTGTAACAAAAGACCGACTCCGGTCGAATGACTGGGATGGCCGACAATATCGCGCAATCCTCCCACACCGGCAGGTATGCCTCGGCGTGCCGGCAAGTCTAAAACCTTCTCAGCGGCATCGGGCATGCCGTCCAATAAGGACGTGCCGCCTGTAATCACGACACCGGCCCCCAGCATTCCTTCATAGCCGGCGCGCACAATTTCTCTTCGGACAAGCTCAAACATCTCATCAACACGCGGCTCCAAGATCTCGGCAATATCCCGCCTGGAAAATGTCCGAGCCGGCCGATCTCCCACCGACGGCACTTCGACGATCTGATGTCCGGTCACCAATTCGGTCCGTGCAATGCCATGCTGAGTCTTGATTTTCTCAGCCTCGGTCTGTGAGGTGAGGAGGCCGATGGCCAAATCCTTCGTCAAATTTTGTCCGCCGATGGGGAGGACCGCTGAGTGCCGAATGCTGCCGTCCAGAAAAATAGCCAGGTCCGTCGTTCCTCCTCCCAGGTCCACCATCGCCACGCCGAGGTCGCGCTCTTCTTGACTCAACACCGCCTCGCTGGACGCCAACGGCTGGAGAATGATGTCCACAACATCGAGTCCCGCTCGATTCACACTCTTCACGATGTTCTGTGCAGAAGTCACCGCGCCGGTGATGACATGTACGTTGACTTCCAAACGATTACCCGACAGACCCAATGGTTCTCGGACTCCCTCCTGCCCGTCCACCATAAATTCTCTCGGTAACACATGGAGAATCCTGCGTTCATGGGGAATCACGGCGAGCGTACGAGCGCTTTCGATGGCCCGCTGAATATCCTCACGAGTCACCTCCGCCCGTTTCAGCGCCACCACCCCCTTGCAGTTTTCAGCAGAAATGTGACTGCCCGCAATGCCGGTGTAGACCGAGTTGATCTGGACCGCCGCCATCAACTCCGCTTCTTCGACCGCTTTCTTAATGGACTCGACGGTGCTTTCGATATCAACAACGACTCCTTTACGTAAGCCGCGGGAAGGACACGATCCAACACCGATAATGCTGATTCCTCCGGTGTCGGCTATCTCCGCCACGATCGCACAAATCTTCGTGGTTCCGATGTCGAGTCCGACCAGAATTTGATCCCGCTTCGGCACCGCAATCACCCCCCTTCCCGTACGACGATTCGATTTCCGTACCGGAGGTCCACTTCGTTCGCTCTGCGTCCATGACCGTCAAAGTTCAGCGTTCTTAGCGGCGGTTTGACGCGTCGGAACCGTTCCCACTGTTCTTCCACCGCTTCTTCACCGAACTGGAATCGCACTCCCTGTACGAGTGCAACAAGGTTCGATGGATTTTCCGCGTTCACTTGCAGCCGGCCTTCGAATGTTTGTCCGATCAATTTTGCAAGCTCGATGCCCGATGCGATGACCTTCCTCACCGATTCAGTCCCTTCCAACAGACCTTTGGAATCGATCCCCGTCACAAGAGGCAACGCGTCATCATCAGTCTGACCAAGCCTGGTAAGCACATGCCCCTCCGCGTCAGTCAGAAAATTTTGGGAATCGGCACGGATAACGGCGGCAGGTATTCGTTCGACGAGAGATATGCGTAACTCATGAAACGGCACACGGGTCACTTCGGCCTCTTTGATCCACGGATGGGATTCCAGCTCCTCCTTAATCACTCTCGTGGCGATATGGTGGAGCGCGGTACCAGGCTTCACCTTTGATAGATCGAGCACGTTCTGTTTATCGATGTGGTGAACGCCTTCAACCGTGATGGTCTTGACCGCCAGCAACATTTGGAGCGCAGGGCCGGAATATTTCACACCCATCACGGTGAGCCATGCCACGAGCACCATACCGGTCATCACACCGATCCATCGAGCAAGAGCCTTTCGCCTGGCTGTTTTTGTCCGGATGGCGTTCTTCGCCGCTCTCTCTCCTTGCGGATCCTTCCACTGATTTTTTCGTGGCCCGGCTGGAGGCGGTCGACGCTTTTTCCCCAGAAATCGCATCACACTCACTCCGTTGGGACAACCCGCGCGAGGCGACTCGCACGATCGAGCGCCGACTTCAGAATCTGTTCAACTAAGTCGTCATACGCAATTCCCACATGAGCGGCGGCCATAGGGAGAAGGCTCGTTTCTGTCATGCCGGGAACTGTATTGATTTCCAAGACATAGGGGCGACCTCTCGGAGTGATACGAAAATCCACTCGAGCGGCTCCCTCGCACCCCAACACCTCGTAGGTTCGCCTCGCCAACTCACCGATGTGGTGAACCACTTTGGCCGGTAGCGGAGCGGGACAGAGATATTGCGTCCTGCCCTTCTGATATTTTGCTGCGAAGTCATAAAAACCATCGGACGCCACGATCTCGATGGCCGGCAGTACTTTTGGGCCTTCTGCCGCGGTACCCAGAATTGAAACGGTGGCTTCATGGCCGGGAATATAACTCTCCACCATCACCTCCGGATCATAGCGATGCGCCAGAGAAAGCGCCTCTTTCCATTGGCGGCCATGGCGTACGATTGTCACTCCGATCGTGGACCCCTGTGAAACCGGCTTGACGACGATCGGTAATGTTAATTTTGTTTGCCTTAAAACCTTCACCAATGATGGCCTCTCGCATTCCCGCACGACGGTTCCGGCAGGGAGCGGAATACCATGCGCGGCCAGTAACATTTTTGTGGCCGCCTTGTGCATTCCCACGGCACTCGCGCGTACACCTGAACCGGTGTAGGGAATCCCCATTGTCTCGAGAAATCCTTGAACGGCTCCGTCTTCACCGCCCGGTCCATGCAACGAGAGAAAGGCTATGGCGACTTTCTGATCCTCCAAATCTCGATGCAGACGATCGGTGACGTCGATAGCCACCGCGTCGTACCCTCGACGGATCAAAGCCTGATAGACAGCCCGACCAGTCTTCAGCGAAATATCCCGTTCCGAAGATCGTCCTCCCATGAGCACGCCGATCCGGGCATGTGTCAGTCGGCCCATCGTCATGACTATATCCTTTCGCTACGCTTCACCCACGATCTTCAATTCCAGCTCCAATTTGATCCCCATCTTTCCGGCGATTCGAGCACGCACTTTCTTGATCAGCGAGAGCACGTCGGCGGCACTGGCATGCCCTTGATTCACGATAAAGTTGGCATGCTTGGTCGAAACCTGTGCATCACCGACCGATGTCCCTTTGAGCCCTGCCGCCTCGATGACTCGCCCGGCCGAATCATTCAGCGGGTTCTTGAATACACAGCCGGCGCTCGGTAGCGTGAGCGGCTGCGTATCACGGCGGTAACGGAGATAGTCTTTCACGATCTGTTCGATGTCCGACCGCACTCCCGCCCTCAGCTTCAACCATACTCCGACCACAACACCAGGCGGCAATGTCGCCCGGCGATATCGAAAGCCGATTGATTCTGCCGGACAGTGGACCAGCGCGCCTTTCGGGGACACAATCCGGACGGCTTTCACCGAGTCCTTCATTTCACCGAGTCGTGTCCCTGCGTTCATCACGACACAACCTGCGACAGTGCCGGGAATACCGGCCGCCCATTCCAATCCGGTCAAAGACCGGCGGATAGCATGACCGATCAGCGTGGGCATGCCGACGCCTCCTTCGGCATACAACACGGATCCTGGTTCTTCTTTGATTGCACGCAATTTCGCCAGACTGACCACCACACCTCGGATCCCCTTGTCCCGAACAAGGACGTTGGTGCCGCCCAAAACAAAGAGCGGAAGCGCCTGTTCATGCGTCTGCTTGGCAAGGCGCGCAACATCCTCCACGTCGACCGGCTCCACCAACACATCGGCCGGACCACCGATGTGGAACGACGTGTACTCTTTAAGCGGGGCATTGAAACGAACCACCCCGAGAATTCCCGCCACGGCAGACTCCAATCTGCGCTGTGCCCGCGTGAGTCGTACCTGCGTTCCATCCGTTTGCATCCGATGCTTCATGAACCATCAAGCAGACTCAAGACGGGCTAGAATCCCGGTTCCAGCCTTCCAGATATCACCCGCACCCAACGTGAGAACGAGATCGCCCGGTCTTAAATGAGGCAGTACTTGATCCGGCAGGGTTTCCTTGCGCTCGATGAAGGTCACCGATGGATGGCCCGCCGACTTGATCGTTTCAGCAAGGGCGGCTCCGGACACTCCCGGTATCGGTGATTCACCCGCCGGATAAATTTCCGTCGTGAACAGCTGGTCGGCATGATCAAAGGCATGCGCGAATTCCCCGATACAATCCCTCGTGCGGCTGTATCGATGCGGCTGAAAAAGGACTACCAATCGACGGTCCCAGCCCTGCTTGGCGGCAGTGAGGGTCGCTTTCACCTCGGTGGGATGGTGGCCATAGTCGTCGACCACCATGACCCCGCCGGCTTCGCCTCGCAAATGAAACCGCCGTTCGACTCCCGTGAATGCCGCCAACCCTTTGCGAATCAAATCGACAGGAATCTCCAGCTCGAGGCCGATGGCAATGGCAACCAACGCGTTGGAAACGTTGTGGGCACCCGGCACGGCCAACCGGAAGGGGCCAAGATTCTTTCCCCGGAAGTACGTCCGAAACTCGGCACCCCATTGTCTCAAGCTGATGTCGGTTGCCTTGAAATCCGGTGCTATCCCATCGCGATCGCGGAGCCCATAGGTGTGATACCGTTTGACCAGGCGAGGGAACAGCGCGGCCAGATGCTCGTCGTCGGCGCACAAGACCGCCAATCCATAAAATGGGACTTTGTTGATGAACTCCAAGAAGCTTTCGTTGATACGTTCCATCGATCCGTAGTGATCCAGGTGTTCGCGGTCCAGATTAGTCACGGCCACGATGGTCGGAGAGAGGCGAAGAAACGATCCATCGCTTTCATCTGCCTCCGCCACAAGCAAGTCGCCTCGTCCAAGCCGCGCGTGACTGCCCAAGGCATTGACCTTTCCTCCGATCACCATCGTAGGGTCAAGGCCACCCTGCGCCAACACATTCGCGACCATCGATGTGGTGGTAGTTTTTCCATGAGCGCCGGCGATGGCCACTCCAAACTTCAGACGCATCAGTTCAGCCAACATCTCCGCCCGGGGAATCACTGGAATCTGCTTCGCCTTTGCGGCCATAACTTCGGGGTTGCTCGCCGCCACAGCGGAAGAGATGACCACAACTTGCGCCTCCCCCACATTGGACTCCTGATGACCGATGAACACTTTCCCACCGAGTTCTTCCAGTCGCTTCGTGGTCTCCGACGCGTTCAGATCTGAACCGGTCACTTTGTATCCCATCGTGAGAAGGACTTCTGCGATGCCGCTCATACCGGCTCCACCGATGCCGACGAGATGAATCTGCTGTGTCTTACGAAAGAGCGTCATACGGCTGAACCTTTGTCGTCCTGCAGAAGTCTGTGATCGAATCCCCCGCTCCCCAACACCGTTAACCTCCGGTCGCTCCAGTAGATTGGTTGATGTCATGTGTCACTCCCATGAGCGCGTAACATTCACCGACGATCACTTCGCCGGCATCGACTCGTCTCATTTCCAAACTCTTCCGTTGCATCTTCTCCAACCGCTGCGGGTCCGATAAGGCGGTTTCGATCATGCCAACCAATTTCTCTCCGGTAAGATCTGCCTGCGGAAGAACCATGGCACCTCCCGCCGCTTCCATCGCCCGCGCATTCTTCATCTGGTGATCATAGATGGCGGTGGGCAGCGGAATCAGAATGGCGGCTTTCCCACAGGCCGCCAATTCGGCAATCGTCATCGCACCGGCACGAGCCACCACCAGATCGGCGGTCTGAAGAACGGCCGGCATATCGTAGAGAAAGGGAACGACCGTGGCTCGGATACCCAGCGCCCGGTACACATTTCTGACTCGCTCAAAATCTCCCTCTCCGGTTTGATGCGTGATGGTCAAACCGGGAAGACGCTGGCTCATGAGAGATAACCCTTCCAACACCGCGTTATTGATGGCCCTGGCCCCCTGGCTCCCGCCGAAAATCAGCACGTGCCGGACGTCCTGCTTGGTTGACGCGCTGTCGGTTGGTTGCACCAAGAACTCTTGTCGGATCGGTGTGCCGACGACACGAATCTTTCGCCGGTCAAAGAAAGCCCCGGCCGACTCAAATGCCAAAAAGATCCTTTGCGCAAAGGGAGCGACAACTTTATTGGCCATTCCGGGATGGGCATTCGGCTCCAGAATCACCCGGGCAATTCCCTTCAAGGCAGCAGCAACCAACACGCTCGGGCTCGTATAGCCTCCTACTCCGACCACTAAATCAGCCTGCCGCCGCTTTAGAATGTCGAGCGATTGCCAGATTCCAATAGGCACAGAGAGCATCCCCCTTGCGACATCCAGCAGTCCCTTTCCCATGATCGGCTTGGCGGTGATCAGCGCCAGCTCGAATCTCTCATGAGCGAGCACCCTGGACTCGATCCCGCGCACCGTCCCGACAAAGAGAATGTTGGCGGAAGGATCGCGGCGCAGAAACTCTCGAGCCAGCGCGACAGCCGGATAGAGATGCCCGCCGGTACCACCCGCCGCAATCACGACCGTCATTGTCGGCTCGCCCATCCACGTCCGCTCTGCCGGCTCGTCTCTTCTCGTCCAGCCTGTCGATCCCGCGAGATGTTCAGCAAAATCCCTACTCCGGTCAGGCTGATCACCAAGGACGATCCGCCATAACTGACGAACGGCAATGTCAGACCCTTGGTCGGCAACAACCCCGTCACAACACAGGCATTGATCAGTGCCTGGATACCGATGAGCGTCGTGATGCCGATTCCCAGATAGCGTCCGAACGGTATCCGCGCCCTGGTGGAGATCTGAAACCCCCGGATTACGAAGAGCGCGAAAGAAAGAACGATGATCCCCGCTCCAACGAACCCGAGCTCTTCGCCGACGAGTGCCAGCACAAAATCGGTATGGGCTTCCGGAAGAAAGAACAATTTTTGTTTGCCTTCCCCCAACCCAACCCCGAAGAGTCCCCCGCTGCCGAATGCAAGAAACGATTGGTTGATCTGGAATCCCGTCCCGGTCGGATCCCGCTCCGGATAGAAAAACGCGATGAGCCGTTGCCATCGATAGGGTGATAACCATATCAACGCCGCCACTCCGACCAACGCAACCGGCACGAGACTGAGGAGATGGGTTATTCTTGCTCCACCGAGGAACAACATGCCAGCCGTCACCAATCCGATCACCACAATGGTCCCCAAATCTGGTTCCATGAGGACCAACCCACTGATGATCCCAATAATGAGCAGCGCCGGCAGCAGCCCGGTCGAAAAATGCCGAAGCCGATTTTCTTTTTTGGCGAGGTACGCAGCGAGATAGATCATACTGATCAACTTCGCCATCTCGGCCGGCTGAATCGAAATAGACCCCAACCGTAACCAACGCCGGGCCCCATTGGCGGAGACACCGACGGAAGGAATAAGGACAACCACCAGCAACACAATGATGAGGCCGAGGAGAGGAAGCGCAAGGCGCCTCCACCATATGTAATCGACCCGAGACACTACATGCAAAAGCACCAAACCAAGCGTGAGCCATGCCAGTTGCCGCTTCAGGTAGTACCATGAGTCGTGGTGCTTCTGGCCGGCCACCACGGCACTTGCGCTGAAGATCATCACAAGGCCGACCAGCGCCAGCATAATGGCTACAAACAGCAAGATATGATCCATCCCCACCCGCTTCGGAGGGCGCGCGCTGACCGTGGACCACGGCAACGCCAAGGTCCCTGCAGATCTCTGTGGCATCTTCCAGCTTCAATGCTCCTCTGCTAGCAGACTGTTGAAAAAGTCCGCCAACGGCGGACTCGCATCGCTGAGAGCGCTCAAGATACAGCCGGCTCACCATCTCGCCGGCGCGCACAAAACGTGGCGTCACTTATCCGTGACGCCGTGCACCTTGCTGCGGTCTTGCCGGACGGTCTTTTTGAACAGCCTGTGAACCCTCGTTACTCCGGTAACGATTGCACAAGAGCTTTAAATTGCCGCCCTCGATCTTGGTAATCGACAAACATGTCGAAACTCGCGCAGGCCGGCGACAGAAGCACCACATCGCCGGCGTCCGCTTCGGATGCCGCAAGCTCAACGGCCTCATGCAATGTGCCCGCCCGTTCGATACCCTGATACCCTTTCATCGCAGTCGCAATAAGCGGTGCTGCCTCACCGATTAAAACAAGTCGCTTCACTCGCTGACGAATTGCGGGAACCAGCCTGGAGAAATCCCCCCCTTTGTCACGTCCACCGGCAATGAGCCAGATCGGCTGGTCGATACTCTCCAGCGCTTTGAGTGTCGCATCCACGTTGGTCCCCTTGGAGTCGTTGATGAACCGTATGCCCCGCCGCTCACGAACGACCTCCAACGCATGTTCCAATCCGGGAAACTCTCTGAGAACTTGACGAATTATGCCGAGAGGACACCCGCTTAAGAGCGCATACGTTGCAGCCACCATCGCGTTTTCGATGTTGTGATTGCCGATGATCTTGACCTCGCTCCGAGCACAAATTTCCTGCATCTGACCGCCAATGGTCGTCATGATGCGGTCTCGATCGAGATAGGTCCCCCCTGCCAGATCGGAAGGCAATGTCCGGGTCCTTGTGAAACCGAGTACCCTGGCCCTTGCGCTCTGCCGCAGAGGAGCCACCCTCGCATCATCCAAATTGAAGAGAGCATAGTCGGATGGGGTTTGGTTCTCGAATATTCTGTTTTTGGTCGCGATGTATTCGTCGATCGACTCATAGCGATCCTGATGGTCCACCGTCACGTTGAGAATTGCGGCAATCCATGGATGAAACTGCTCGACGGTTTCGAGCTGGAAGCTGGACACTTCCACTACCAAAGCGTCGTACGGGCATGGACGGCCCGACTTCATGGCTCGCAGCGATTGTATGGCGGCTTCACTGATCGCCGTGCCCAGATTCCCGCCGACAAAGACCCGCTTTCCGCTCTCTTGCAGCATCTTCCCGATCAGCGTAACCGTCGTGCTCTTCCCATTGGTGCCGGTCAACGCCAGAATGGGGGCAGAAAGAAACCGCGATGCGAGATCGAGTTCGCTGATGACCCTCACACCTCGATGGCGAACACGTTCAAGGGCTTCGAGCCGATAGGGGACTCCCGGACTGATCACGACGAGTTCGGCCTGGCTGAGAGCCGATTCATAATCGTTGCCTAGCACGAGGCGGGTTGCCGTCTGATCCAGCGATCCAAGCATACCGAGCAACTCTCCCCGATCCTTCCGGTCGGCCACCGTCACCAAGGCGCCGGCGTCCTGCAATAAGCGGGCAGCAGCGACGCCGCTCCGTGCCATCCCGACGACTGTGACACGGACCCCTGTCAACTGCGTGGTGTCCACCTCCACCATCCCATTACCTCAACTTCAGCGTGCTCAAGCTCAACAGCGCCAGCAAAATGGCGATGATCCACAGACGCACGACGACTTTCGGTTCTTCCCACCCTTTCATCTCAAAATGGTGGTGAATCGGAGCCATGAGGAAGATCCGCTTTCCTCGGGATTTGTATGAGGCCACTTGAAAAATGACCGAGACCGCCTCGATCACGAAGACGCCGCCGACCATCAGCAATAACAACTCATGCTTGCTGATGACCGCTACCGTCCCAAGAGCCGCCCCAAGCGGAAGCGAACCGACATCCCCCATGAAGACCGAGGCCGGATAGGTGTTGAACCAAAGAAATCCAAGACTCGAACCCAGGATAGCCGCCGTAAAGACCGCCAACTCTCCGGCTCCGTCGATGTGCGGAATCAGGAGATATTCCGACATCAATCGGTGACCGGTGACGTAGGCGACCACGGTGTACGCCAATGCCGCAATCATTACCGGACCAATTGCCAGCCCATCGAGACCATCAGTGAGGTTGACGGCATTGGAACTGCCGACAATCACCAGCACGGCAAAGACAACATAAAACCATCCCAAGTCTGGCATGAAATTCTTAAAAAACGGCACGCTCAGCTTCGTGTTGTAGCCGGGTAGCGAGTACAAAATCAGGGCCACGATGAGCGCAATGGTTATTTGTGCCGTGAACTTTTGCGATGCCGAGAGCCCTTTCGAGCGAGCCTTGATGAATTTGAGATAGTCGTCCACAAACCCAATGACACAAAACCCCAGGGTCGCGGAAAGAACCAGCCAGATATGGGGGCGTGAGATGTCGGCCCAGAGCAAGGTCGACAGCGTGACTGCAAAGATAATGAGGATGCCGCCCATCGTGGGTGTTCCACTCTTGGCCAAATGCCGCTTCGGTCCATCGTCGCGTATCTGTTGCCCCAGCTTGATTTCTTGAAGCTTTCGGATCACCCACGGTGCCAGCACGAATGCGATCAGGAACGCCGTGACGGCGGCATAAATGATGCGAAAGCTCTGATAACGAAAAACATTCAGAAACGAGAATTCCTTATGGAGCGGGTAGAGCCAGATATACAGCATAGCCCGGACGACCGTTAGGAAGCCTTTTTCGATGTACGTTTTGTTTCCTGGAGCGCGTCAACGACAAGCTCTAGCTTCATGCCGCGCGACGCTTTGATCAGCACGGCATCACCCGGTTGTACAACCGTTTTCACTACAGCTGCTGCCGCGCGGGCATCCGGCATTTCGAGAATAGACGTCGGATCCAGTCCCGCCTGTTTCGCTCCTTTGGCGAGGCTTCTCGCTAAGACACCGCAGGCTACGAGCTGATCGATACCTTGGCACGCCAAGAATGCTCCGACTTCCTCATGCAGCTGAGCGGCATTCGGGCCGAGTTCCAGCATGTCTCCGAGGACGGCAATTTTCTTTCGTTTTGTTCCCATTTGTGCGAGCAGCTGCACCGCCGCCTTCATAGACGCAGGATTGGCGTTGTAACAGTCGATGATCAACTTCACGCCCTGATTGACCGATACCTGTGATCGCATCGCAGCGGGCAGGAAACGGGACAGTCCCTCAGCGATCATCCCTCCGGGCAAGCCCAACACCAAACCGACCGCTCCTGCGGCCAAGGCATTCGTGATGTTATGCTCTCCGGCAATTCGAATATGAACAGTAGTGTGACGTACTGCTCCGGGAAGCAGAAGACGAAAGATCGTCCCATTCCTCCCGTCGGATTTCACGTCCATCGCACGAACGTCCGCCTTTGATGAAAACCCAAACGACACCACATGACATCGAGCTCGTGCGGCAAGATAGTCGTAATACGAATCATCTGCGTTCAGGATTGCGGTCCCATCACAAGGAAGAAAATCGAGCAACTCCGCCTTTGCCTGAGCTGATGCCTCCATCGTCCCGAAAAACTCCAAGTGGTCGGGGCCGATGTTCGTAATGATCCCGATCGTGGGTCGGGCCATTTCACACAGTCTGGCGGTCTGACCGATATTATCGACTCCCATCTCGATGACCGCTCCCTTGTGTCGATCGTTGAGACGGAGCAGCGTCTGCGGAACTCCTACACGGTTGTTTAAGTTGCCTTCGGTCTTGAGGATCTTCCAGCGGCGAGCCAGGACACTGGCGACCATGTCCTTCGTCGTCGTCTTGCCGTTGCTTCCCGTGACGGCAATGACAGGTATTCGAAATCGACCTCGATGATACGCAGCCAGCTGCTGGTATGCAGAGAGTGTGTCGCTGACGCCGAGGATAAACGGCCGGGTTCGCTTCGAGCCACGCTTCAAGGCAAGCTCCGTCACATCGTACGAATCGAGCACAATCACCCCCACCGCTCCGCGCGACAGCGCTGTGGCAACAAAGTCGTGGCCGTCGAATCGGTCTCCTCGTAGCGCAAGAAAGAGATCGCCAGGTCGAAGAGACCGAGTATCGAGACTGATTCGCCGGATACGGTGCTTTGTCCATCCCATTCCCTCTCCGGCCAAGACTCTCGCGCTGACTACTTCCCGCAATTCTTCGACGGTAAACAGCGTCATCTGATGCTTCCGTGCACCGACCGGTCCTTGCACCCACTGGCTAGAGGCGGGTCCCAAGTCGTTGGATGGCATCGCGCGCCACCTCGCGATCGTCGAAATGGACCTTCTGCGTGCCGAGAATCTGATAATCTTCGTGCCCTTTACCGGCGATCAATACCATGTCGGCACTATGGGCCTCCCTCACCGCTTCCTCGATGGCTTCCCGTCGATCAGGCACTTTTCGGTACTGGACGTGTGGCCGTTGCCGCAGCGCCTCGATCACTCCGACTTCGACTTGTTCTAGAATTGAGAGGGGATCCTCGGTTCTGGGGTTGTCCGAAGTCAATATCACGACGTCGCTGTAGCGTACGGCCGCTTCTCCCATCTTCGGCCTCTTTCCCCGGTCGCGGTCTCCACCGCACCCAAAGACTGTGATGATGCGTCCCGTTTTCAGGGCTTGTGCCGCCGCCAGCAATCGGACGAGCGCGTCTTCGGTATGGGCGTAATCCACGGCCACCGTGAACGGCTGGCCTGCGATCACACGTTCAAACCGTCCCGGCACGTTAATGATCCTTGTCACAGCATCACAAATTTGTGCAGGTGTGGCTCCTTCGTGAAGCGCGACTCCGATAGCAGCTAATAAATTATAGATGTTGTGCTCACCGACGAGGTGACTCTCAATGGTGAAGTTTCCGAACGGAGTCGCAGCGGTAAAGGTTGTTCCTTCAAGAGACAACCGTACCGCTTCAGCACGCAGATCTGCCTTGGCTCTTAATGCATAGGTCCAAACCGGGGCGTGGCAGGCCTCGACAATACGATTCCCATAGCGATCATCGATATTGATGATCGCTCGTTTATTCGCCTTAAGACCTCTCTTCAATCCTGTAAAAAGCCTCAGTTTTGCTTGGAAGTACTCCTCCATGGTTTTGTGGAAATCGAGATGGTCCTGAGTCAAATTCGAAAAGACCGCCACATCATATTCGCATCCGCTCGTGCGATCCTGCGCCAGAGCGTGAGAGGACACTTCCATCACTGCAGTGGTGCACCCGCCGGCGACCATCGTGGCCAGCAACTGTTGTAGTTCAAGAGAGCCGGGTGTCGTGTGTGTTGCCGGCATCGTGCGTTCACCGATCTGATAGGCGACTGTTCCAATCAATCCTACCGGGTGATGCAGGGCTTCCAGAAGCGCTTTGCAGACATAGGTCGTGGTGGTTTTTCCGTTTGTCCCGGTCACGCCGATCATCCGAATATGCGACGAGGGGTCTCCGTAAAAGCGGCTTCCCAATAATCCAAGTGCCTTTCTGGAGTCGTCAACGCGGACCAATGGAAGCAACACCCCATTCACCGGCTGTTGCGACACCAATGCGGCCATGCCTCTCTTCACTGCCGCCGGAATAAATTTGTGCCCATCGACCCTCTCCCCTTTTACCGCTACAAAGAGACTGCCGGTCGAAACGGCTCGGGAATCATCAGTGATCGATTTTATGGACACGTCCAAATTTCCATGACGATCAAGAATCCTCACCTGTCCTTCCAGTGCCTGAAGCAGGGTTGCCATGGTCCTCGACATTTCCAAGTATGATTACTATTTCCGGGCCATCGCCAACGTGACGGGCTCACTCGATGGCACGCCTAAGTAGCTTAATACCTGTTCCCCGACACGGCTAAACACGGGAGCGGCAACAGCCCCGCCCCACGCCTCACCTTGAGGCTCATCGATAACCACAATCATTGCGAGCTGAGGGTTGTCAGCGGGCACGTACCCTGTGAAAGATGCAATAAATCGTGAGGCCGAGTAGGTACCGGTTCGTGGGTCGATCTTTTGGGCCGTACCGGTTTTCCCAGCCACCCGAAATCCCCGAATAGCCGCCTTGGTCCCGGTGCCGTCCGTGATGACGCCTTCAAGAATCTTCGTCACGCTGCGGGCCGTTTCCGGAGAAATGACCCGTCGCTTGGCTTGAGGAGGTATCTGCCTAAGGATGTGGCCGTCAGCATCCCGTATTTCTGAAACCACGTATGGTTTCATCAACACACCTCCGTTTGCGATGGCTGCAACTGCGGATATCATTTGAAGCGGCGTTACACCGATCTCTTGCCCCATGGAAATAGATGCGACCGAACGGCGCCCCCACTCTCTTGGATTTCTCACCAATCCGACCCCCTCCCCAGGGAGATCGATCTCCGTTCGCTGTCCGAAACCGAATGCCTGGAGATATCGATAGAGCCGATCTTCTCCAAGCGCCATACCGGTTTTCGCCGCCCCGATATTGCTGGACTTCTGAATCACCTGGGCAAAGGATACCCATCCCAGCCGCTCATGGTCATGGATCACGGTGTTCGCGACCGTCATATGGCCATGCTCGCCGAATACCATCGTATTCGGCCTTACCACTCCTTCCTCAATGGCCGCCGCGGCCATCATTGCCTTCATGGTGGACCCTGGCTCATAGGCATCCGTAAGCGCTCTGTTTCGCCAGCGATCAGGGTTGAGAGCCGACACGGCATTGGGATCAAATCGCGGACTAACCGCCATAGCCAACACCGCTCCGGTCTTTGGATTAAGTACAATCATTGTGCCTGACTTTGCCTGCGCACGGCTAACTGCGTCCTCCAGCTCTCTTTCGGCGATATACTGGATCACCTCATCGATTGTAAGCGTGAGGTTTTGGCCGGGTGTCGGACTCCGTTCCATCATTCCCTTGGGAAACACCGTACGTCCTAAGGCATCGCGCTGCAGCACCATCATCCGCTTCTCACCACGCAGGTACGATTCATATCGATGCTCTACACCTTCCAAACCTTCACCATCCATTCCTGAAAAACCCAGCACATGAGCCAGGAGTGCCCCTTTTGGATAGAACCGTCTCCCTTCCATCACAACCCCAATTCCATCAAGCGGCAAACGATCGAGCCGCCGCCCCTGTTCAGGGTCCAATTTTCGGGCCAACCACACGAAACTCCGCTCCTGTCGAAGTTTTCGTTCCAACTCATCGGTCCTCACATGCAGAATCGGCGATAACTGCCGGGCGATCGTGAGAGGACTATCCAACGCGTTTGGGATTCCGAATACGGACGGCACTTCTACATTTATGGCCAGAATCTTGCCGTGTCGGTCGGCAATCGTGCCGCGCGCCCCTTCCAGCGATACTGTCTTTTGGTGCTGTCGATCCGCTTTGGCCGCAAGTTTCGCCGCTTGCCACACTTGCAATGTGACCAATCGGAACAGAACCACTCCAAACCCGCATAACAATAACAACAACAGAACATACCGACGACCGCGAGAAAAGGAACCGGTCACTAGAACCTCCTGATGGGAAGATAATCCTTGGCGATCTTCAGCTCAACCTGCACAATATCTGCGGGAGGGGTATAACTTGGCCTGGACTGAACCATAATGATCTGGCCATGTTGAGGCAGACTCATACCGAGCTTTTCGGTCGCCAATTTCGCGATCCGATCAGCGGCACTCAGTGCCGAAACCTTAACGCGGAGCTCATCCCGTTGACGTTCAAGTAACGTCTTCTCACGCTTCAACCGCTCGATTTGGTAACCCATCCGAACCATATCTACGCGCTCCCACACAAACACGAACACGAGACAGAGCCCTAGAAAAACAGTGACGGTCTTCATGAAAGACCCGTCTTTTGTTGGCGCTCAGCGACTCGTAATTTAGCGCTTCGCGATCGGGGATTCGCTTCACATTCTGTTTTAGAAGGAAAGACCGGTTTCTTGGTAAGTATCGAAAGGGTCGCTTCCGACCCTTGTGAGAGGGACCGGAATGTATGTTTGACGATACGATCTTCGAGAGAATGAAAGGAAATCGTGCAGATCCTTCCTCCCGAAGTCAGCACTTCGGTTGCATCTCGAAGCGACGACTCCAATGAGTCCAGTTCATGATTCACTGCAATACGAAGCGCCTGAAATGTACGCGTTGCCCAGTGAATCCGTCCGTGGCGATATGATCCCGGCACGGACCGCGCGATGATGGAAACGAGCGCTCCCGTGGTCTCGACCGGACGACATTGCCTTTCCTGCACGATTGCTCGAGCAATCCGCCTGGCATATCGCTCTTCTCCATACTGAAAGATTATGTCTGCGAGCTCATGTTCAGAACTGCGGTTCACCAGATCTGTCGCAGTTTTCCCCATCGTTTGATCCATACGCATATCAAGTGGACCCTCTTGCTGAAAGCTGAAACCTCGCGACGGATCATCCAACTGTGGAGATGAAACCCCAAAATCGAAGAGCACACCATCGACTTTCGCGATACCTATTTCAGCGAGATGCGACTTCAAGTCCCGATAGTCTCCTTGTCGCAACACAATACGATCTCCAAATCGATTTAAGCGCCGCCTACAGAAATCAATTGCCTCAACGTCCTTGTCTAGCCCGATGATCATTGTTCCAGCTGAGGTTGATGTAAGAAGCATTTCTGCATGCCCACCATACCCCACTGTACAATCCAAAATAGTGATTGATCGCTCAGAGGTTAGCCAAAAACATACTTCCTGACCAAGCACTGGGACATGCAAATTTTTGTGAACAATATTGTCGCCCACTCGCTTCCACTTCTTCCCACGCCAGACGAAGTATACTCTCGCATTTTTGGTTGTCAACAGACTTTAGCGTATCGCTAATTATGCAAGAGATGAATTTTACATGCGATGTGGAGCAGACACGTTTTTCGAGTCATTTGCTTTTCAATACAATAGGCTACACCACTTAAACCCATGACCAATACCGATAAATTCCACCGATCAAACTCGTAGAGTTTCATTGACTTCAAGGGGGTTTCAATTAGAGAATGTTTTTATGGGTACATGCCATTTGGGCCGTTCATACACAAGACTGCTTCTGTTCCTTATCAGTCCACTCCTTTGTTTTGAACAGGCCGGTGCGAAGGACTTCAATCCCGATAACCCTCTTAACCAACCCGCAGCGGTCTACTGGTGCTCGAACAAGACGCCCGACCAACAGATTTCAACGAAAAGAAGTTCGGGTTGTGAGCCCCTTTACGACCAACAGGAGGCGGAATCTTTCAGGGAGAATGCGCGCCAACAGGGGTTTGATCTTCCTGAACGCGATCCGATAAAGATCATGGAATTGCAGAATGCAGCCTCAAAATTTTCAGATCGCTATCGGACATTCGTCTCATGTTGCTTGACTGACAACAGCGCACCCGCAGAAATTGTCGATTTAATCGATGAGGCTAACCATATTCTCAAAGCGGTACAGCAGAAAGGCATTTACAACTCGTCCGGATTCGGCATCGGCAGCAGAGCAGACGGCAGCCCTGGCATCGGCCCTGGAGATGGAAGTGGAAGCGGTGGCTTAGGGGGAGGTGCTGGACGAAGTCCCAAGCTTGGTACATTTGCTCGACAATTCACGCTCAGCGAAATTGTCGGAACCGTCGCGCACGCACGTGCAGACCTGTTTCGACTCAAGGGACGCCTGGATAAATTGAACGAGGCACAGCAAAGTCTCGGCAACGTCGACTATGAAGCCAGCGGCCGGGCCAAAGCGCAGATCCAAGAGGATGAAGAGGCGATTAAGAAAGAGTTCAAAGCCAAAAGGCCGCCATCATCAGCACCAACCGGGATGGAGATTCAAGACACGACCTTGCGCTCACGAATTGGAGGAGACATTGAGGATACCAAGTTAAACTCGCACTTCGGTGCGGACATCGGAGCCTCAGTATCTCCCTACAGCAATGTGGGCGAGTCGCTTCGCCCGCGCAGAGGGGAGGATGTTCACGACAGCCAACTCCCGCATCGGCCAGGAACGGATGTACAGGACACATCTATGTCCAGCAGCACAGGGTTCGAAATCGACGGCGCACAAAATCGGGAAGGATCTTCCACACTTCCGCGACGCGGAGTCGGAGCTTCTATCGGGGATTCCGACCTGAACAGTCGGAGACGATAGTCCAATCACGACTTATCTTTGACTACCGGTATCGGTTCCCACGTCTCCCCAGCATCCTTGCTGCGATACAAACCGCTGCCGTTTGTGCCGGCATAGAAAACTTTCGGCTCCGTTGCACTTTGTGCAATTGTTCTGATGTTGGTGGTCACAAACCCGCTGTTGACCAGCTTCCATGTCGCACCGGCATCTTCGCTTCGATGCACTCCATCCCGCCCCGTGACGTAGATCGTGCCTCGACGCGCTCCATCGAGCACCATCGCAACGATCATCTGGTCGGAAAGCGACTCTCCGATTCGCTTCCAAGCCTTGCCTGCATCCGTTGATTTATACAGCCCTGCGAGTGTGGCAGCATAAACGGTATCGGGCTCGTATGGATCGACCAGGATTGAGGTGACGTTCAGCGCTCGCGACGTTTTCAACATATCCGGCGGAACCAGCCCGTTGTTCATTTTTTCCCAATGGCCGGCCTGATCAACCGATTTATAGACGCCGCCGCTCGTTCCAGCGTACAGAATGGAAGGCCTGGTCGGATCCATGCCCAGCGTTACGACCATCAACACTTCTTTCATCCCCTCCATTTTCTTCACCCATTGTTCGCCGCCGTTTTTTGTTTCGAACACGCCCATCGTCGTCGCAAGAAAGATGTGCTGCGCGTCGGAAGGATCAAAGAGAAACTGATTCACGACCGAGGTGATCGTCGCATCATCAAGCCCGGAACGCATCGAGACCCAGCGTTGCCCCCCATCATGGCTTTTATAGACGGCATCGCCCTTCGTCCCTGCATAGACCGTCGCCGGATAAACAGGATCGATTGCCATGGCGATCACACGGGAGTGACTCATTCCTTTGGAGAGATTCGTCCATGTCCGCCCGCCGTCACGAGTCTTATAAATATAGTCGTTCGTCGCCACATATATGATATCAGGATTGTTCGGATGAAGTTGAATGACCACGATCGGATCACTGCGATTGCAGCCAAAAATGGAAAACCCAAGCATCAAAAGCAGAAAGCCGATGAGTGTTTTCATAAGCAGGCGGGATGAGCGATAAAGAATTCCTGAGAACGGCTTGATTGATCTTCACATGCGCGGATGGAACGAGCATGCGTTCCCTCCCAGTGCCCCGACAAGGGGACTTGTGCGTTCCGCGAGCAGGGGGGCAAGAGCACTCCTCATCGGTAGTTCATAAACTGCAAGTCGACTCCGAAATCCTTACTTTTCAAGAATGCGATCGCGGACTGCAATTCATCCTTGCTCTTCCCCAGCACCCGCACCTGCTCGCCCTGAATCTGTGCTTGGACTTTCAGCTTGGAATCCTTGACCGCCTTTGTGACCTCCTTGGCCTTGTCCGATGCCAAGCCACTTTGAATCTTCGCCACTTGCCGCACAGTCCCACTCAACGCCGGCTCGATCGCGCCCTGCGTGAACGCTTTCAGCGAGACGCCCCGTTTCACGCATTTCGTTTTAATAATCTCCTGCACCGCCTTGAGCTTGTACTCATCATCCGAAACGACGACCAATTCTTTTTCCTTTTCCTTCAGCGTGATCTCTGTCTTCGAGTCCTTGAAGTCGAACCGCTGCTTGATTTCTTTCGTCGCCTGATCCAGTGCATTCTTCAGTTCCTGCATATTCACTTCCGACACCACGTCGAATGAAAACTGATCAGCCATGTGTCAACCCCTTATCTTGCAGCTTATGCGTCCTACAGATGTTCAAAGAAGGTCTTCCGGTAAGGCCGCTATGAGCAAAGGGGCGAGGCACGCGTCATCGTTGTTTGGCATGTTGAGCCTCTGAGCGATACAAGAACGCAGCTGGAAGCCTTTTCAACATCCGTTAGCAGCACCCTGTTCTGTGCGGCAATTTAAACGCCTTCTCTTCATCACGATGAATCGCAGTTTGTATCCTCCCAGCAGCCCCGCCGCCTGCCCTCACGACGACTTCACTTGATGTAAACGGCTTCTTCAAGACCACGTAGCCATACCACTGCCTGATACTGTCGCTCAAGACAATCATGCCCAATACCGCCACCAGTGCCACCAACACCGCGTCCAGATAGAGAGCAACGGCCTGTCCTGCCGCCAATGTTCCGGCTTTCTTCAAGAACAGCCAAAACATTTCATACGATCCGGTCAATGTAATCATGCCCACGAAAAGCATCGGCAGCGCCGTCACCCAGAGATAGGGCGACTTCCACATCTTGATCAACACCGTTGTCCCAATGCAGAGAGCCAGCATCCCCAGCAGCTGATTCGCCGCACCGAACATCGGCCAAATCGTCGAAATGCTCCCTGTTCCGATCAAATAGGCCCAGGCTCCCACGACTAGACCACTGCTCAACAGAACGCCCGGCACCCAGTTCATTCGACGAAAGGGCGCATAGACTCGCCCCGCCATCTCTTGAATGAGATACCGCGCCACGCGCGTTCCCGTATCGATCGTCGTGAGAATGAACAAGGCCTCGAACACCAACGCGAACTGATACCAATAGGCCATCCAGCCCGACATACCAGGCAACGCCGAGAAGATCGACGCCATCCCGACCGCCAAGGATACGGCGCCGCCTGGACGCCCCGCCACATCTACCTCGACCAATTGGGACAGTTCGGAAATTCGTGCCGGTGGAAACCCTATCGCTGTCAATGTCTCTGTGCCTACTGTCGTATTGATTGCCAGGTAATCGCCGGGAATCAACACTGAGGCCGCAATCAACGCCATCACGCCGACAAAACTTTCCAGCAGCATCGCTGCGTACCCCACCACGGCCTGCGACTCCTGCTCGATCATCTTGGGCGTCGTGCCTGATGAGACGAGCGAATGGAAACCCGAGATCGCTCCGCAGGCGATCGTAATGAAGAGAAATGGGAAGAGTGTGCCGGGAATAATCGGCCCCCCTCCGCTGGCAAAAGTCGTCACTCGCGGCATTTCAATCGTCGGCGCCATCAGGATGACGCCGAATCCGAGCAGAAACACGACCCCAAGCTTCATGAAGGTCGAGAGATAGCCTCTCGGTACCAACAACATCCATCCCGGCAACACCGAGGCGAGAAAGCCATAGCCGGCTAGGAGCCAGATCAGCGCCGGTTTGTCGAATTCGAAGAGCCACGCATAGGAAGACTGTGCGACGACACGGCCGAACAGTACCGCCCCAATCAGCAGGACAATGCCAAGCACCGACACTTCCGCCACCGCACCGGAACGAAACTTCTGCAGATACACGCCCATGAGAAAGCCAATCGGTATCGTCATCGCAATCGTAAACGTGCCCCAGGCATTATGATAGAGGGCATTCACGACGGCGAACCCCAATCCCGCCAATGCCACCACGACAATAAAGAGTACCGCTATTGCCGTTGCCGTGCCGGTGATCGAGCCCAATTCATCATGCGCAATTTCAGGTAGCGAGCGCCCGTTGCGTCTCATGGAGGCCACCAGAATGATGAAATCCTGCACCGCTCCGGCAAGCACCGCGCCAATCACCAGCCAAAGAAACCCGGGGAGAAAACCAAACTGCGCCGCCAAGACCGGACCAAGCAAGGGCCCCGCCCCTGCAATCGCCGCAAAGTGGTGGCCGAATAGCACGACCTTGTTGGTGGGGTGAAAATTCACGCCGTCATTCAGCCGCACCGCAGGTGTCACATGCTGATTATTGAGTTCGACGACTTGCCTGGCAATCCAGCGGCCATAGAACCGATAGGCCAGCACATAAATGCAGGCAGCCGCCACAACCAGCCAAAGACCGTTCACCTTTTCTTCAGGACTGATGAACCCTGCGACCTGCGCAAGAGCCAAGGCACCAAGTAGCGACAAAATTATCCAAAGCACAACCTGTGCGATTTTCATGCGCGGCATAGTACCACAATCATCCAAGCCTGTACTCTTATCCCGCATATGTACATCGGATTGACGGCTCGGTATGGTGACAAGAGCGTCTGTTTTTGGTAATCATTCTGACATCTTCCCTATGAGCCCACAGAATGTCTCGCAATCGGACACCGCTGCTCTGCGGCGTGCATACAACGAGCAATATGGTATCCGTGAAGGTGCCTACACGGCGATCATGCAAGGAGCCGGGGAAAATTATCTCACGGCTTTCGCCCTCACCCTACAGGCCAGCACATCTCAGATCGGCATGCTCAACACCCTTCCGGCCTTTATCGGCACCTTTGCCCAATTTGGATCGGTCATATGGCTGCGATGGTTCGGACATCGCCATGCAGTCGTCGTCGCTGGTGCAATCGCCCAGGCGCTGTTGTGGTTGCCTCTCCTTTTTCTCCCCATGGTGTTTCCGGAATACGGTGCGATCCTGGTCATTGTGTGCGCCGTTCCCTTCGTGGTCGTCGGTCACTTTTCTATCCCTGCGTGGAATAGCCTGATCACGGACTTGATTGACCCCGACCGTCGCGGTGCGTACTTTGCTCGGCGGGCTCGAATCATGTCGGCCGCCAGTTTTATTGCCTTAATGACCGGAGGTCTCGTGCTGACGTGGGCTCAACATCGAGGAGTCGCATGGGCCGGCTTCACGGCACTCTTTCTCGTGGCGGCCGGCGCACGCGGGATGGCTGCTCATTATCTGCGCCGATTGGACGAATCTGCAGTCCCTGTAACGGCTCACTTGCATTTGCGTCTCCGCGATTGCGTGATGGCCGGCCGACACGGCGATCTTATAAGATTTCTCTGGTTTTCTGGTTGCATGCACTTTGCCGCATTGTTGGCCGGTCCCTACTTTGCCGTTTACTTGTTACGCGATTTGCATTTTACGTACTTTGAGTATTCTGCTTGGGCAGCCACGGCCATCATCGGCGGCTTCATAGCGCTGAACGGGTGGGGACGCATTGGAGACCGCTACGGAAACAAGAAACTGCTGTGGGCCACAGGCATCGGCGTACCGATTCTGCCGGCGTTATACCTAATAACTGACCAGATTTGGTGGTTGATGATCATCAATTGCCTGGGTGGCGTGGTGTGGTCGGGATTCAATCTAGGATTGCAGAACACGGTCTATGATCTGGTGCCGAGCGAGGAACGCGCCGGCGCCGTGGCGGTGAGCAATGGCGTCAACGCCACGAGCGCGTTCCTTGGAACCATGGCGGGAGGATGGCTCAGTACCGTGCTCGCGCCCGAGATCGTCGTCGGAGGATTTAAAGTGCATTTCGTGTCGAACCTTTTGGTGATTTTTCTGGTCTCGGCCTTGCTGCGATTAGCCGTGGCCATCATGTTTATCAAGCCGCTCAAAGAAGTTCGGGAAGTGGAACCGATTTCTCACCACGAACTCTTCCAGGAACTTCCCCTCATCAAACCGATGATGGACGTCATCGGCCGCCGCGTCGGCCATCAGCCGTAAGTAGGAAGTCTGTAGTTCTCGAATGAGGTTGGGAAAATGTGAATTTTAGCAATGTTCGGATGGCGACTACATTATCGTGCTCGCTAAAAGACTCCGACCTCCGGCGCGAGCGACATCCTTCTTTTGCTATACTCCTCTCCACCATGCCATCGGATACCCCGCCTTCGCAGCCGTCTTCGAAAGATCGCCGTGAGTTTTATCGCATCACCGTCACCTTGCCCATCTGTCTTCAGCCTGAGAGCAACACGGAGGAGGCAACGCTCATCCAGCGATCCGTCAACATCAGCGGCGGCGGCATCGGCGTCACACTCAACCAAGTCTTCGCGGTCAATGAGATTCTCTCTTGCACCCTGCTCCTTCCTGGCCAGGTGCTCTTTAAGTCCTACCTCGAAGTATTGCGTGTCGACCCTATTCCTTACCCACTCAACACGTATCGCCTCCATGGCCGCTTTGTCGGGATGACCAATCAGGATCGAGAACTGCTGATCAGGCATATTATGCAGTTCCAGAGAGAACACCTCAATAAACACTACTCCGCATGAGGCGGTCCTCGCGGCGCAATGATTCAAGACAACTCCGGGGAGCCCGCTTCGTCCCCGCCAAAGGGGGATTCATTCCGCCACGCAAGACTCACTACACTGGGACGTGGAATCCACACCTCCCCATTTTCGGCATCACTATCGAGTCCCACTCGCCGTGCAATACCCCGTGATGTTTTCCGATGCGGAGACGATCGCGGAAGGGAAGGTGATGAACCTCACGGTGTTCGGCTGTGCGATCGAGTGTGCCGGTGCCGCACCCCAACGGACCACCCTCCGCGTACGACTGATCCTCCCGGATCAGGCACAGTCACTCCCGGTCGAAGAGGCGGAGGTGCGATGGATTCAAGGAAATCGAATGGGACTTCAATTCCACAAGGTGGAGCGGGCGGCCGATTTTCGGCTTCACGGATTTGTGTGGGACCGGATGATCGAACGGCTCCGAGCGATCACTCAGGAAGGATTTTCCATCTCTTGATCCGAAGGAATCCTGCCTTTCCCCACCGTTGCCAAACACAACAGCCCGATACCGATCCACACCAGCTCTCGAAACCGTCGCAGCAGCGCGAAGGTGATCCCCGTTACATCACTGTAGCCGAAAGTTTGGAGCAACAGGAGATTGCCGGCATCTTGGGCACCCAGACTGCCGGGGATGAAGAAGGAGCCGCCCTTGATAAAAACCGCGAGCGCCCCTATCGAGAGGGCGGACAATGGACTCACCGAACCACCGAGCAAATAGATAATCCCGAAGACTTCCATCGATTCGGCCATCCAGCCCAAAAAGTATACCCCCATCGACCCATAAAAGGCCTTTTGATGGTTGCGATAGAAATTCCGGATCGTCTGGTCGATTGAACGCAGGTGTTCTCCCTGCGCTTCCAGAGACCGGATTCGCAAGCCCAATTTCTTGACCAATGACAGAATCGATGCAAAGAGCCCACGCTGTTGGATGAAGACAAATCCTGCAATTGAACACACCAACAGTCCGACACTTAACAATGCCGCCATGATAGTCTGCCCCGCCGAACTGCCGGCACCCAGAATCCAAAAGGCAAGGGCGATTCCCGTGAGGATATAGAACACTTCGGCGATCGTCATGGTCGTCTTTGCAATTACGACTGACGCGGCCCCCTCCGCCATGGGAACATCGTACCGTTTGAGCAGATAGACCTTCAGTGGTTCGCCTCCCAGGTAGGCCGTCGGTGTGGTCATATTCACCACTTCGCCGGCGCTTCGAATCGTCAGCAGTCGCCAAAACGGAACTCCTTGTGCCGCCCGACCCAGCACTACTTTCCACCCATAGGCTTCAACGGAATACATAAGGACCGATGGGATCAGGATGGCCAGCAAAGCTGTCGGACCGAGTCTGGTAGCGGCTTCATAGATATTCGCCGGACCGATATGCCAGACGAGAAGGCTCAGAACGATGAGGCCAAGGGCTAGAAGGATAGAGCGCAACACGTTAGTCGGATGGTAAGCGCGACATTTATGGCAGAAGAGATGACACTGCAGACGGACGGATGGCCCAAATCATGGCGCCGGCAAACAGTAAAGAACCGGCTGCCGCAAAGAGTAGAAACCAATAGAGTTGATCGAACAGCGCAAACCCCAGTAAGGCCGCCGAGAAATCACGGCTGGCGACATTTTTCAACATGACGTCCGCCCAGGCTGCATGAACAGGTGTTCTCCAGCCACTCACCGTTTTAATCTTTTGCGCCTTTTCGACAAGTAAGAATGAGAGACCGTTGCCGAGCACAGCGGCGGCGCCTAGCGCGAGAGGTACCCAGTCGTTCGCTTGCCCCATCTGACTCGTGTAGAGTCCCACGGCGATGCCGGCAAAAATCGCCATATGCACAATGTTGTCCAACACAATATCGAGCCAAGCGCCAAAAGACGACTCGGTAAAAGTCAATCGCGCGACTTCGCCGTCGCAGCAATCAATGACGGCTGCCAATTGAAACAAGAGGGCTGCCACAATACCGGCACTGTACGTGCCCATCCCAAACCCCGCCGCAGCAACCAGACCGATAAATCCGGCAAGGACCGTGATGGAATTGGGCGACAGCCCCATGGCGAGAAAGAGGCGCGTGAACCAGCGAGAGACCTTGCGATTGAAATAGCGATCGACGAACCCTTCAAATTCTCCCTTGAGCGAATTGAGCAACTTCTTTTCGGCTGTTTGGACGTCGAACACGTTTCGGACGGGTTGATACCAAGCCCCCCGCTTCTCTTCAGCCGAGACGAGCCGCACTCGACCATCCGCCTCTGCCTGCTCAAGCCACTGCCGGATCGGAGGACTTCCCTTTTCGCTCGCCGCTTGATTGGCGGTGCTCATCAGACTTGCCGGCACAACCACCAGCTCGGCGATACGCAAGGCCGGATCGTCGAAACGAGGAGGGGCGAAAAGCGCCGGGCGACTGGATGGGACCTTCGATCGCACACCCTGCACCGTGAACTGATCGACCTGCCTCTGTGGGGCTTGAGAGACCACGATGGCCTGACCGTCCTGTACATCACGCCGCAACCGTTCGATCAGCCCTCGAGAGAACACGCCATTGATGCTCGCGACCAGCGCAAAGCCATGCACTTCCGCCGCCAAGGCTTCCCATGTTCGAGGATCATCGAGAGGAAACTCACGGATTGGCATCCATCGGACGGGAATCGTAACGCGCGGCCCTTTGCCCAGCGCCTGCTTCAGCTGCTCCTCCTCGGAACCGGAAAGGACGATTAATTGACGAATCCCCGCCCGTTGCAAGGTGAGCACGGCCCGTTGAAAGAGTCCGATCCCCACGACGTTCGTCAGAGGTCCCACGTCGTCGACCTGCGACCCGATCGGACCGCCGAATACCCCGACAGACGGCAGCAGAATCGCCGTCGCCAGTCCTTGGATTTCGGCTCTTCTTTGAAGGGTGCTCTTACTCATGGCTTCCCTTATGCAGGGTCCGCTCCATCGGACATCCTATCATGGGAAAGACTTTCTCATAATCTTGGCGAAACTTCCAACTCGGCTTTTCTTATGTCTTCGATGAAATCGATCTCGGTCCAGGGCAGACCGCCGATCCGCTCATACCCGACCCGCACATCCTGAAAATACTGCAGCAGCGCGTCCTCATACTCCATATCCCATAAGCCTCTATCGATGGCGCCGCGCAGCGCAGACACCACACGAGGCGTGTCGGCATGCCGAACACGAAGAAATCCAACCCCTTCACCGGCGAAGTCGTACTGTTCCGGCATGTTCTTTGTCAGTGCGACAACTCGGCCTCCCGCGACGACCACCATGCATTCTTCTCCGGTCTGCTTCACCGTCTCATCCATCAACAGCGCATTCTCAGAAGGCGACGACACCAGACGCCGTAGGATTTCCGGATGGAACAGCACATCGGCATCCATCACGATAGTATCGTCGTCGAACGCGGTTCGTGCGATCCACAGCGAGGAAATACTGCCTCTGTGAAACTGCTCGTTGACCAGAAACGTGACGTTGACGCCGCACGCATCCTGCTCGACCGCCGTACGAATCATTTCCTGTTTGTACCCGACGACGATCTCGGCCCGGCGAATCCCGACGGAAGCCAGCGACTCCAAGTACCGACGCAAAAGCGACTGTCCGCCGATCTCGATGAGGCATTTCGGACGATGCTGGGTCACTTCCCACAGACGTTTCCCCACTCCCGCTGCCAGAATGACCGCCTTCATGCCGACTTGCACACGTGCTCGAAGGCGTCAAGAAACCCGCCGAATTCCGCCTCGGACAAGGCCCCCATATTGGCCACGCGGAAGATCTTGTTTTCCAAGTTGCCTTGACCGGCATAAATAACATAACCCTGCTGCTTCAGGCGGTCATGCAACGTGTGATAGGACACACCATCCGGCAGGTGATAGGCCGTGATCGTATTCGATTGCCGGTCCGCCGGGAGGAGCGCCTTCACGCCGAGTTTGGCCATTCGCTCACGGATCAAGGTCGCCATCTTCTTGTACCGTTGGATGCGATTGACCACGCCTTCTTCGAGTAGCTCGTTGAGTGCTTCGTCAAAGGCATAGTAGACCTGCACGGCGGGCGTGAAGGGAATCGTGCCTCGCCCCTCGTTGTCGATGTAATGAGTCAGTTGGAGATACCACGAGCGCTTCGGGTACGAACGCATTTTTTCGACGAACCCCTTCCGCACCAGCACGAATGAGACGCCTGGGAACCCTTGAATACACTTTCCCGCCGTCCCCATCACCATATAGATGTGCGACCGCGCAATGTCGATCGTCTCGCCCGCCAGAGCGCTGACGGCATCCAGCACAAACACCCGATTCTGATTATCGACGATCTCGGCAATCTCGTGGACCGGATTGAGGAGTCCGGTGGTGGTCTCATGATGGACCATGCCGACGGCATGCACCTCCTGATGCTGTCGCAAGGCAAGAAGCAATCTTTCCGGATCGGGCCGAACCGTCCATTCATATTTCAACTCGCTCACCCCCAGGCGATGGAGCCCCACGATTTGAGACATCCGTTCACCGTAGACGCCGTTGTTGAGAATGAGCATACGGCGGCCGTGAGGGAGCGACGACATCAAGGCGGCTTCGACGACGGCCGTCCCTGACCCGGTCATCACGACGGCGACGTATTCCGATTCAGCCCCAGGGGTAAAGGCCTTGAGCAGTTTGGCTTGGATACGGTGGAGCAGCTCGTAAAATTCATCTTCTCGATGACAGATATCGGGTTTCAGCAGCGCCTGCCGTACCCGTTCGGAAACGTTCACCGGCCCAGGATTGAGGAGAACCACTCTTTTCTCCGTTATTCGTTAACCGTGAAGCGTTAATCGCAAAATGCCGATTCTACTTCGTACATCAAATAGCGATTTACGAATAACGTTTCACGAGTGACGTCATTCAATCGCCTTCATGAATCGGCGGGTGATATCCGGAGGATCGTGCAAGACACGGCCTGCATCTTCCACAAATTCATTCACCTTGATGAGCAGCATGCTGGGTCCATCCTTTTTCAGCATGTCTTTGAACTCGTAGACAAGATCGTCGCGATCAAGGACCCGTTCCACATTCACGTAGCCCGCCGACTTCGCCACTTTCTCCAGCGGCACCACGTTGGAGATCGTGGGCTGGTTCCCGGTCGTCCCGTACACTTCGTTGTCGAAGACGACGTGGATAAAGTTTTTCGGTTTTAACGCACCGACCGTCGCGACAGTACCCATTCCCATTAACACATTTCCATCGCCGTCGAAGGTGATCACCTGTTTATTGGGTTTTGCGAGCGCGACACCGAGTGCAATCGCCGCGGCATTCCCCATGGAACCGATCATGTAGAAATGGGTGGACCGATCCGCGATCTTGTGAGCCTCGCGCGAGGGAAACCCGTTGCAGATAATGACGGGTTGATCGGTCAGTAGTTCCAACAAAGCCGCCATCGCCTGCGCTCGGCTGATCAATGTGCCTTGTTCAGGTCTCACGGATGCAACTTGCAAAGTCCGCAGCCGTCACGCCGCCCCAGCCGATGATCAATGTGCCTTGTTCAGGTCTCACGGATGCAACCCTTTCACCACGCCCTTGGTGATGAGCAACGCGACCGGAATCTGTTGCTGCATGAATGTCTGAGCCACCCACCTGAAATCTTCGATGGCTGTTTTTTCAGTCAAGGTACGATGCGGAATTTTGACGGTATCGAGCAATTGCGGCATCACTTCCCCCATCACCAAATGTTCGGGAGCATCCTTTCCTCCTTGACCCCGCCATGAAACAATCAATATGCAGGGTTGCTTATAGATCACATTAAGGGAAATGAGCGTATTGAGTGAGGTGCCGAGTCCTGAATTCTGCATTAATACGGCGGGCGTTTTTCCCGCCATATACGCCCCCGCAGCCATGCCCACCGCTTCATCCTCCCGAACCGCAGGGGTGTAGAGTCGACGGTTCATGAGTTCCGCAATGATCCCGCCCAGAATCGAATCCGGCACGCCGGTGAAAAAATTGACCCCCATATCCTGCATGGCCTGCACGAACACGTCGCTTTCAATCACTGAAAATTCCCTTGGAATATTGACACACGTCCACGCAAAATCGGCGCATTATAAAATATGCCCTGCAGGGTTCTCAAGAAAGATCCGCGGTTGAGTTGACTCCACTCGCATGTTAGCGTGAGTTCCAATACGGCTATCGCCCGATCTGCATACAGAGATGAAAAATCCCATTCAATCAGCATCCCATCCTTGGCTGTTGGTCCTGATGCTCGCAATCATGATCAGTGCCGACTCGGTATGGGCTGTGCCCATGACGAATGATCCGAAGGGATTTCACGATATTCCCTGGGGAACCTCCTTATCTTCGCGTCAGGACATGGAACCAATACAGGCAGATCCGCATATCGCCGAATATCTCCGCAAGACAGAGCCAGCATCATTTGCGGGAACCCAGATGATCAGCATCCTCTATGTCTCGGTGGACGACCAATTCGCGCGTGTCAGCATTCGGTATCGAGGAGACCACGTGCATCGCCAGGTGCTAGGATTCTTGGAAAGCCGCTTCGGTCGGCTGGAACACATTCCCGGGCAAATGGCGCGAGGACTCACCCAGCAATACACCTGGCGTGGGTCCGACACCGAAATCAATTTGACATATCAGGCCGGTACAGAGCGTGGCTATATCTTCATCGATAGTCGCACGCTCGCCCCACGATTCAATGACGACATTACCGATTCCCCATAAAATGGTTGGATGGAACGTTTCCCGGAGGCCAGCTTTGCTGAAGTACTTTCGTTAAAATCCGGAAGCTGGTCGCTTACGGATTTATGAACGGAGTAGATGACTGCCCCCTGTGCGGCACAGTCCTGATCACTCGATACGAGTGCGATATTTGACGGGAAGTTTGGCCCACGGCATTTTAACTCTCTATCACCTGAATTCACAAAATTTTTCATTGACAACCGCCGCACGCTTTCGCATCATGTTGGCCCTATGACTAACGCCGCAAAACTCCGAGCCGCATTGAAAAGGCCCGGTGCTTTGAAGATAGTCGGCGCTCACGATGCGCTCAGCGCCCGTCTCATCGAACGCGCCGGTTTCGACGGTGTCTGGGCGAGCGGCTTCGCCATTTCAGCCTCTCTGAAATGTATCCCCGACGCCAGTTTTATCACCTCCAGCGAGCAACTCGACATTGAACGGAATATCGTTGAGGCCGTGAACATTCCAGTGATCGCTGATTGCGACACCGGATATGGCAACGCGCTGAATGTCATGCGGACTGTCACCGACCGTGAGCGGGCCGGTGTGGCGGCTATTTGCATCGAAGATAACGTCTATCCAAAACGCTGCAGCTTCTACGCGGGCGTTCGTCGAGAATTGATTCCCATTGAAGAACACTGCGGCAAGATTCGAGCGGCGAAAGCCGCTCAGGTTTCCCCAGAATTCATGATCATTGCTAGAACCGAGGCCCTTATCGCCGGGTGGGGTCAGGAAGAAGCACTGAAACGGGCTGAAGCCTATGCGGACGCTGGCGCCGACGCAATTCTGATCCATTCGAAATCAAAGAGGTTCGACGAACTGAAGGCCGTGTATAAATTGTGGTCCGGGCGCGTCCCGTTAGTCGTAGTTCCCACGATTTTCGACCAGACGACTGCGACGGAAATGGAAGAAGCTGGGGCAAAGATCATAATCTATGCCAACCAACCGGTACGGGCGGCTATTCGTGCCATGACGGACACGCTGGGCCTCATCAAGAAAGACACGCGTCCCGGAGCGGCAAACGACCGAATCGTCACGCTACCCGAAGTCTATGACATTGTCGGTGTCCCGAAAATGGAGCAAGACGAGAAACAGTTCCTTCCGGTGGGTAGTGAACGAATCACCGCGATTATCGCCGCCGCCGGATTCGAAAAACAGCTTTTGCCGTTGATTGAGGATAAGCCGAAGTGCCTGCTCGACATTAAAGGGAAAACGATTCTCGATCGCCAGATCAGCGCACTCAACGAATGTGACATCAAAGAAATTGCGTTGGTCCGTGGGTATAAAAAAGAAGCGATCTCGCTTCCCAATATCCGCTACTACGACAACGATCGTTACGAGGAAACCGGCGAGCTCGTTTCGCTCTTCTGTGCCGAAAATGAGTTAAAAGGGCGGACCATCATTTTGTACGGCGATATCATTTTTGAGACCGCGATTCTTGAAAAGTTGCTCAAAAGTCCCGCCGACATTGCTCTGGTTGTCGACCTAGCCTGGTTTGATCAGGAACAACTGAATGCCCAGCCGACCCATCTTAATCCGGATCTTGTCTCACTGGCCGCTCCTCCCGGCAAAAGCTATTTGTCCCGATTTGTAATGCCGGAGGGTGAGCACCAAGTGGTTAAGATCGGTCAGCATCTTCCCCGTGAACTGGCGCATGGTGAATTCATCGGCATGGCCATGTTCTCCGAGAAAGGCACTCAGGCCCTTTGCGAGTACTACCATAAGGCCTACAAACAGCATCAATCCTCCCCGTTCCATGAGTCTGCAAGCCTGGCCAAGGCTTCTTTCACCGACATGCTGCAGGAACTGATCGACCAGGGCTACCACATCCAAGCTGTACCGATTTTCAAGGGATGGATGGAAGTCGATTCCTTCGAAGAGTATCAAAAAGCCTGGGCAAAGATTCGACAGTAATTTTCTTCATCGTACGGTAGCTGATTTCCTCGCCACCAGGAATATTTTTATATAGGCGCGCAGCATATCGCATCTCATCGCTGAGATGCATTGCCGAATTGATTAGGAAAATATTCCAAACGAAGCTATGATGACACAACTGACGATGAGTGGCCGAAAATCCTATGTGCCTTTAGACAGTCGTTATGCGGAACGTGTAGCCGTTACGTGTCGAGTCCGCTATGTTGGTGAAGTTCCGACACAGCCTCACCAAGGCGAAGGACTCACAAAAAACATCTCCGTTTCCGGTTGCCACATCATCAGCGACCGTCCGGTGACACGTGGAACATTATTGACCCTTACCATTATGCTTCCCGACGGACTACCTCAACTTGTCTTGAAATCGGCGCATGTTGTGTGGGTGTCGGGTTGTCAGTTTTCCATTCGATTTATGGATCTGAACCGAGACCATCGAAAACGACTGCAATCTTTCATTTGGAAAAGTATCTCTCACCACACCGTGAGTGATCACCGAACTCGATTCCGGCTTATGTAGGTCCAGTCCTCAATTCTTCCTCTACCGCCGCGATGTTCTCATGAAGGAGCTTAAATGCTCATCGCCTATTGCGTTCTGAGTTAGGTGTCCTCTTCCACAGCTGCATAACATATCCACTTCTCCGCCCCTCTTCTGGATTGAGCGCTACCCCTCATCTAGTGGGAAGGCAAGGGAGACGCTCAGCGATAGCCTTCATCCATACAAAATTCCAAATGAAATGCTTTTGTAGACTGGCGCGCAGCAAAGCAGGAAAAGCTATTTGGGTTCGAGGGCGTGGTCGGTAAGAGCTGAGAAGATCAATCGATAGAAAACAGGCTACAACCAGGAGGTGTACCGATGAAACAGGTAAAGCCCTTGAGACGGCCAGAAATTCCTTCCTCATCTCATTCGATTGAGCGCCGCAGGATGAGAAGAGCTCGTGCTTCCTTCGGCATTATGTATTCAGGAGTCAATGGGGATGACGTTATCATTGGAGATGGGAGCGCTGTCGATCTATCCGAAGGTGGATTGGGCATTCGTGGAAATTGTCCTGTGAAGGTCGGCATGGAGTTGACCTTATTTTTATATTTCCTGGATGAAGAGGAACCCCTGTTCGTTTCGGAAGCAATGGTCGCCTGGGCGTCGGAATCTCTGTTCGGCGTGGAGGTGAAGGAAGTAAGCCTCCATGATGGCGATCGGATGTTGTCGTTTCTCCACGACCTAGCGGTGGGCCAAGCCTAGTCGGTTTGATGGCCGTACAATCGCAGCTGACCAGGGGTGGAACTTATTAGCTATTGAGAATCATGTCGTCCAGACACCACACATGCTCCGCTTGTTTACCTCCATACCTGTAACTCCAATGATCAATTTCACCTTGTCTTCCATATAAGCGTTATGCTAATTCATGGTGAGTAAGTGGTTACTCACCATGAACAGAGCGAGAGCATCCATTCGTCAGCGGCATCAATCCTCGCGAACCTCATGTCATGAGCGACAGGCCAGCCTCATCAGCGCTGCGTCATCGTTGTTTGCCGCAAACGGCTTTACTGGAACGACCACTAAACAAATCGCCAAGGCTGCCGGTGTCAGTGAAGCACTGCTCTTCAAACACTTTCCGACCAAGCACGCACTGTACACTGCAATTCTGGCGGAAAAGGCGCAATACTCCGAATTGCAAGAAGCCGTCGAAGAAGCAACCAAGAATCGAGATGATGAACGGCTCTTTACGTTGCTCGCCAGCTATCGGATCAGAAAGGGCACAGATCCGACGATGCTTCGCCTACTCCTTTTCAGTGCCTTGGAAAGACATGAGTTGTCCGACATGTTTTTTCAGCAGCAATATCGGGTCTTTCATGATCTTCTCGCCGGCTACATTCGGCGACGCATCAAAGACGGCGCGTTCCGTCCGGTCGATCCAGTGCTTGCCGCCAAAGCTTTCTTCGGTGTCATCCTCCACCATCGGCTACTGCACGATATCTTCGGGTTACCCATGCACCTGTCCCATGAGGCATCGGTGATTGAATATGTTTCTCTTTTCCTCGGCGGCCTCGTCCGGCAGTCGCCGGGCTCATAGCTGGGGCGTATCGCCATGAGTCGACTCGTCCGACGTCCATTTCTAGCCCTTGGGATCTTGATCTTTTTTGTCATCACGGTTCTTGTAGTCTTTCGTCTGAGCACGGGAGCCAAAGCCGACACGAAGAAGGCACGACTCATTACGGTTGGCGTTGTGTCCCCGCTACAGCAGGATCTCGATATTCGCCTGAACTACACAGCGGACATCTCACCCAATCAAGTCGTCAATATCTTCTCGCGTGTCGACGGATACATCGCAAAACTGCATGTCGATAAGGGTGATTTTGTCAGGGCGAACCAATTACTCTTAGAAATCGATCATACCGACTATCAACATGCCGTCAATCAGGCAAAAGCCAATCTTTTATCCGCCAAGGCAAAGGTCTCACAGCAGGATGCGGTAGTTCGCAATGCCAAGCTGACGTTCGATCGCATGCAATCCCTCATCACAGATCAATTTGTCTCACAGCAGGATCTGGATAATGCGCAGGTCAACTTGGAGGCTGCCGGGGCAGCACACGAATCCCTACAAGCACAGGTCAACCAAATGGAGGTTGCTCTGGCCCAGGCGGAGACCAACCTCGCCTATTCTTACATCCGAGCCCCATTTCCCGGTTATATCGCAGAGCGAAATTTAGATACCGGGTCCTATGTGACCAGCGCAACCGCAAGCACCTCGACAATGTCACGGGGCATCATGAGCCTGCACGACATCAATACGGTCCGTGTGCTGATAGAAGTCGTCGAGCGAGACATTCCGTTGGTGAAGATCGGCCAAAAGGCTGAGCTCCGTGCCGAAGCCTACCCAGACCAAGTGTTCGAAGGAACCGTCACGCGTATCGTCCAGAGCTTGAATCGCGCGACACGTACCATGACGGTGGAAATCGACTTGCCCAATAAAGATCGACGATTAAAAGGCGGGATGTTTGCCCGAGTCGAAGTCACAGTGGGAACCCACCATCAAGCGTTGCAGATTCCCATCGATGCCGTCAGTCGACTAGAAGATACGCAATATATCTATGTCGTCCGAGAGGGGAACGCTCAGCGAGTGGATGTCGAGATCGGGGCCCGTAACAACAACCTCGTCGAAATCCTCAAGGGCTTAAGCGGAGATGAGCAGGTCGTCGTCTCCGGCAAAGATCTTGTGCAGAATGGGATGCCCGTACAAACCCAACCGCTTCCGGAATCATGAGTGCTGAGCTCTAAGTCGAGCTATGGGAAAATCGTAACGTGATCGATGCCGCCGGTCTTTAGATGATCCTCCGCTCAGTACTCACCACTCACGGCTCGGCACTACTTTTATGTGGCTGACTTTACTCGCCTTGCGCAATCGCATCGGCATTCTGATGCTATCGCTCGCGATGGTGGTATTGGGGCTGACATCTCTCCAGCGCTTGCCGGTTGATCTCTTCCCGCACATCCAGGTTCCTGTCGCCTTCGTTGGTGTCATTTACAAAGGAGCGCCCCCTCTCGACATCGAGCAGAGCGTCGTATATCCGATCGAAAAAGCCGTCAGTTCCGCTTCCAATGTCGAACATGTCGAATCATTCAGTAAACAAGGCCTCGGAGCCGTACAAATCTGGTTCAACTGGGGGGCCGACATTAATGTCGGCCAAATGGAGGTGATGCAGCGCATCACGCAGATTTTGAATAGCCTCCCACCAGGCATTCTGCAGCCCTTTATCGTCAAGTTCGACGTCTCCAACATACCCGTTTCGATCGTTTCGGTATCGAGCGATAAGTTGGACGAGCGGGCGCTTTATGATCTCGCTTACAACACGATTGCTCCTCAGATTGAGCAGATCGCCAATGTTGCGGCGGCCACTGTCGAGGGGGGCAAGATCCGCCAGATCAACATCAGCCTCGATCCGGCACTCCTCAGTGCCCGTGGGCTCTCTATTCTCGACGTCGTGAAATCCGTCAAAGCCTCCAATTTGATTCTGCCTTCGGGCAATATCAAAGCCGGCAACCTTGACTACAATGTATTTACAAACAACCAGTTTCGAGCAGTAGATCCGATCCAAGACGTGATCGTGAAGGTGAATCCGCAAGGCAACCCGGTCCGCGTTCGCGACATAGGGACCGTCACAGACTCTTCCGATATTCAAACGAACATCGTTCACGCCGATGGAGCCAGGTCAGTGTTCCTTCGCGTGAATAAGCAACCGATCGCCAACACGGTCGAGGTCGTGGACGCCTTGCGCGCAGCCCTTCCTAAGATGTTTGGCATCCCTGAAGGAGTACAACTCGGCATTTCGTTCGATCAGTCCCTCTATATCCGGCAATCTATCCATAATCTGATTGAGCAAGCCCTTCACGGTTCGCTATTGGCCGCAGCCGTGATTCTTATCTTCTTGCGCAATCTCACGAGTACCATGATCATTTCCGTGGCCATTCCGCTTTCCATGCTCGTGACGTTTATCGTTCTCTACTTTACCGGTCAGACCCTTAACGTCTTCACGCTTGGCGGACTCGCCCTCGGAATTGGACGTCTGGTTGATGACTCAATCGTGGAGCTGGAGAACATCCAACGCCATCTCAATGCCAATGCCAATCGATGGACCGGCATTCTGGACGCCGCCCGTGAAGTGGCGATGCCGATCTTAGCGTCGACGGTCACGACGGTGGTGGTCTTCCTTCCGATGTTCTTCGTCGTCGGCGTCGCGCGTCTGTTGCTGATACCGTTGACTGTCACGATCGCAATTGCGCTCTTCACTTCTTTCTTGGTTTCTCGCACGGTGACGCCTGCGCTCTGCTACAAGTTCCTCAAGCCTGAGGAAGAAGTTCGGCGGACAATGCCGGACTGGTTTACCAAATTCATGGGGTGGAGCCGTCGCCGCTATGAATCTCTCGATAGAAGTTACGAAGACTCTTTACGGTGGGTCCTGGGACATCGCCGGATCTTTATCGCCTTGGTGCTGCTGTTCTTTGTCGGATCACTCACGTTGGTTCCGCTGATCGGGACGGAATTTCTGCCGGTTTCCGATGAGAGCCAATTTCGCATCGTCCTGCGGGCTCCGGTCGGTCAACGGGTCGAAAAGACCGAACAGCAGGTTTCGGAAGTCGAACGGGTACTCCGAGCCAATATTCCCGCGACTGAATTGGAGACGATCGTCTCCAGCACGGGTATCCTGTCGCAAGGTCGCTCGTCGCTCTTCAATCCCAACACAGGGCCCCATACGTCTTCAATTCAAGTGTACTTGGCCTCACTGGACAAGCGAAACAGAACTCAAGTTGAGATCATGAACGATGTGCGCCCTAAGGTCCTCAAACTGTTTCCGGGCGTCTCGATGTATTTCGATCCCGGCGGTCTCGTCAAACGCGTGACGAGCTTCGGCTCTCAAAAGGCCGTTGATGTGGAAATTTATGGCTATGACTTCGACAAAGCCAGAGATGTCATCGCCCGTGTCAAGGAAATTATGGAACAAACTCCCGGCTTGGCGGATATTGAACCGAGTCGGGAAGAAAACTATCCGGAGATCAACGTCACAGTCGATCGGGAGAAGGCGGCTCTGCTCGGCATCAGCGAGACTGACGTGGCCAACGCTGTCCTGTTTTCTCTAAACGGAAACGACCAAACCGATCCGATCATTTACACGGACCCGCAAAGCGGCAATGAATACTTCATCAGCGCCTGGCTCGCGGAGGAGCACCGAACGAATCTCAGCGATGTGGAAAATATTCTCCTCACCACCAAAGCCGGCGAGCCTGTCTTACTGAAGAACGTGGCGTCCCTCAAGTTAAACGCAGGACCCGTGAAAGTCGACCGGAAATATTTTCAGCGCGTGGTCCACATCACGGCCAATCCAACCACCCGACCCCTCGGGGATATCGCCGAAGACCTTGAGTCCGCATTTGCCGCCCTCCAGCTGCCGGCAGGCTTTAGTATTAAATTGGCAGGGCAAATTCAGCAGCAACGCGAAACGTTCGAAGGATTGCAGTTTGCGATCATCCTGGCGCTCTTGTTGGTCTACATGGTCATGGCCGCGCAATTTAAGTCGCTCATCGACCCTTTCATCATTATGTTTTCAGTGCCGATGGGCTTTCCCGGTGTCATTTTGATACTGTTTCTGACGGATACGACGCTGTCCACCACATCGATGATGGGCATCATCATGATGTTTGGGATTGTTGTCTCAAACGGAGTCCTGCTGGTCGATTACACCAATGTGCTGCGGCGCAGAGGCGAATCCCTTCGCCAGGCAGTCGTGACCGCCGCTCGAACTAGACTGCGTCCTATTCTTATGACTTCACTGGCCACGGTCTTTGGTCTTCTTCCCATGGCGATCGGCCTTGGAACAGGCGGCGAAACCAATGCTCCTCTGGCACGAGCGGTCGTCGGAGGGTTGAGCGTCTCCACACTCCTCACGTTATTTCTTGTCCCCACGATGTACGTAATTTTAGAAGAACGGTTCCCGAGAAGACTTGACGTGGAAATGTGAGAGAACCAAGTTCGGTGGCGGCGTTCCCGACCGGGCGCAGCGCCCGTTAACGTTACCCCTCAACAATGTTCGGAAACAGGGATTTCAGCTGCATGGCCAACCCGATATCCCCGGTGACTTGCAGCCGCCCCGATATCGCCATCGTCATCCCGCTGACTTGACCATTAAGGATCCCGATACAATCTTCTCCGGTCATCGATAGGATCACATGCGGATCGGCATGGGTTCCATCCTTCACAACACAGGTGCCGTTTTGCACCAGGAGATGGTACTGGCCGCCTTGGCTACCTCGAAGGTCGAACTGGTACACGGCATCAAGATCTTCAGCTGCATCTTTATCCAGTTTTGATGGGAGTGCGTCGAACACTTCTTTGACAGTCGTGGCTTTCATGTCTAGACGATACCTATGGCATTGGATGGTTAAAGTATTCGGGGGCGCTCTACTCACCTAACGCCCCCGAAGCAAGGTCACTGTGAGCAAAAATTCTAGTACCGGAGTGTGGCGGTCGCAACACTACGACGGGCGCCGAAAAATTCCTTTGAAAACGACTCGACGACCGCAGGATCATACCCCTTGCAGCTGAAAATGTCGAGGTAAGCGTGATTGGTTTCATTGGCAAAATGGCCGCTGATCAATGAGGTCGAAATCAGCTGCACCATTGAGTAACCTTCAACACGGCCTTCGCCGAAATTGACGACCTGGCATTCACCGTAGCGCTTCATGCCGATGAGCTCACAGAGCTCAACCACATAGCGCTTGATATAATTCGCATCACGTATAAGAGCGGGGTTGCAATCGTGGAGATCAACAGCGGTGCAGAGTCCCCATGCCTTGCCGCTTCCCACCATGTCTTGCACAGGTAGGACAGCAGCCGCAGGGGCGTCGGATGGTAAGATCGCGGACTCGGAACTGGCCGAGATACTCATAGGGGGTTGATCCCTTTCTGTAAAAGGTTGTGTTGACGGGAACCATCACGCGTGAACTATACCATAAATTCTCTTGTTGCGAATAAGAGCCGTAAGGAATATTTTAGCTTTGAGAGTGGACACGCCGCCATCAATCGATTGACAAGGTCATGGAGCTCGGGAACAATATGCCTCATGTCATCCGCCCCTAACATGCCCCGAACCGAGTTACCTGATCGCCTTTGCACTTGGTGCAAAGTTCTCATGAGGAAGCGGCTGGTGGGCGGCAACCAGTTCATCCATTACACCTGTCCCAAATGCATCTTTCAGCACACTACCCGGCTGGGGCCGAAGCTTCAGACACCAGCCCGATAGCCCCGAAGGGTGGCCCGGAAATTACACGGCTAATAATATTTTTCTCTATAGATCGGGCATAGCCCCTTGGCCTGGATGGTTGCCGTTACTTCCTTGATCATGTCATTGTTGCCGCAGAGATAGACTGCTAAATCGCGAGCTGATGTGACCTGTTCCTGGATGAGACCGTTCACCCGTCCTGTGGCTCCCGTCCAAGAAGGTCCGGGCCGAGACAGGGTAATCACAAAGGAAAACTGTCTGTGTCGCTCCGCCAAGGCTTGGAGCTCATCCTGGTAATACAGATCGTGCTCATACCTCAGACCCCAAACCAGCGTTACCGACTGAGTGCTGCTCCGTTCGAGCTGCGTCAATAGCATGGACCGAAACGGGGCAATTCCCGTCCCAGTCGCCACCAATAAGATCCGTTTGGTCGGATCCTCTCGTAAATAAAACGATCCGGCCGGCCCTTTAAAACTTACTGTATCGCCTTCGCGAAGGCTGAAGAGGTACGTCGACCCTGGCCCCCGCGGAACCAAATTAAAGAGCAGCAGCACCCGATCTGAGATGGAGGGGGGCGAGGCAATGGAATAGGGACGGGTGACCGGATACGGATGGCCTTCCTTTGGCACATCAAATGAGATGAATTGCCCAGCCTTGAAGGCTATTTCTTTAGGTTCGCACAGCGTGAGCTCCAATTCCCGAACATCATGTGTCAAATCCCTGATCCGACTCACCTTAGACTGAAAGGATCCGATTGCCATCCTACGTTGCTCTTCTTCCATTCACCGATCTCTTCACCATAACACATGCCGATCCCTCGCCATTTATCGCAGTCCCACCCCAAGTAACCCCACTCCGTGCTGCGGGAGCGATAGGCCCATCCTTCTCATTATGGACAAGCTGCTGCTTCCGGAAACCCGTCCGGTATGAATAAAAAGAGGTGTACGGTCCGCTGGACCATTTGCGGATCAGTACCTCCTTTCTGCGTTCAATTTTCGGATGAGAAACTGTTGCTGAGTGATGTTTGCCGTGCCTTAGAGCCGACAAGGCCTAGCCACGTGAGAAACTGCTCTGGACATGATCGTCGAGAATATGGGTCAATCGCTCTCGATCATCAGGACTGATTAAAACTATTTTTGCGCCCAATTTAGGGGTACGTACGTGAATGACTTTCAACTCGCAGGTCAAGGACCTTCCACCCTGGAGTTCTATTCCGAGTTGGAGCATATCACCGATCTTCACGAACAGACGGCTTTCTAGACGGACGCCGGACTCGCTGACGTCGAGCACTTTGCACGGCGCCGAGAGCGAACCACGCTGCAACCGACCGACACGGCCGACATCCACACGCGCGTGCTTACGCTTGAAACCCATGGCCAATCCCTCCTCCACATCATAACAAGAGGAAGGATCATGCCGAAGCGATTACAGAAATGCCAAAGCTTTCCGCCAATGAGGTTCGCACCTGCTCCATACGTTTGCGGTTGACGCCAAGATCGCTGTAGCCGATGCGGGAAGCAGAACGAAAGTGAATCATCTTCGCGTTGTCGTCGAAGAGAAACTCCACATCGTCGACGAAACGGAACAGCAGGCTGGTGAATTCGTAGTGGAGATACGACTCGTCCTCATCGATGAGCTTGGTCCGAGGCAATGTTCCAATTACCGACTTTAACGCCTCTTTCGCTTCCGCACGAGACTTCTTGTACTGGAACGGCGCGATGGCGTGGCCTTCACCGGTCGCCTGCGTCGAGACGCAGTTGGGATTATCGGGGCACGTACGTAAAGTCCGCTTGTTTGTCATATTCCAACTCGGCTCCTTCGAAACGCTCCACGATCATTTGCCTTACAGTAAGGAAGTAAGATATCCTTCCAATAGGAGACTTCACTGCATGTTAGCTAAAAAAACATCAAAGAACCAAGTGACATTGCCGAAGAAGATCCTCAAAGAAATTCCAGAAACCGACTATTTTGATGTCTCTCTGCATGAAGGGAGCGTGGTACTTCGGCCGGTGACGGTTGCAGAGCATCACAGCCGACTCACAATAGTCAGGGAGAAGATCCGTGACCTTGGAATTACGTCCGCTGATATCGATAAGGCGATTCAGTGGGCCAGAGGGAGAAGGAAACGGCAGGAGTGATCCGCGCCGTCTTAGATACCAATGTCCTCGTCTCAGCTCTGCTATTCACCGGCTCTCCCTCTCGCCTGGTTCCCGCATGGCAAACTCGTCGGCTTAAACCAGTTATTTCTGCAGATGTATTGAAGGAATACGTGCGAGTCCTGTCTTATCCTAAATTCAAACTGACTGACCAGGAGATACACAGCCTTATTGAAGGCGATCTGCTCCCGTTTGTTGATACCGTACAGACTCGACCAATTTCAGTCCCCAACCTGAGAGATCCGGATGACATGAAGTTTCTGGCTTGTGCTCGAACAGCAGGAGTCCATTGGCTTGTCAGCGGCGACGATGACCTTCTTTCACTCCGCAAGTTCGAGTCCATCGAGATCGTCTCCGTATCGACCTTCCTTAATCTTCTCAAACGTACGCCCAAGTAAGTCGCCGTGATCGGCGCGATGGCGCGGCCCTCATCATCTACATGGTCTAGGTCAAACGCAAAATCATGATTCCGAAAATAATGAGAACAACTGCGGTAGATCCTAGCGCAAGCCACATTCGGACGATTTGACGTCGATGACACATAGTTACCACCCATGTAAATATTGGAACCCAGACAATTAAGATGCTCACACCTATAAGGGAGTTCCCCTCGGACAGCTGAAAAAGTGCAAAAAGTGGAGGGCTCCAGAGAGCAATAAGAATGGCTGGCACAAAAGTGTCTGCGAATAACCACCAAAGCGAATCTTTTTTCATGCTGAGTCCACAATAAGCAATTCGCGCTTCAGTAGAACACCGTTTTCAATGTCGGTTGCAATTCATTCTGTTCCACCACCTGCACCGATACCCGTCCAATAATACGCCCGTCTTGGGATTCCACATCGACCCGCCAATCGCCTGGATCAAGGCGCTGCTTGAAGCTATAGGATCGATAGCCGCCCTCGCGGCCGCCCGAGATCTTGATGGGAATTCTATCCGCATGCATGAACAGCCTCTCGCCGGTCGGACGGAAGTACCAATGATGATAAATTGTCGTGTTGAGATCGACCGGCGCAAAGACGGCGGTGAAGCAATAGATCGGCTGGTTCGAGGGATACGTCGTATCTGAACGTTTCCAGATCTGATACCACTGCCTCTCGAAGGAAAGCTCAAACTGGTCGCCGGTTCGCTTGATCTCATGATACATCCCGCCGAACTTCAGCGACAGCGGAACCGGCGGGATCCAATTCATAAAGTAGAACCCCACCAGGAGAGCGACGCATGCAACCGTCGGAACAGTCACTTTGGTTGCTTCATGTCTTGATCGATCGGGATTATCACGATAGATGAGGTGCACGACCCGCAAGGTCACCGCCACGCTGACACCTGCTCCCAGCAAGAAGACCACGGCGTTCATGTAGCCCGTCATCACGGGCAAAAAGAACGTGAGGAAGGCGAATGTCACCACCCCGTATAGGCTGACCAACAAGCGAAGATTCGACAGGCGGTCACGTAAAAACTCATTGGTCACCAAGAGCGCGATAAGCAGGCCAAAGAAAACCGCCGTGCCGGTGAACGAAGTGCTCCGTGAATAAAAAATCGTATAGGCGCTGAAGAGACCACCGAGCAAGAACTGACTCGCCATAGGGAAGTAGGGACGGCTCGCCAATACCCAGCGAGTGAATGGGTGAAGCGATGCCAGCTGCTCACGATCGGATGGAGGCTCGATCCCCAATCGGCCTGTCAAGATGATCAAGGTACCAAGGAGGGCAAGATACAGCATCAGAACCAGGTTATCTTGCAGCCGATCGATTCGCGTAAGGGTCACGGTGTCATACGTGACTCCCGAGAGAAAGAAGACGGCCGGCATGAACGGTTTCGCGAGCGCAGACTGGATTCTTGTGAGCGGGCTCATGTCACCACTGTGCGGAATCGTCGAAAAATGTACAACGAAAAGTTCGTTTCAAGAAGGCTGAGGTTGAGGTCAAGGTTGAGCTAAGACAGCGCCACACGCGAACTCAACCTTAGTCTCAACCTTGACCTTAAGGGCAAGTGTCAGACAAACGCCGGTAACGGGGCATAGGCGACGGGGTGACCGATCAGCCGCTCCAACCATGGCGCCATTGCCTCTTCGTGGAGCGGAGCGTGATTGAGGCGCGTTTCGATCTTGAACTGCCCGTTGATTCCGACGATGCCGATGATCGCCGAGGCATCTTCGGCGTCGGGTAACACCGCCTGCGTCTGAAATTCGCACAGCGTGGCGTACAGGAGACCGTGCGGTCGAATCGCATTCTGCACCTCAGGCAGCTCATCCAACGGGCAGTGGACGGAGCAACGATAGGCAAGCCGCGCTCCCGGCTCAACCTCTTGGAATTCTGCCAAGGCTGCTTCTGAAAACCCTGTGAGATAGGCGCGAACTCCGGCCGGTTCCGGATGGAAGGTCTCCGCAAGCTTGCTGGCCGGCACGAGGAACTCAAACGCATCGGACGTGTTGTACTCGAACTGGCAAGGGCCGAACGCATCGGGCCATGAGCAAAAGAACGGAACGGAGGCATCGGAAGACCGGAGGACTACCGCATGTTTCTCCACATGAGTCTCGATCGGCAAGTCCAAAACGGTAATCGCTTCGAGGAAGGCTGTTCGCCTCTCATCCAACCAGCGTGTTCGATCGGCATCGCCGCGCGTTTCGCCGGGCGTGATGACCGCCTGAGTCTGAAGGCGAACCCGGATGAACGAATGGGCATGCCGAAATCCGATCCAAAACATGGCGCGTTGATCATGGAGCTGCAGTATTTCCCGAATGCGCCAGGGGTGGCTGATGGAGCAATACGTGCCAAGATCTTGATGGCGCTGATACACCGTATGATAGGCTCCGGATAGAAGAAAGAAATCGCCGCGCCATCGTTCTCGTACATGGACGAGCGTGACGTCTTCCGTGGCCCAGGGATCGAGTTGATCGAAGTCGTCGGGCGACCCAACCGTCCATTCTTCCACATAGCAAATCACGTCGCTGGCGGGGGAGACCGGCTTTAACCCGAATGCGGCAAGCCGGTCCGCCACGGCAAGCGCCTGACCGAAACTCAAGGGTGCCGTCGTTTCCCACCGCCGCTCACGCACCGTGAGGAATCCTTGAAGACAAATTGAGATCGACGCTCAGAAAATCAATGCCTCTCTCTACACTAATGGCAACGGTTCACTCTTGCAGGAGGCGCCGTGACGGGCGTAATGCCTTATTGTCAATCGTCGTGTCGACGATCAGCCGATCCAGTCCGTCTTTCAAGGTGGCCGCCAATTGGTCCCGCACATCATCCTGATTGAACCAGAACACGGTTCGACTCCGCCCCCCTTCAATGGTGCGAATGGTCGTGCTTCGGTCGACGAGGTTCCTGGCCTGAATGGTAAACCGGCTGCTGGTGTCGATCACAGTGGAAAAGACGCGACTCTTCGCGATGGCGGAGAAATCTTGCACCTGTCCGCTGATGATAATATCGGCATCCGCGGCAGATCCGGGCGAGGCCACACGCACGTTCCAGACCCGATCTCGCCACCCACGAGTTCGTAAACGATCGGCGAGTCGCTGCGTGATCAAGCCCGCAAGCCGATCTCCCGACACATCGAAATGCGTGGTTCCTCCCCAGAGATGCGTACGCGTTCCCACACGGTTCTTGTCCGCCCGCCGATCCTCAAACGGTTCGATGGCGATCTTGACCGGCTCGATGTCGGTCACTTGCACCATCGGAGGCTTCTCGCGCAAATCCAGGTAACGCATTTCTCCTGTTCCCCTACAGCCGGCCAGCACGGTCGCCATCATGATGGCACAGCCCAGAACTCGTAATGACGATTGCTTCACAGGCTCCTCCCGGTCAAGGTTCAAAAAGAGTGGCGGCCCAGTCTACCCAAGTTTGGTGCCGGAGACAATTAGGATAAAAAAGTTAAGGGGTAATGAGCGGACCCAGCGATCGAAAGGTTTCGCATGCGATCCGGGCCAACTGTCCTTCCCTCACTCGTGGGTCTCCTAAGGGCACATAGCGAACGATCTTTAGGAATGATCGGTCAGCCACCACGGCGGCGATCTGCGCCTTGCGGTCATGGGTGATCGGCAACGTATAGCCCTCCCCTCCTCTCCACTCCCATAACGACGGTGCCAAAGAAAGTTCGAGGTCTCTTCCTGCGAGCTGATGAAACCGGCCAAGAAGCTGGCGCTTGTATCGTCCGATTTCCGACCCTTCCAACAAGAGCGCACAGGCCACATGATGTCCCCACCAGATCAGCGTCCGAAACGTGAACTTGTTCGTGCCGGAGAAGTGTTTGGGACAATCAAGATATTGATACGGAAAATCCTCCAGGTGCTCGCCTTTTACCAGCTGATGGAGGTTAGGATCGAAATCGGGAGGCACGACGAGCGACAGACCTACAACCTCCTGCTGCAATGCGCCATGCGTCGCCTCAAGCATGGCTCGTATTTTTGTCGTGATCGCAGCCTTTTTCCGGAAGAACTGTCCGTCAGCGAGCAGCACGGTTTCATCATCAGTAAGTTGCATAGTAGGATGGCGTATCATGACATGGGACGTGACGAAATGCTCATTTTGTCCTCAGCTCAGAGTTGAGGAACGATGCCGGAGGGTTTTTGCAGAATCCTCAAGCTACTTGTGGCGTGTTTCAAACGCCGAGACCGTCAACTCATAGAACCGGCGGCAGTCGGCACAGCGCAACCGCACGAGATCCTGAAAGACATCCATCTCACGCAGCGTCAGAGAAGCCTGATGCGTCGAGAGACAGGCCTTGAGAAACTCCTCGCCGGGCGGCTCGTCTCGCCGATCGTCTAGTCCAGCCGTTTGTTGGACCGAGGATGTTTTCGACGTGACCGTAGCAATCGTCAGTCGATGGGCTGATCTGCACGAACTACAAGAGAGAAGCAGCGCGTTCTCCTCCGTCATTCGTTTGACGGTCACACAGAGTGGGTGAACCGACCAACACTGTTGAAGAAACGCCCCGCTTCGAATGATCTGCGTCATGCTCGTCTCGATGAGCGAGGAGATTGGAAGTCCCCTGGCCAACGTTCAGGAATCACACAGCAGTAATAGTAGAGAATTCAGGGCGTGGCCGGCACAGGAGCCCCATCCTTCTTCGGAGGAGGAGAGACAACTCCCTCCTGAATCGATCGGCAGGTTTTGCACACCCGTGGTCGTGCTTTTAAGAAAGAAACCTTCCCGCTGGCAAGACAACTGTAATGGACGAACTCATCACACACCGTGCAACGAGACCAGCCTCCCCGGAGCATCGTCTTGTCCCGATAGAGGTCTTCTTGACAGACTCTGCAGAGGCGTGGCTGAACTGGAAGCATCATCGGCTCCCACTCGCCGCCGCCTTTTCGAATACTCATGGAGAGAAGAAGTATAGCGGGACGGCCGGCGGAAAAACAAGCAAGAGAGTAGCCGGGCTCCTGAAACTAAGCTATTCAAGTTTCCGCTTCAACTGCGCCACAGGAACCACATAGATGAATTCCACCAGCCTCCCTATTTTAGTCCCTTCGCCTGAGTTGATCGGTCAGCTCTTCATACACATACCGTCGGTGACCGACGGCCATCAAGCGAATGACTTGCCCTTTTCGATCGATGGCATAGACGATGCAAAAGCGGCGAACGCGATACTTGCGCAGTCCGTTGAGTTCCCGCTGAAGCGGCTCTCCACATTCGGGGTCAGCGGTAATGGCACGAATGGCGGACTTGATCGACCGTTTCAGATCGGGATGGAGCGATCGAATCACCCCCGCTACATGCGGAGGGATATCCGGACGGAAAAGGCTCACGCCGAGCGCCGCTTTTTGCCGAGCACCAGGGGTTCGCCGAACACATCCCCAAACGACAGCCCTTTGTTCTTCCTCCTATAAAACGCTCGACTCTCGGCAATTTGGCCCATAAGCGCCGGATCGCTGAGGACATCCACCGTCTCCTTGAGGCGAGTGTATTCATCGACATTGATCAGAACGGCTGCCGGACGACCATTCTTCGTCACGACCACTTCCTCCTCGCGCTCCTGCACACCCGCCACGAGTTCAGGCAGGCGGGTTTTCACCTCCGACAACGGCAACGTCTTGGCCATAGCTTACCTCGTAATCAATGATGACCATAATTTTGGTCATCAGAATACAGCGACAGATGGGATGTCGTCAAATTGCTAGGACGGTAGCCTTTACGGGGAGACATGAAACGTGAGGACTAACTCACACCCTGGTTGTGCAAGCACAGAACAAGATGTGACTACCATCTCTATACGCAGCGTATAGATTAATCCCTGTTAGCCAATTTATATCGGCGTCCACTTTCTGCTTGTCAGGCACATGGTGAGACGATGAGCATTTTCGCCAATCCCGCATGGTTCCCCCCACTCTCCCTTAAACATCGGATAAACAACAATTAAACATCGGATAAACAACAATCAACCACCATGAAGATGGCCCCTTTGCCTCGCTTATCGCTCTTTTTCAGGAGGGAGCTCGGTGGTCTCCTATTGCGCCCATGCACCGAGCACCAAACAGAACTTGTTCGACCCGGAGCCCGCTACAATGATCTTGGCGACGGGATAAACACCTCTCCCGTGTGCGGGGTGCGCGAGCACAGGAGACCATGGACTCCCTCATCCCTCCTGTTTGACTCCCCTCCCCTCGTTTGTTACTCTCCGCGCGGGTTGATGAGTCCTCAGGAAAACAGACTATATGAATATCGCGGAGTATCTCGAAGGGAAACGGAACGAGGTCGATCGATTTCTCGACCTCGTCGCGCCGCCCTCCGTCACCCCGCCGACGACCTTGCACGAAAGCATGCGCTACAGCCTGCTCGCGGGCGGGAAGCGAATCAGACCGATCTTGGCGATTGCCGCGGCGGAAGCGATCGGGGCGACGGCCCCTGGCCTCATGCCGGTGGCCTGTTCGCTGGAATTCATTCACACCTATTCGTTGATCCACGACGATCTGCCCTCGATGGACAACGACGACTTTCGCCGTGGCAAACCCACGAATCATAAAATCTACGGCGAAGCGATGGCGATCCTCGCCGGCGATGCGCTTCTCACCATGGCGTTCGACATCATCAGCCGTCCCGATCTGATGAAAGGCTGCGACTCAGTGCGACAAGTCCGCATCATCCAAGAATTGGCGTTCGGGTCCGGTACCATGGGTATGGTGGGCGGCCAGGTTTTCGATATCCAGGCCGAACACAAAGATATCGATCTCCCCACTCTTCGGAACATTCATAAGCACAAGACCGGCATGCTCATTCGCGCCGCAGTCCGCATGGGTGCGGTTGTCGCCGGGGCCACCGAGCGACAGCTGGACGACCTAACCGGCTATGCGGAAGACATCGGGTTGGCCTTTCAGATCGCCGACGACGTGTTGAACGTGACCGGCACGCGCGAAGAGCTCGGGAAGAATCCCAATACCGATGCCGAACGGGGCAAGAAAACCTATCCGACGTTCCATGGGGTGGAAGGGGCGAGGAAGCTCGCCGACGATTGTGTGACCCGTGCCATCAACCGACTCTCATCCTTTGGCCCTTCCGCCGATCCGCTCCGAGAGATCGCTCGGTATATCACGGCGCGAAAAAACTAGTCCTGAGTCCTGAGCTATGAGTGCTGAGTATCGGAAATCCCTTTCGGCTCCTCCATTTTTCACTCAGCCCTCAGCACTCAGCACCCAGCACTTCTCATGAAAGCATTAGTCACAGGCGCCACCGGGTTTGTTGGAGCGGCGGTGGCACGAGCGCTTGTACGAACCGGCGTCGACGTTCGCGTGTTAGCACGGCCGGATTCCGACCTCCGGAACCTTGGCGGCCTCCCGGTTGAACGAGCCGCGGGAGACTTGCGTGACCCGGTATCCCTCCGAAAAGCCCTCACCGGTTGCCGGCAGCTCTACCATGTCGCCGCTCATTATGCTCTATGGGCCAAAGATCCCTCGATCTTCTACGACATCAATGTGGACGGCACCAGGAATCTGCTGGGAGCGGCACGTGAGGTCGGTATCGAGCGCACGGTCTATTGCAGTACCATCGGCACGATCGGCTTGCCGCCGGGCGGAGGACTGGGCGCAGAGAACACACCGGTGTCGCTGGAACAGATGGCCGGCCACTATAAGCGCTCGAAGTATCTGGCGGAGCAAGAAGTGCACAAGTTGGCAAAGGAAGGATTGCCGGTCGTCATCGTGAATCCCAGCGCTCCGGTCGGTGAAGGCGACGTGAAGCCGACACCCACCGGCCAAGTCATCGTCGATTTCATGAAGGGTCGGATGCCGGCCTACATAGAAACCGGCATGAACATCATCGACGTCGATGACGTAGCCACCGGCCACCTGCTCGCCATGGAGAAAGGCCGACAGGGCGAACGGTATATTCTCGGCTCAAAAAACCTGTTGCTTCGCGAAGTGTTTGACATTCTCAGCAAGTCAACGGGTCTCAAGGCGCCGGCTCTGAAATTACCGAGAGCCGCCGTCCTTCCCCTCGCCTATCTCAATCATTGGCTTGCCAACTTCACGGGCCATCCACCACGTATCCCGCTGGAGGGCGTGAAAATGGCGAAGTATAAGATGCATTACGATTGCAGCAAGGCGATCCGAGAACTCGGCCTGCCGCAAAATCCCCCCGAAGTGGCGCTGGAGAAAGCCGTGCGATGGTTTCGCGACCATAAGTACGCATGAACTGGGAAATGCATGAGTGATGGGAAATGGGTAATGGCTGATGGCAGGCCAATCCGTTCGTCTACCATTCACCATCAACCATTGGCCATAATCCCATGGACGTTTTCCTCCTCTTCCTCAACACCATTCTCTTGCGGCCATACGTTTTCGTTTTCCTTGCTGCATTTCTCTTCTCCGCCGTCCAATTGATCGGCTGGCCGCGCACCTGGCGCTTCTGGCTGATCAGTTGGACAACGGCCTTTGTCTGTGAGTTTTCGTCCACGCGAACCGGCATCCCATTCGGCTGGTACTTCTACAACGGCTCGACGGTCGGTCAAGAGCTCTACTTGTCCAATGTGCCGTTCATGGATTCCATCTCATTCAGTTTCCTCCTCTTCGCTTCCTACTGTGTGGCGCTCGGATTCCTGCTGCCGCTTGACTCCTCCGCGAGCGTCAAGCGTGCTCCTCTCAGGCCATTGCAATTCGGCGTGGAGACCCGCACGAGTTGGACTGTTTATGCGCTGACCGCGTTTCTTTTTGCTTTTATCGATATGGTGATCGATCCGGTTGCGCTCCGAGGTGACCGTTGGTTCCTGGGGAAGATCTACTACTATCCTGACCCCGGTTGGCATTTTGGTGTCCCGTTTGCCAACTATGTAGGCTGGGCCGTGGTTGGACTGATTTCGCTGGCAATGTATTTTCCACTGGACAGACGGCTCCCCTCTCTTTCGCCACGTCAGTCGATCACCCAACGGCTCTTGCTCGGTGTCGGCTTATACTACGGCGTCTTGACCTTCAATCTCAGCGTGACCTTCTGGATCGGGGAATTCTTCATGGGCATGAGCGGTTTGCTGATGCATCTGCCTGCCTTGATCATCTTGACCATCCGACTCACTCGTGTCCGGAAATCCATGGCCCAATGAGTCGGTGGCATTCATCCTGCGAAATTTGTATAGTGAGAAAAAGAATCTTCTCATATGCTCAAGGTCCTATTCTCACTACTGGCGTTCGTTGCTCTCGCGGTGCTCAGCGGAGCTCTCTGGTTGGGGTATGACGCATATACAACCGGCTTCAGCGCCACGGTAGAGCCGACCGCGCTTGAGGTGGCCGTGATTCGGCGATTCCGCCGCGCCGCCATTCCGAGCGAGATCCGGAACATGCCGAACCCCGTCCCCATGAGCCCGGCGGTGCTGACGGAAGCGCTCGATCATTTTGCCGACCATTGCGCCGGCTGCCACGCCAATGACGGCAGCGGGGAAACGCCGATCGGCAAGAATGTGAACCCAAGAGTACCGGACCTGCGCCTCCCGGAGATTCAATCGATGTCCGATGGAGAACTGTTCTTTACGATCCACAACGGCATCCGCTTCACCGCCATGCCGGCCTGGGGAGAAGGCGATATGGATAAAGATAGAGGGAGCTGGAAACTCGTGCACTTCATACGGCATCTGCCCAAGCTGAGCCATGAGGAATTGGATCGCATGCAGTCGTTGAACCCCAAGACACCTCATCACGACGAAGGCAACAAACACCATCACTAGATGTCTCTATGTTCAAGCACTATGATGGCTGGGTAAGAAGCTGTCTGATCCTCATGGCAACCTGTGTGTTGCCGACTCTCGTCATGGCCGCCGGCACAGAGATTCATGTATTGGGCATCGTGGCGGCCATCGGCGAGAAACACATCGACGTGAAGACGGCCAAGGGGCCGACGGTGTCGGTCCTGCTCAATAAACAGGTGAAGTTCAAGAACAAAAGTAACCCGAAGTCGAACGAGGCGCCGATCGTGGGCGACCGTGTCATTATTGAAGCGACGAAAGACGACAAGACCAAGAAGATGTCCGCAACAGTGGTTCATTATTCATCCGTAAAGACTGCGTTATCACCGTAGCACATGCCGACGATTCGCTTTGCGAGGGCCGTACACGAGTCACCGTTCCACGGAGGGGTGCGCCATGCTCTCATGCGCGTCCTCATCACGGGAATTGCGGTATTCCTGGCGATCTCGATCGTCCCAGGCCTGGAGGCCGACAGCCTGACGGCCGGCATTGCAGCGGTCCTCGTCCTCACCTTCTTGAATGTGATCCTTCGACCCATCCTCTTCCTGCTCACCTTACCGCTGATCGTGTTTACGCTCGGACTCTTCCTCGTGGTCCTGAACGCGCTGCTGTTGGAATTCACGGCGTTCCTGGTGAAAGGATTCACCGTCTCAGGATTCTGGCCCGCCGTCGGTGGGGCGCTGATCATCAGCCTGGTTACGACCATCCTCAACAACTGGACCGTCGACCGCCGCCCTCTCCCGGATATCCCGGACGAACCGCGTCGTCCCCCTAAAATCATCAATCCGGATTGAAGCGTCCGATCATTCACCGGGAATTCGCGGTTGATCGAACGAGCTGCTCTCTCAGTGGTGTCAATGGAAGAAGCCGGCCTCGTTCCTCGTTGTGCTCACATTCTTTGAAGCGGCATGAGGGTGGGGTAGTAAGGAGACGATTCCATGGTTCGCAGATTCAGGCATATTCTCCTCGCTGCGGTATTGGGTAGTCTTTGCATCCAGATTGTGTGGGCCGACGAACGCCCGGCACCAAAGAGCTTGTGGCAAACAGCCACGGCTCTTCCTCCCACCGGTCAGCCGCCAATGCCGCAAAAGTCGTGGGTTCTCCGCGAGCGGGAGATCGTGCTCGATCTTCCACTCCTTCGCGTGCTGAAAGACGCAGGATCCAGACCCCTTCCCGGAATTACCGTAGAGCTTTTCGATAAACCCGACCCCGAATTGGATGTCACCTCCACCATATCTCGTATCAATGACACCGCCGTCGTCCGCGGCACCTTCAAGCCTCCCTCCGTGGGCGACTTTACCTTTGTGGTTACCGGCAACCTCCTGACAGGGACCATCCAGATGGGGGATCGGCTCTATAAAATTGAGCACATGGCCAATGGTCGGCTGCAACTGATCGAAGTCAATCCCGATAATATGCAGTCGGATTGATGTGCGGCAATCTCGCGCTGACTGCCGCCCAAATAAAAACCATTTCGGCCTGCTGTTCGATCGTCACCGGTTAGAAGAAGCCGACTGCGCCGCGTCGGGCAAACGTTGTGACAGCTCATGTCAGAGTGTTCCAATAGCCCTGCGAGAGAGTAGCTATTCGCCGACGTTCCGGCTATAATGTGCGATCGTGCGCACTTGGACGCATGAAATATCTGATATGATCAGTCCTAGTCAGCAAACAAAACCCGACCCTGAGACGCATCTTCAACGGACGTTGAACGCCGCGTTGAACGACATCGGTACGGACGCCGCATTGGCGGCCATCTTTCATCAAGAAAACGGCCCACTCGTCGAACATGCATCGCGCGGGTTCACACCGAGAGACGTCCAAGCCATTCTCCGCACTTTGTCGACGCAACGTGCCGCGGTCTTGACTTCCACGACTCAAGATCCGGACGGTGGGCGCGTCGTCCGTTTGCGATTGATCACCCCCAGCGCGAAATCCCTGCTCGCCGTCCCGCTTCGCCACTTCAATAGCGTCTATGGTTGCTTGGTCATCGGACGGAAAGAGGGCGCGGCCTTCTCCAAGAAGGATAAATCCCACCTAGAACAGATGTGCGACGGCATGACCAAGGCGCTGGATCGCGAAGGGCTCTTCAATACCAACGTGGTGTTGAGTCGTTCCAGCGTCACCCAGGAGCCCGTCCCTTCCCAGCAAACCGGAGCGGACCTGTTTCCGCCGATGACCAAGCACTTTTCGCCGGAGCTCCAAGAAAAGATTGAGGCGGTCTTGACTGAAGTTCACCAATACGTGTCGTATGACCGCACCTGGGCCTGTTATTATGACCCGCTGGCGGGAAATGTCGAGGTACTGGGCATCGCCGGCGATGTGAAAGCAGACCCAAAAGACGCCAAGAAAGATTTAAAACCCGGTCAGCGCTTGACCCTTGACAGTTCGGCGGCAGGATGGGCCGTCCGCCATCGCAAGCCTCGCGTCGATCACGATCTGGCCTCCACTCAAGGTCGCTTTCTCGATCATAAACACCTCTTCAAGGACCGGTTCCAGTCGTCGCTCGTCGTTCCCTTCTTCGTCAAAGGGCAGGTCGGCGGCACGCTTACGCTCGGGTCGAAAGAACCACAACGGTATCAGACCACGGATGCCCGGACGCTGGAGCCCATTATCCTCAAACTCACGGAGCTCTTACAGACACCGACGCCGCAAGCTGCCGCGCCTTCTCCGACGACCGACGTCGGAACACCGGGCCTCAGACCGCCCGTGACCGCCCCGTCCGAGCCCATTATTCGGAAGCAAGAACGCCAGGCCGCAATCGTGGAGTTCAGCGCATTTTTGGCGACGGAGATTCGAGAGCCGCTCGCGTCCATTCGCTCGCAACTCGAAGAAGTAACCGGTGAAGGCATCCTCGACTTCGATCCACAGACCCGTGTCGAAAATGCGATGCGCGACTTAATGCGGATTGAAGCGATTCTGAACGAGATCCTCGACTTCGCGAAGCCGCTGGAACTCAGCCGCCATTTGTGTCGTATTCCAGAGGTGCTCGAGAGCGCGCTCGTGGTGGTCGGAACCGACCTGGAAGCGACTCGTATCCAGGTGACCAAAGACTACGCCAATGTCATCGCCCCCGTACGAGGCGATGAAGGCAAGCTCCAGCAAGCGTTCCTCAGCATCTTCCGGAACGCCTACGAGGCCATGTCTCCGGGCGGCCATCTCGACATCCACGTCACCCAACATCGCGCCGGACGAGGACTTGAGGTTCAGATTCTCATCAAGAACGACGGAGCGCCCATCCCGGCTGAAATCGTTGACAAGGTCTTCGAGCCTTTTTTCACCACCAAGCGCTCCGGTACTGGATTGGGTCTGTCCAGCGTCAAGAAAATCGTCGAGGAACATGGGGGGACCATTGCGATCGGCAGTGCTCCTGGTGAAGGCACCACGGTTACCATTCGCCTCCCTGGTGTAAGTCGCGGACCGGCGTTTCGGCACCGTGGCCGTGGCCGGCGCCATCCAAGGCGACCGAGCTGAAATATTCGTCTTTATCTCATCCTCGCCCATCTCATGGTCTGCCGTCCGTCGCGACAGGACAAGAGTCGATCGATACTGTTCATCCTCTATGGGGCCGTTTGACAGAACGGCCCTGCATCGCTATGATTCACCCGCATAATGCGATTTTCCAACTTAGATACACGATATTCACAATCCTCAACCATCGTCATAGCTCAAAAGGGAGAATGCGTATGAAACTTCTTACCGGTGCAGTTGCGACAGTCTCCTCGATCCTGCTTGCATGCTCAGTGGCGTCGGCCAACCCGGCGCTGCTGCCTAAACATGACGGCTACCCCATGAAGAACGACGGCAGTCCCGTGAACGGTCAGCCGACCGCCAATGATCCGGGCCAAAAGGATGCTCACGGAACGTCCACGCTGTTGAGATCAGCGGAGTCGGTCCAGAATGCCGAACAGAAACTGGTAAAGACCGACAACGCGCGAATTACGGAAGGGCACGGTGCCGGAAGACTTCCGAACGTAGAGGGGCCTCAGATCCACATTGCTCCGCCGGTAACCTCTGCGACCAAGATCACCGGGGATCGTCAGATCGACTAGTTTTTTCCATAATGAAGGGGGAAATCTTTCGAAGATTTCCCCCAATCAGCCTCTCTTCTTTTGCCTATTCAGCAAAGGTTGTCTCTTAGCCATCCCCGCACAAACGAAATCGCCAGGGTTTTTTCGCCCATATCCCCGCATAGTCGACACCGATTCGCGGAAACGTACCGACCTGCTCGCTGGAAACCCGTGCGCCTCGATCTTCGAACCAGAGAGATTGCCCCCTTGTCAGGTCGAGTCGATTCAAGGACCGATCGATCTCTAATGCACGGCAGAGCTTTCCCGGCCCATCAATCAATTCACCGTCGACTTCAATCGCTCGAATAAGTACCGCCGCGGGAAACTCCATCCGCTCCGTCACCACATTCAGCATGTGGTACATGCCGTAAATGAGGTAGACATACGACATTCCGGGAGGACCGAACAGAACTTCTGTTCTCGTGGTCCGGCCTTTCGAGGCATGACAGGCCTTGTCTTCCGGTCCAACATAAGCTTCCACTTCGATGATTTTCCCGGCGATCCTTCCTCTTCCGTTCTCCCGCACGAGATACTTGCCGACCAGTGATTGAGCCACCGTCAATGTGGGCCGATTGAAATAACTTTTTGAGAGGATATTGCCGGCCATTCCAGTGGGTTCAAGTCCTTACCAGCCGAGGACATACGCGAAGATCAACGGCGCAACGATTGTGGCGTCGGATTCGATGATGAATTTCGGCGTCTCCACGCCCAATTTCCCCCATGTGATTTTTTCGTTGGGGACGGCTCCGGAATACGATCCGTAACTGGTGGTCGAATCGCCGATCTGACAAAAATATCCCCAGAGCGGGACCTGCTCTTTTCGAAGGTCCTGGCTGAGCATGGGAACCACACAGATGGGGAAATCGCCGGCAATCCCCCCTCCTATTTGGAAAAATCCGAACGAATGTTCGCACGCCGCCTTCAAATACCATTCGGCCAAGTGCATCATATATTCGACGCCGGATCGCACTGTGTGAACGTTCTTGATGGTTCCTGTCAGGCAGTGCGCCGCATACATATTGCCCAGCGTGGAATCTTCCCAGCCTGGAACAAACATCGGAAGGTTTCGCTCTGCGGCCGCACACATCCAACTGTCGGTGGGGTCGATCTGATAACTCTCTTTGAGCATGCCTTTGACTAAGAGGCGATAGAGAAACTCATGCGGAAATGCCCTGGCCCCCCCACGATCCGCGGCCGTCCATTCAGTCGCCACAGCCGCCTCAATGCGGCGCATCGCTTCGGCTTCCGGAATGCAAGTGTCGGTCACCCGATTCAGGTGCCGATTCAATAAGGCTTGTTCGTCCTGCGCCGTCAGTTCCCGATAGCGCGGAATACGCTCGTAATGTTTTTGCGCCACAAGGTTGAATAAATCCTCTTCAAGATTGGCGCCAGTGCAGCAGATCGCATGAACCTTGTCTCGGCGTATCATTTCGGCCAGCGACAACCCCAGCTCGGCCGTGCTCATTGCGCCGGCCAACGTCACCAGCATGTGCCCCCCCTTGTCCAGGTGAGCCCTATAGGCATGCGCCGCGTCTTTCATCGCCGCGGCATTGAAATGTCGATAATGATGGTCGATGAATTGGGAAATGGAAGTCGGTCTCATATGAAACTCCTTGCTTTGGAAACTATCGTTGGTTAGTACAGCCGTCCCCCCACCGGCCTCTCCTCCTGACTATAACGCAACAGTATATCCTATCGTCTCTTTAAAAATGCCATGCAACCCCGCCCATGAATGTACGTGGGTTTCCTGGTACGAAATGGATGCCGTTCACGGCGGCCGGTTCGGTCTGTAGCCTCGATTCGAACGCAAAGATCGCTTGCTCCCAGTCCGTGTCGAACAGATTTTGAACGAAATAAAACGCTTCCAAGCGGCCATAGGGCAGCTTGATCGGCACGCGATACCGCTGAGTCCAATCAAAGACGATCCACGAAGGGGATTTGATGCTCCGATCCTCGACGAGAGGCCGGACACCCAAATACGTCGCCTGCAATTGAGAGAGCAGACCTTCAGGCCACCTCAAGATGACAGCGCCATAGGCCGTGAACTCCGGGGCCAATGGGATCGCCTCGCCGTTGCGGAATTTGGCCTGCGTCCAGGTAAAACTTCCGTTCACATAGAGCGGCCCCCATACCTGGCCGCGTGCAGCCACTTCAAAACCCTGCCGCCTGCTTGGTCCGCGAATTTCCGTCGTCCCCTCGTCGCCCACAAATACGAGCTCCGACTGAAGATCGATCCGCCACGCCGTTACCGTGAGTTCGACCTCCCCTAAGGGTTTGGATCGGATGCCCACTTCATAATTTCTCGATCGAGCAAAGGGAACACCTCCTACCTGCACGGCAGACCGGGCATCATTGCTGTGGAAGCCCTCTCCATAATTGATGAAAAATTCCGTTTTGGCCCATGGACCCAGAATCATACTCATCTTGGGCAAGAGAATGCCGGAACTGGTGTGTCCCTCCGGCCGCAACGTGCAGGTCGCGCACAGATTGCGCACATCGAACGTAAACGTTTCCCACCGTAACCCGCCTACGAATCGAACCCACGAAGCAGGCTGCACCTCGCCCTTGATATACGGTGCGTAAGAGGCCTCGAGCACGTCGCTGTAGACCGTCGTGCCGGTCACCGCCCGTTTCGTTTGCGTCCCCAGCCTTGGATGGATGTCATCCACTCGCGCTTGGACTCCCACCGTTCCAATAGTCGGCATTCCCAAAAAGTCCCAGCGTTGCTTGTATCCGATATCGCCGCCGTACATGATGCGTCGATCGGCTTGCTGAATGCCGTCTCCGTTGACGGGATCATTGAGGAAAAATGTAAAATCCGTGAACAGGTCCAGCCGATAATACTGACCGTACGCATCGGCAAAGAACTGGCCGTTGGTCGTCGTGTCGTAGTGATAATTCATGACGCCGGTCGCCCGGAGAGTCGATCCGCCTTCCGTGGGATCGATCGCGCCGAAGCGGCCCAGCGTGCCGGCATCGACCGCCCGCAGCGGAATTTCGCCGGACGCATTCCATTTGGCTTTCTGAAAGGTCCCCTTGAGGCTGAATTCGTCTCGGCCCGTGAAATTGGTGGTCAGCTTCCCCAAGACATTGGTGCGGAGGTATCGATTATCATGTTCGAACGGGCCGTTGGTATAGTAATTTTCAACGGCGAACAACGTGCGAATCTTGTCCTTGGTAGGGGAGAACATCAAGAGATACCGCTGCGTATCGAACTGACCGCCGGTCGCCTGGGCAATCCCTTCTTGCACCACTTGTCTCGTCCTAAAATTGATCGCTCCTGCCGTCGCAAAATCACCGATCTCCGGGAGATAGGCGCCTTTGGAGACATCGACGCCTTCAATCGTTTCGGGGATGATGAAGTTCAGATCGGCATACCCCTGCCCATGCGCATGGGTTCGCAAATTGATCGGCATCCCGTCCGTGAAGAAAGCGACATCCGTTCCATGATCGGCATCAAAGCCGCGCAGAAAATATTGATCGGCCTTTCCGGCTCCGCCGGAATGCTCGACCGCCACCATACCTGGAATCAAGCGAAGAACTTGAGCCGGCCTCCCTTGAGGCTGCAGAACGATTTCCTTGTCCGGAATGAATTGTTGAGAGGAGGCGGCTACCGGTTTTTCACCGATCACCGCGACTTCCGGCACTTCCAGTACAGGTTCGTCCGGGTCATGGGCTTGGACCTTTTCCCCAAAACCGAGCGCGACCGTAAGAACCAGTACAAATATCATGGCACGTGCCATGTCCAATTCCCTATGAATGTGGTGGACGGATGAGACGCCCACGATGATCTCTCGACAGCCGACTCATCGACCGGCGCAGACCCTCGTAGTCTCGCAACTCAGAACGAAATGAGAATGCTGTTAGGCTTGGCAGGTTGCTTGTACGGCAATACGGACGCGTGAGAGGCACTCGTCGATCAACGTATCCATCGTGCGGCCTTCAGTCCCCACGATTTCTACCCGAGCCCGATTCAGCGGCAACAGCACCTTCTTGGCCTTCGCCTCAAGAATCGTTTTGGCCACTTCCGGCGTGACTTCGCCCAACATCGCACCAGGCAACACCACGTTCAGCGAGGCCACAATGACATCGGCCGTCGGCACCAGCTTGGAGATCGCTTCGACTCCTGCTGCGACCTGTTCAGCCCCGGCCTCCCTCATCGCCGCAGCGGCGGCGAGGTTGGTTCCCAACGCCAGGATCTGGCAATCGAGATGCAAGGTATCCCGCAACCCCGACACCAGCCGGGAGCCCAATCCTCCACCGCGCCCGTCAATGACACACACGCGCATGGCTTACACCAATCCTTTGCCGGTCGTGGTCATGGTCAATTTGCCGTGCTTGACGCCTTTCACACTCACAAGAGCATCGGCGACCTTTCTTATTTCAGAGCCCTTCCCTTTCACCACCAACACTTCGAGACAATGGTCATGATCGAGATGCACATGCATGCCCGACAAAATTTGCGCATGGTAGTCGTGTTGAATATCCGTCAATTTGCTGGTCAGGTCCCGCACATGATGGTCGTACACGAATGTGATGGTGCCGACCGTTTCCTTATTCTCATCCCATTCTTGACCGACTAAATTGTTGCGGATGAGATCGCGCAATGCTTCCGAGCGATTCGTATACTTGCGACGTTCAATATGGCGATCGAATGCGTCCAACAGATGGTGATCGAGGGACACGCCGAAACGCACCAACTTTCTCACGCCTTTTTTCTCCTCTCATGAGTGACACGAAATGGGATTTAGTAGCACACCAGTTTTTTAAAATCAAACGCCGGCGCTCAAATCTAATCGTCTTACGGCAATTCGGTGATGATCGGATTTACGAAGATACGAGAGCCTGGACCCTGCGAATAATTATCGCAGCATCTCGTTTTGCGGCGAAGAGATCACCAGTAGCAGACACCCCTCGTCCGTCGACGTATCATGATGCACGGTCCCGGTTTCGGCGCGATGATAGTCTCCGGTCGCCATTTCACGGCCGGCAATACAGCATCCACCTTCGAGGACATAGAGCTCTTCCACCGCGGTATGACGGTGCGGGGCATAGCTGGTGCCTGGTGAAAAACGGAGGAGTGTGGTGGTCCTTCCGGAAATCGGATCAAAGGAGAGCAACTTGGCCATCACACCCGGAGCGATTCCCCGCCAGGTTCCCTCCGACGCTTTGATGAAGGTCAGTCCCTTCATCGGCTGTTGAAGCGCGATCTTGGCCTTCCAATACCGGACCCGTTCGGAGGTCACGAAACGAATCAGAGTGGTCCGCAGAAAATTCGAAACGGCCGTCCAGCAAGATCGCGCCCGACTGAAGAGAAAGCCAACGTCTTGAGCGAAGCGTCCCTCACATTCATTCTTTCCCCCATCACCCGACAGGACCGACGTTTCGCTTAGGATCGGCTCCGAGTCTGTGACATCACGTCGGACATCCGAAGATCTTCCGATTCGTGAGAAGAGTCGCTCCCGCACAGAATCCCGAGGCCTCACAGGAGTGCTGGCTAGGGCCAGTGTATTGACGGCGAGCTCGAACTGCTCCGCCTCGTGTCCGGCTTCCAATGCAATCTGGTTGATAACTCCGTCTCGAAGCGCCGATGGAGGCCTGACAGGTGTCACGACTTCCGCCAATGCATTCGTTGTCGCTCGATACGCCGCCACTGTTTGGCGCAAGAGATCGGATTCTCCTTGCAGTCTCACCATAAACGCCCGGCGATCGTCCGCATCCAATATCCCGAGGGCATGGAGGATCGCCTGTTCTTCCAATTCTTCAGGCAGCTTGAGTTCGGTCACGGTGTTAAACCCGCCTCATAAGGCGCGAGCGCTTCGCGCAATTTCATCATACCCAATCTGATTCTCGTCTTCACGGTGCCCAACGGCAGTTTCAATTTATCAGCGATTTCGCTCTGGCTTAAACCATAGAAATAGGCGAGCGCGATCGCTTGCCGTTGCTCCGCCGTCAATACCGCCAACGCCTGCTGTACATACCGTCGACGTTCTTGGCCTTCGACATCCTGCTCCGGCGTGTCGTCGTCGCTGACGAATAGCTCGGCGGCATCCAACGATTCGATGCGCCCATGTTCGACCGCACCGGCGCGAAAACGATCGATCGCTCTTGTCCGGGCCAGGGTCATCAGCCAGGCACCCGGTGCCCCTCGCGCTTGATCATACGTATGGGCCTGACGCCACACCTGCGTGTAGACGTCCAACGTGACTTCTTCGGCGGCCTCGCGATTATTGAGAATCTTGCAGATAAACCCGAATACCTGGGGACTGGTGCGATCGTAAAACGTGGCGAAAGCAGTCTGATCACCCTGTGCTGCCAGGGCAATCAGTTGCGCCAACTCTTGGTCCTGAACCGCTTTGGTCGTTTCTGACGACATGAGCAACATGCAATCTTCCTCATGAAAACTGTACGAGGGAATGGGAAGATTGGATTGCTGATTGTGGGTCGGCACCCTGATAGAGGTCGGACTATAGCACCATAAAAATAGCCTCAGCAAGCGACCTTCCTCACGAAAAGATCCAAACCAAAACACGTCTCGTAGTGGAAAGCAGACGACCTGCAGGTGCTGATGACAAAGACGGATTCATAACAGCGGCATTTCACCTTGTAGAGGAGAGCAGAGCCATGAAACCACCCATGTTGGGACCTTTGGGAGTCATCTTCGCCATCGGACTCTTGTCCGGCTGCAGTGGCAGTGACACCGCACCCATCATTACGCCTCCAAGCGGTCCGACCGCTTCAGCGGACGATCAGCGCACTCCGCAATCGGACGCGCTCACATCGGATGAGGCAGCACTGGTCAGCCAAGCCGACGCGGAACCCATTCCGGCCTTACCGCCGGACCTGTAATTCAACCCGCTCACCAAGGCGGAGCTGTTCACAAGGAGGACTCTATGTTCGCTCGATTTCGACCACTCACCATGACGATACTGACTGTGCTCATGGCCACACCGGTCTTCGCGGCAAGCCATCGCGAAGCTCCGTTGATCGCAAACGATCCGACGGCGGATATCACGGACTTTTATTTCTTCCGTAGTTGGGAGGACCCCGACAAAGCGATCCTCATCATGAATGTGATCCCGAGTCAGGAGCCGGGATCAGGTCCCAATTACTTCAATTTCGCGGACGACGTCCTGTACGAAATTCACATCGACAACAATAAAAACAACATCGCCGCGAATATCGTCTATCAAGTCCGATTCAAAACGGAAATCCGCCAGCCAGGAAACGTGTTCCCGTTGGCCTATGTCGCATTGCCGCCCATCACGGCCCTCACCGGTGGAGGATCGGAAGGGTTGCTCGTGCGGCAAAGCTATACCGTCACGGAACAGCGCTACGGTCAACCGCCACGCGATCTCGGTACCGGCCCCATGTTCGCCGTGCCTTCGAACGTCGGTCCCCGTACGATGCCCAAATACGAAGAATTGGCCTCCAAAGGGATGTATCCGTTGAAGAACGGCGGGAGAGTCTTTGCCGGTCAGCGGGATGAGACCTTTTACATCGACTTAGGAGGAACATTCGACACCTTGAATCTGCACATCTCACCGATTCTGTCCGATGCCGACGATGCCAACGATGCGATTATTGTCGGAGCGCCGGGCACCGGTACTGCCGATACGTTCAGCGGCTTCAACGTCAATACGATCGCGCTGGAAATTCCCATCAGCGAGCTCATCGGCCCGAACGGCAATAAACTTCTCGGCGCCTATGCCAGCACGAGCCGGCCCAAGGTAAGCGTCATCAAGAAAAACGGCGGCCGTGACAACAGCGCCCGCTTCGTCCAAGTGGCGCGCATGGGCAATCCGCTCGTGAACGAATTGATCATCGCGACGAATATGAAGGACAAGTGGAATGCCACGGATGCGGAAGACGAGAACGATTTCGTTTCGTTCTACTGCAACTCCGCTCTGGCAACGGCACTCAACGCGGTCTTCGGCACCGGCTTCCCGACGGCGAATCGCGAAGATCTCGTGAACGCCTTGCTGCGGTATGCGCCGGGCCCACCCGTCTGCGGCTCGGGAAAGACCAATGAAGCACTCGCCGATTTCATTCGCGTCGACTTGGACGTCCCACCAACTCAGGCTGCCGGTCAGAAGCGGCTGGGCCCTCTCGCCCATGACGCGAGCGGCAATGCGACACCGGATAGAGCAGGCTGGCCGAACGGTCGAAGACCGAACGACGATGTGACCGATGTGGCCTTGCGCGTCGTGGCCGGAATCCTGACGAACCCCGCCGTGCCGAACCTCGGGGACGGCGTGAATTTCAATGTCGGATCGGTCGGCAGCAATAAGACAGCCAACGGAATCGCGAAGGAGTTCCCCTTCCTTCCTACGCCGTTCGATGGACGGGACCGTCGTCATCTCGATCCGAGAGAGGCCTTCTAGTCATCGCTACGCGGGTGTCGCATGCACATGCGGCACCGGTATCATTACAGGATGAGGACGTGAACCAGCAGACGACAAGGCAAGAAACACGAATCCCTCTCCTACATGGATGGCTCAGTTCAATCGCCCTCCACGGGTTCGTACTTCTCTGCTTCCTTTCGCTCTTCCGTCAGTCACTCATACCTGTCTCCAAAGAACCGTTTCGCTGGGATGTCGCACTTGTGCAATCGACGCAAACAGCCGATGAGTCGGTTCACAATACCGATGCCACCGAATCGGCCATATCGAAGCCCAGAGGGAAAAGGCCCATACCTACCCGTTCGGTTCGCACAGCCCGTCATGCCACTTCATCTGAACGGATCGTGCCGATCGACTCGCGGGTTGCAGAATCGGTTGTGCCAATATCTCAGCCAAGCATTGCGTCATCCGAGGTTTCGCCGCAAGCTTTCGCCACAGCCTCGATATCGGATGAGCCTGTGTCCAATCAGCCACAAGGAAGTGACCCTCCATTGCCACAGGCCGACATACCAGTCAATTCAACGGCGGCAGAGCCGGCAACACCACAAGCCGTGGCAATTTCGAGCGGTGGAACCGTACAGACTACGGAACCCGCCCATCCATTGTTACCGCCAGCCGCAGTATCGGACCCGGAAGCAGCTTCTACATCACGCCCAGACTACGGATGGCTTCAACAGGCGATCTTCCGCCGGCTGGATGAACTCAAGCGATCTTCTCGCCCGTCACTCGATGAATCACGACCTCTCAAAGTCCTGATCAAGGCTGTGGTCTCGAAGGAAGGACTCTTGCTGAACTCCGTTGTGGTGGAAAGTTCCGGCCTTGATCGCATCGATCAGGAAGCGATAGCACTCGTGCAACGGGCTTTCCCCATGCAGTTCGACCACACATTGGACCGGCAACAAATCGCCATGCGCATTCCAATCACTTATTCACGAGAATAGCTCAATGCTTCGATCACGGTGGTTCATGCTGTTAATGGTGTTCGGATGGTCGACGATAAGCCAAGTCGACACCTCGTACGCCGAACCCTATCGCCCGACAGATGATGCCCAGGTCCTTGAGCGGCTCAGTTTCAAGGCGACTGATCCCGCTGCGCGCGAAATCGAAAGCCTACGAGCCAACCTGCGAAACAACCCTCGTCATCTCGAATCAGCCGTGAAGCTGGCCACTCGCTACATCGAACAAGGCCGGTCGGAAGGCGATCCTCGTTTTCTTGGGCAAGCACAGGCGATACTCACCCCTTGGTGGAACGAACCGATTCCTCCGGTTTCCACACTTCTTTTGCGCGCAACCATCAGACAGAACGCCCATGAATTCGATCAGGCTTTGGCCGATCTGGACCAGGTGCTGGACAGACAGACGACCAATGCACAGGCATGGCTCACCAAAGCATCGATCCTCCAGGTACAGGCACATTACGATGAAGCACGGCGCGCCTGTCAGCGGCTTGCCCGATTAGCTGCCTCTCATGTTCTGCTTGGATGCTTGAGCGATATCGGCGGCCTGACTGGTCGATCGACGAAAAGCCAAGAGTTACTTCGGACGGCACTTTCGAACCCTGGTCTCTCAGGTCGTGAGCGGATCTGGCTTACGACCATCCTGGCCGAGACAGCCGCACGCACTGGAGCGATACGAGAGGCTGAGCAGTCTTTCTCTGAAGCCTTCAAGGTCGGCATCAAAAATCAATACTTGCTGAGCGCCTACGCGGACTACCTACTGGATCAACGGCGTTATCAAGACGTTATCTCTCTCCTCCAATCCGAGACGAGAGCCGATGGACTGCTCTTGCGCCTGGCCATAGCTGAACAGGCGTTGGAGCTGTCTATATTCCAGAACCATACAGCCGAACTGGCAGCCCGCTTTGCCGCCGGCCGCGAGCGCGGAATGACCGTCCATGTCAGAGAAGAAGCACGGTTTACGTTGACGTTGCTGCGCGATGCTCAACGGGCGCTGCTGTTAGCTCAAGCCAATTGGAGCGTGCAGCGGGAACCGGCGGACGCCAGGATTCTTTTAGAATGTGCGCTCGCCGACAAGAATCGAGCGGCGGCTCAGCCTGCGCTTGATTGGTTGAGCATCAACCATGTTGAAGATTTTCGACTGCGACAACTTGCGAAACAGATTCAGGAGGCCACATTCTAATGCGTACCCTAGTTGTCATCGCCTGGCTTCTCCTGAGCCATCCCGCTTGGGCTCACAAGCCGAGTGACAGCTATCTTTCACTATTCGTTCAGCACGATCAGATTGAAGGACAGTGGGACATCGCCCTTCGCGACCTTGACGATGCAATCGGATTAGATCGCGACGGCAACGGCCAACTCACTTGGGGGGAAGTCCGTGACGCGCATGATGAGATCAGTGCCTACGCATTGTCTCGTCTCGCCTTATCGACTAATAAACAACCCTGTACGACTCGGGTGTTGGAGCAGCTCATCGACCATCACACGGATGGAGCCTATTCTGTCATACGCTTTCGGGCCCATTGCGTGGAACCTATCGAACGGCTCGGCGTGGAGTATCAGTTATTGTTCGACATCGATGCCCAACATAAGGGACTCTTTCGTCTGACCCAGCGCGGACGCACCAGCACCGCTATTTTCAGCCAAGAGACCTCATTCCAAGAATTCTCCGTCGCCGCGCAGTCACGCTGGAGGGAGAGCCTTCAATTCATTCGCGAGGGAATTTGGCACATCTGGTTGGGATTCGACCATGTCTTGTTCTTGCTTGCCCTCTTACTTCCGGCGGTCATGGTTCGAATCGATGGTCGCTGGCAAGCGGCAGGGAAATTCTCTTCTGTGTGTTGGAACGTCTTCAGCATCGTCACGGCTTTCACCGTCGCCCATTCTCTCACGTTGAGTATGGCCGCCTTGGATATCGTCCGGCTCCCGTCCCGATTGGTGGAATCGACGATCGCCGCGTCTGTAGTACTAGCCGGGCTTGGTAACTTATTTCCAACAATGATGAGTCGGCGGTGGATGGTCGCCTTTGGGTTCGGCCTGATTCATGGATTTGGGTTCGCGGCAGTGCTCGCCGATCTGGGGCTGCCTCATAACTCATTGTTGCTAAGCCTGGTCAGTTTCAACGTCGGAGTAGAAATCGGTCAACTCGTCATTGTCGCCGCCTTTTTACCATTGGCTTATCTCATCCGCCACACTTGGTCATACCCTAAATTGGTCCTCACCGGCGGATCGCTGGCGGTGATCGCCATTGCGCTCGTCTGGTTCACCGAGCGGGCCTTCGATCTTCAGCTGTTTCCGATCTAACAGAATCCCAGGCCCCCCAGCAGCAACCACAAGCGTGCCGACGTGATAGTTCCATTTAACATCAAGCTGGATCTCAGAGAATCTAAGAACTCCGCATATGAGGCGGAGCGATGGATGCCATCAGAGAATGGCCGAAGCTGCGAATGTGCAATTCGCTCACTTTCCTATTGCCCACTGCCACATTTCTTTTGTACCTTCTCTGCCACCACACGAGAGGATGCACATGTCCAATGACCGCGCCCCTGCTCATGATGAACGCTGGGGAAACCATGTACCGTGGTCCCTCCGTTACGAAGTTGTTCTTGAAAGAGGAGACTGGACAAGGTTTCTTTTCTTAGTGAGCAATCGCCTTTCGAGCATCTTCGAGCATTACGAAGCTGGTATTCCTGACCATGCTCATTTCATGGAACGATTATCCGCCGAGTCTTTAGGTCGTTTTGTTGTGCATACACCCACTACTCCGGCTTTTCGAATTAAAATATTCTTCTCTCCCAATCAAATCCGCAGAGAGGTCCAAGAGAATGGGGGCAACAATCTCCTTCGTACCATTCTCGACCGTCTTGAAGTTCTGCAGTCATTTTTGATTCTCCTCCAGATTCATCAAAAGCATAACGCTCTCCCATCTGTGATTAGGGATATTAAGCGTTTCTCGGCTGATACGGGTGTATTACTCAATGTCAAAGGAGATCCGCCTACCCTCGTACCACTTGAAGAGCCTCTATTACAGAAAGAAGTACTGGACAGGCTATTGCCTCGTCTCGAAGCAAAGTTTTCAGAACGGGCGGCAGACTTGATTAAGGCATACCACGATCTACTCAAGGGCGCTGATACCAATTCGATTTTTGGGCATGCATTCAAAGCCCTTGAACAAGTGGCCCGGGAAATCAGCGGCGATACACAATTACAGCTAAGTGATCGAGTCGCCCTTGGAAAGGCATTCCCAAAGCTCCATGGAACAATTCGGGAGACCATCCTCAAGCTCGCAGCACAGCGAGGTGACGAAGGAGGCCACGGTCGCCTAGGACCGGACGAGTATGAGATCAGGTATCTGCTATTTAGTATCTGCAATGTGGCTCTCCTGCTCTTAGACTACAAAGAACACTGTGGCTAGACTGTGGCAGAACTATCGTGTCCGACGTGATTTCATCGGTTCTTCGCCTGCCTCCGACTCCTCTATAAGTGATTGAGAAGAAACCGAGAGGTATAGTGGTCTATAGTCTCGGAAGGGTTTTCAAATCTCGCGGCCTCAGTTTTCCTGGCAGGCAGCTATCTCTTTCCCTACTCCCCCCTGAATCGGAATATACAGCACACTGTGAGGTCAGAAAGGCACATATCCCATCCCTTGCAACACCAACTGCGAGCGGTCAAGGTTCGAATGCAGCGCCGGTATGAGTGGCGACGGCCGTTCTTCCAGAGTCACCGTCCGCATGGAAAACTCTCCTTCTCGCATGATCGTGAGATCCACGGATTGTTCGGCTTTCAACTGGTGGAAGACTTTTCTAAACTGCTCATTCGTCCTGACAGGCTGCTCATTGATGGCGATGATGATATCGCCTCCCAAGACCCACGGCTCGCCTTCGATGACCACATTGAGGTTGCCGGCCCGGAGGCCGGTCTTTTCAGCAGGACTATTGTCTTCGACATCGAGTACGAGCAGACCCTCCACCAGAGGCAACGCGATCAGGTTCCGCAATTCATCGGTGACGAATTTCCCCTTCACACCGAGCCATGGACGAATGATATGGCCATTGATCCGCAGCTCGGCGACGATGGATTTGACGGTGTTGATCGGAATCGCGAAACTGATATTCTGAGCCTCCATCATGATGGTCGCATTGATGCCGATCACCCGACCGTCCGAATCGATCAGCGGCCCGCCGCTGTTGCCGGGATTAATAGGGGCGGTTGTCTGAACGGAATGCTGAAAGGACTCTTGTTCGGTATCTTTCAGCTTGCCGAACCCGCTGATGATTCCTGTTGAGAATGCGAATCCTAAGCCGAACGGATGCCCGATCGCCAATACTTTTTGTCCGATTTCCAGTTTATCCGAGTTACCCAATTGAGCGGGCACCGCGGAGCCTTTCGGCAACGCCACGCGGATCAGCGCGACATCCGTCTGCGGATCGCTCCCCACTAACTCCGCAGGAAGCTGTTTCCCATCATGCAGGGTGACGGTGATCTTTGCGGTGCCGTCCACGACATGGGAATTGGTGACGATCGAACCCCGATCGTCGATCAAGACCCCTGAGCCGAGTCCCTTCCATGACGCTTGTGTCGCGTGATGACGACCGGTATAGGCGGAGGCGATGAGGACCGTCGATCGTGCGATATGTTTGTAGACTCGTATGTTATTGATTTCATCCGGAGTGGCCGGTGCGGCCGCCTGCACCGGCAGACTCGCATGACCGAGGTACATGCAGAGACCGAGCGCGACGATCTCCCAGGAACGAAAGAATCGGCGGTCTGATCCAATCCAGGTCGATAATCCAGGAATCATGGCGACCTCCCTAGCGCACGACAAGCTGATGATCAAAGGACTCCGACCAAAGCGAGGTACTCATGGTCTTCGGCACGTTACACGCTTGTATCGGGAGCCATCCAGGTCGACCTCGATACACAGCGATGGGCCCCTTCTCGAACGACCCAATAGCCGCTGTTTCACCGGCTAACTCCACTTTGTGAGGGACAAAGGCGGCATCCGAGGGGTGATAGGCCTGGTCCTCCCAGGCCTTGACATCACGGGTGTTGGTATCGACGTCTTTCATAACTGCTGGTGGGAACATCGGGGTGGTTGAGCAAGCACTCAACCACACACTCATCGCTACCAATCCGATACTACGCATGGGCGACGCTCCTTTCTGCTGTAGACCGGAGTAGCCCTCCATTCAGCAATCGGAGTCCCATACGCTTGATACAGATCACGTCGTTCTCGACGTTTCCTCAGTAAAGCCAGCCTGCAACCCGTCGATCACACTACTTCCCAATACCGATGCGGTCGGTGGCCGGCGACAAGCGAACGATTGTCATCCGAATCCAACAAATGGTCTCCCGCATGAATCTCTTCCATCAGCGTACCGCAGGGAGCCAGGCATCGTCCGGCTCTCCCCTGTGGGGAAGCATATCGACATGACTGGATCGGGGATCACCCCTGTGCGCGGCCTCGGAAAGGACGTGGACCAATTGCTCGGTATCGACCGGTTTAGGCAGACACGCGAAGGCTCCCTGGGCCATCGCCGGCCAGACAGTGCCGAGTAGATTACCGGACATGAGAATGACGGGCAGTTGAGGCCACATCAGGTGACATTGGCGCAGAAGATCGAGGCCATCGAGGTACGGCATATGTAAGTCGGTGATCACCGCATCGAAATGGCGTTGGTGGAGTTCCCTCAAAGCCTGCAATCCATCCGCGACCGCCACTGCTGCAAAGTAGTGCGACTCCAGTTGTCCTACAAGAAGGTGTCCGACCGATTCTTCATCATCAGCCACTAACACACGCTTGCCATATCCCATCATCGTGCACTCCTTCCATTTGGGGAGAAAGACAACCCTGCCACGAGCATAGGCAAGAAGCAGGCCGCTCGTACTCGTCATGCGGAATCACCGTCGACGCAACTTTGACAGGTTTGCGAGGTCTCGTAGCACGCACCTTGTGAACACAGTAACCGTGTCGTTGATCCATCGAATCCCCCGATTATGCTTCCTCTAGGACGGAGCGAAGGAGGGAAAGGTTACACGCAATGTGCGTTGGAAAGGTCGGAGCGAATGATGACATCCTATGGCTCTATTACTCTGATTGGCCCGGAGATCTGTAACCTTTTGACCAGCCGTATCGTCTTGATACATAGAGGGAGGGGGTTGGCATCCTTTCCATGGGATGTCCCGTGTATGGTCGAGCACTACTACCCTACTGGAGGCATGTCCCTTGAGTCTTTGCCGGGAAACATGATGGCTCAGTCGTTCCGTGCGGATGACGACCTCGTTCGGCGTGTGGTCGCGGGAGAAACCGAGTGCTTCGAAGACTTGATGCTCCGCCATCGGAATCATGTTAGGCGAATAGTCGGGAACCACGTCCCGCACGACCGCGTGGCTGAAGTCGTGCAGGAAATCTTTGTGAAGGCCTATACCGGACTCGGGACCTATCGGTTTGAAGAACCCTTTCCCCATTGGTTGGCCACGATTGCGGTCCGCAGCTGCTACGACTTTTGGCGGACGCAACAGGCGGCGGACGTGCCTGTGAGTGCGCTCACGGCTGAACATCAGCACTGGATCGACCGGGTCATGGCGGCCCGGTCGGATGAGGACTTTGCCGAACAGGCCCGCCGGCAGGAAGCCAGTGAGGTGTTACAGTGGGCATTGGGCCGCCTGTCGCCGGAGAACCGCCTGGTCGTGACCTTGGTGCATCTCGACGGCCATTCCATCCGTGAGGCGGCTGCGTTATTAGGATGGAGCGTGATCAACGTCAAAGTGCGCGCGCATCGGGCTCGGCAAGCCCTGCGGAACATTCTGGAGGAATTAGAAACACGATGAAGCTCCCTGACGAGCGTCTGGAGAAGTTGGAACAGGCTCTTATTGAAACCCACCGGGCACGACAGATGCCGCCGTGGGAAGCGAAGTGGGACGAGAGCATGATGCAAGAGATCCGTCGTGTGGCGAGACGGCAGCCGCCGGTCCGCCAAAACGATGACATCACGCACCTGGTGTGGCGGACAGCCGGCTTCGCGGCAGCTCTGGCGGTACTCTTAGTAGTGTGGCTTATGACCGTATTCCCTAAGTTTATGATTGAAGAGAGCGGGCTGGTGGCCGAAGAGATCCACCTCGACTCGCTGTTTCTCGAGTAAGCGTGTGTGAGAAGGAGAGAAGCGTCATGTCACGAGGAAAAATTCTAGCGGGGCTGGTCACACTCTTTGTCGCGGGGGTGTTGTGCGGCATTGCGGGAACCAGCATCTATCACACCTACGAACGAGAACGACGTGGGGAACGGGGGGCGGCCGCACAGCACGATCTGATCATGACACGTCTCACGCATGAATTGGCGCTGACGGCCGAGCAGCGAACGGCCATTGAGCCGATTGTGACGCGGGCCCATGTGGCCATCCTGGAATTGCGGTTTGCGCATCAAGTCGAGATCGAAGCCATTCTGACCAAAGGGATGGCCGACCTCAAAGCGAAATTGTCTCCCGAGCAACAGACGCGGATCGAGACAATGTACGCGCGGTTACAGCGGCGCTGGACAAATTCCCGAGACTATCTTGAATCCACGAAGAAGCGCTTGACATGGCTCACGCCGTCCCATCCGCCGAACGGCGGTGAACCGCCGATGCGCACGCGTCGGGGCCCGGACACTCCTGCAGGATGAACTCGCAAGCGGCGCCTCCGTCTTTTCCCGTTCCTGTTGATGTTGCAGGCAATAGGGCGTCCAAGGAGTGGCGATTTTCTTCGATCGTCTCACCATCCATACGCAGTGCCGAACGTTCCTTCTTCGATGTGTTGTAGAGCTTCTCGTACGCGGCCCAAAGTCCTCCAATCGGCGTCCGCCCCTCGGAACTGTTCACCGTTTCGTTCATCATCGATACTTTTGTCGCCGACATCGTGCGCTGATTCGTCCCGGGTCCCGATCCCGTTTACCGACCAAGATCAGTTGGCCTAACAAGCCTTGCTCTTTTCCAGAAGACGCCGTTTGTATTGATCTTGGTCCATGAATTCCTCCAAAAGTTAGCGCAACACCACCGACTCGTCGCACCATCATGTTCAACCTCTTGTTTCACGTCCCTACTGCGATCGAGTTCACGGCTGTGCCTGCTCCGCGTCGAGAGGGGACCAGCCGCCGCCTAAGGCCTTATAGAGCTGAACCACCGAGGCCAACTGAAGGCGGTGTGTTTCGGTGAGCGACAATTCCGCCACGTAGAGATTTCGCTGCGCAGTCAGTACATCAAGGTAGCTGGCCCTGCCTCCGTGGTAGCGTTGCGTGGCAAACCCCAAGGCCGACTGTAAGGCCGCAACTTGCCGTTCCTGCGCGGCCCGGCGTTCACGAGATTTTTGGACAGCGATCAACGCATTCTCAACCTCTTGGAACGCCGTAATGATCATCCGCCGATACTGCGCCAAGGCTTGCGTGGTCCGCGCTTCATTGACTTTGACCTGATACCCCAACGCCGTCGCATTCAAAATGGGGCCGCTGATAGTGCCGAGGGCACCGAGAGTGGCGAACGGACCTTGTGAGGCCAACCCGGTCAACTGAAAATTCGATACGCCACCGCTACCCGTGAGCACTACCGATGGAAAGCGTTGCGCCTGGGCCACTCCGATGTTGGCCGTGGCGGCCGCCAACTGTTGTTCGGCCTGGAGGATATCGGGTCTCCGCTGAAGGAGATCGGAGGGAAGACCGGGTGGAACCTCCGGCGGGATGATCTGGTCGGTCAACGTCAGACCACGGGCGATCGTCATCGGTCGGTATCCGAGCAGCACACTGAGCTGGTTTTCTTTCTGCACCGCCTGCTGTTCGAGATCCGCTAATTGCGCCGCGGTGCCGGCTCGTTCCGCCTCGAACTGATCGAGGTCGAGCTTCGAGATATCGCCATGCTCCAGCCGAATCCGTGAAATTCTGACACTCTCGTCCCAGGCCTTGATGGTCCGCTTGGCGATCTCTACTTGTAAATCCAGCGCGCGGAGGTCGAAATAGGTTTGCGCGATATTACTGACCAATCCCAAGACAATGGCGCGCTGGTTCTCCACCTGGGCAAGGAATTGGGCATTCGCCGCTTCAATCGACCGCCGGATACGGCCCCACAGATCCAGCTCCCACTTGACGCCGGCCGTCGCCGATTCGGTTGAGAAGGTGGTGCCTCCTGTGGATTCGGACGGCAGGGTGGCGGTGGCTCCGGCAACGGGCAATCCAATCGCGCTTTTCGTACTGCGAACGATAAAGCCGAGGCCTGAGTACGTCAGAGAAGGAATAAGGTCATAGCGGGCAATGGTCAACGCGGCCTCGAACTCCTTGATGCTCGCTGCGGCCGTCCGCAGATCCAGGTTCTCGTCCAGCGCCGTCCGGATCAATTGTTGCAGCGCGGGATCTTTCAACAACTCCCACCACGGCAGATTGGCGATCGATTCCGAGGTTGCCGGGGAGAGCTTCCAGGACTCTCCCGTCGGGGTTTCCGGGCGAGCATAATTCGGCCCCATTTTGCAGGCAGCAAGCGTCAGCACAGCCAGTGCGGCAATACATAGACGTCGCATCAGTGACCTCCAATTCTCCGTCGTTCGGCGGGCAATGCCGTGATTCCGATGCGGGATCCTAGCGCCTCTTTTCATCGATCGGTGTCTCGCCCACGGAAACCGGGACGGTCGGCCCGCTCGGTTCCGTTCCTCGGTGCGCGAGCTTCTCGACGACATAGAAGGTCACGGGGATGAGAAAGATCGCGATGACGGATGCAGCGAGCATCCCACCGATCACCGTCGTCCCCAAGATATGCCGGGACGCCGCCCCTGAACCGGATGAAACGACGAGCGGAGCGACCCCGAGAATAAAAGCGAAGGCCGTCATGAGGATGGGGCGGAAGCGGATCCGCGCGGCGGTGAGGGTCGCTTCGACGAGCGGGCGGCCCTTCTCAAACTCCACCTTGGCGAATTCCACGATCAGAATGGCATTCTTGGCCGCCAGGCCGATCAGCATGATCAGCCCGATTTGCGAGTACACATCGTTTTCCATCCCGACGAGCCACAGCGCGCCGAAGGCCCCGAACACCGCAATCGGCGTCCCGAGCAAGACGCTGAACGGCAGTGACCAACTCTCATACTGGGCGGCCAGGATGAGAAAGACGAAGAGAAGCGAGAGGCCGAAGACCGCGGTCGCGGAGACACCTTGCGCGGCAACCTTCTCCTGAAAGGACATCCCCATGTAGTCGAAGCCCATGTCGGTCGGCATCGTTTCCGCAAAGACGCGTTCCAACGCCGCCATGACTTGACCGGAGCTGTATCCCTGCTTCGGGGTGACGACGAGCTGTGCTGACCGGTATTCGTTGTACCGCATCGTAAACTCCGGACCGTACACCCTCTCCATCGTCACCAATGCCGACAAGGGCACCATGTCCCCGGCGGCGTTCCGCACATAGAATTGCCCGACATTCTCCGCGCGTGTGCGGAACTCGCCTTCCGCCTGCACATAGACCTGCCAGACTCGCCCAAATCGATTAAAATAATTAACCATGACGCCGCCCATGAACGTTTGCAGCGTCTGATAGACGTCGCGCAAGTTCACACCCTGCTTCAGCACCTTGTCTCGATCCACCCTGGCAAACACTTGCGGCACACTGGGGATGAACGTGGAGTTCACCAATGCAATTTCCGGCTGCTTGCGCGCGGCCTCGATGAATCGCTGCGCGTTCTCGGCGAGAAACCCGATATCCTTCCCGGCGCGATCCTCGAGGAGAAACATGACCCCACCCGACGTCCCCACGCCTGGAATCGCGGGCGGAGGAAACACAAAGGCTTGCGCCTCCGGCAGCTTGCTCAACTCCCGGTTGATGCGCGCACTGATCGCCAGGAGCTGTTCCTCGGGCGCCGTGCGTGTCTCCCACGGCGCGAGCGTGACGAAAAAAAAGGCGTTATAGGTTGTGTTCACTGTAGTGAGTAAGCTGAACCCTACTACCGTGGTCATGTGCTGCACACCGGGAGTGTCGTGAAGAATCGCTTCGATTTTCCTGGAAACTTCGTCGGTCCGCTGAAGCGATGCCGCCACCGGTAACTGCACATTGATGAAGGCATAGCCTTGATCCTCGAGCGGGAGAAAGCCGGACGGTAGTCGCCATCCGAACAGGCCCGCGGCGACGGCCATCAGGGCGAGAACCATCATGGAGCAACCGGCTTTTCGGATGAGCACGCCGGAGATGTCGACGTAGCCGTTCGTCGTCCGTCCAAACGCACGGTTGAACCAGCCGAAAAAGCGACCCAACAGACCTCGTCCAGGCGTTTTCGGCCGAAGCAACAATGCCGATAGGGCGGGGCTGAGAGTCAGCGCGTTAAACGCCGAGATCGCGACCGAGACGGCGATCGTGACGGCGAACTGTTGATACAGTCTGCCCGTGATCCCGGGAATGAACGCCGTCGGGACGAACACGGCCACAAGAATCAGGGCGATCGCCACGACGGGACCGGAGACTTCTTCCATGGCCTTCAGCGTCGCCTCTTTCGGCGCCAGCCCTTCCTCAATGTGACGCTCGACCGCCTCCACGACTACGATGGCATCGTCCACCACCAGACCGATCGCGAGGACCAGCCCGAAGAGCGACAGCGTATTGATGGAAAAGCCGAGCGCCGGAAACACCATGAACGTCCCGATCAACGAGACCGGCACCGCCAACAGCGGGATCAGCGTGGCGCGCCATCCCTGGAGAAAAATGAACACGACGAGGATGACGAGCACCAGCGCTTCCGCCAGAGTCTTCACGATTTCCTTGATGCCCGCTCGGACGGCTTGGGTCGTATCGAGCGACACGACATAATCGAGATCGTCGGGGAACCGCGCTTTCATCTCTTTCATGAGTTGATTCGCCCGATCCATCGTCTCGATCGCATTGGAGCCGGGGAGCTGATAGACCAGGATGATCGCCGACGGCTTGCCGTCCATCCGGCCGATCATGCTGTACGTCTGGGCTCCGAGCTCGATCCGCGCGATGTCCTTCAATCGGACGATGCCTCCATCCGGATTGGCCCGGATCACGATCTTCCCGAATTCTTCCTCATTCAGCAGCCGGCCTTTGGCGCGAACCGTATACGTGAACTCTTGCCCGGGCGGCACCGGTTCGGCGCCGACCTGCCCGGCCGGGTTCACGGTATTTTGGGCCTGGATGGCGGTGAGGATCTCCGTCACCGTAATGCCGAACTTCGCGAGTTGATCGGGCCGAACCCAAAACCGCATCGCATACTGTCCGGCCCCGAAGATCGCGACTTGGCCCACGCCCGGGACGCGCGTCATCGGATCGTTGATATTGACGTAGGCATAGTTGGCCAACCAGATGTTGTCGTACGTGCCGTTGGGTGAATACAGGGCAAAGAGCGCAAGCGGGCTCGAGACGGATTTCCGGGTCGTCACACCGAAGCTTCGAACTTCTTGAGGCAGTTGGGATTCGGCCTGCAAATACCGCATCTGCGCCAAGATCTGGTCGTCGTTGGGTCTGGTCGCAACGTCGAAATCCACCCGCAAGGACATCTGGCCGTTGTTGGCATTCACGGAGTACATGTAAATCATGTTGTCGACGCCGCTCATCTGTTGTTCAATGGGAGTGGCGACCGATTGCTCCAGGGTCACTGCGTCCGCGCCGACATAGGTCGCCTGCAATAGGATCTCCGGCGGCACGATGTCCGGGAACTGTGCAATGGGCAGTTGGATCATGGCGATGACGCCGGCCATCACCATGATGATCGAGATGACCATCGCAACGATCGGCCGATGGATGAAGAATCGCGACATGATTATGGATGGTCGCCGCTTTGCGGCCCGGGTTGTTCGAACGGTTTGGGAGTGACCGGCATCCCGGCCTTCACGTTTTGCAGTCCTTCGACGATGATCCGCTCTCCGGGCGTAAGCCCTTGGTCGATCACCCACTGACTGCCGATCCGCTCGCCGACCTTGACTTGCCGGATCTCAACCTTATTGTCCCCGTTCACGACGGCCGCCTGGTAATTCCCTTGCAACTCCGTCACCGCCCGTTGAGGAACCAGCAGGGCGTCTTTTCTGGTTTTCGTCACCGCCCGCACGCGCGCGAACAGTCCCGGGCGGAGCACGTTCCCCGGATTCGGAAACAAGGCGCCGATCCGAATCGTGCCGGTCTTCACGTCCACCTGCCGATCGGCGAGCAGAAAGGTGCCTTTGTGTGGGTAGACCGCGCCGTCGCTCAAGATCAACTCGAGCATGCTTTCGCGTGGTTTGTCGGGATCCCGATAGGCTTCTTGCACTTTCTCAGCGGCCTTCAAATATTCCTGTTCGCTGACGGGGAAATACACCCGGATGGGATCGACCGTCGAAATGGAGGCCAACTCTCCGGTGCCGGGTCCAACCAAGTCGCCGACCTGCGCCTTGGCAATGCCCACGATGCCGTCAATCGGCGCTTCGATTGTCGTGTAGCTCAGATTGAGCTTCGCCCGTTCAACGGCCGCCTTGGCGGACGCTACGGCCGCTCGGGCCCCCGCCAATGCTTGGGTGGAGTCGTCCAGTTCTCGTTGGCTGATCGCCTTCGCTTTGGCCAGCGGGGTATCGCGCTTGACGTCCTGTTCGGCTTTGACAAACTGCGCCTGCGCTTGTCCTAATTGGCCCTTGGCTTCGGCAAGCGCGGCGCGAAAGGGCCTGGGATCAATCTCAAACAGGAGATCGCCCTTCCGGACAAAGGCGCCTTCACGGAAGGCTCGCTTCATGAGATACCCGGCCACCTGCGCTTGAATCGTCGCATTCACCAGCCCGTCCGTCGTGCCGACCCATTCGGAGTAAATCGGCACATTCTGCTGGATCACCTCTGTCACCGCGACATCCGGCGCCGTCGACTCCGGCGCCGAGGAACCCTCGTTCTTGCAACTCGCCGCCATCAGCCCGAAGAGATAAACGGGTAGGCCGAGACGGAGCAAGTAGGATAAGTGCATCGAAAACGTCCCGCGGTGTGTGACGAAAGGCTCCCCGCTGACTTCCTGCAAAAGGGCCGACCCGGCCGGTCAATTCCCTCTGTTGTGCACGACGGCAACCCCACATCTCTTCAGCACAGGGAATGACGATGACAGACCAAGGACTCCGACGGATGTACCAGGCGGGAAGCGGCGCCCGATCTCACACCCGCTTGGCACGATCCACTCATTCACCCGCGTTCGATGACCGCGCACGCAATGCGGTCGCCCGCGTCCCGCGCCGGCTGACTCCGGTAGTCGTCGGCCTTGCCACCGACCAGCGCACCTTCGCCTTGCAGGAAGGAGACCGCTGAATTGAACGCGTGGAGACGCAGTTTGCCGTCGGCTCCTCAGAACTGTTCATCGTTTCGTTCATCATCGATACTTTCGTCGCCGGCATCGTGCGCTGGGCCGTCGCCCCGGGTCCCGAGCCCGTTTACCGGCCAAGGTCAGTTGGCCTAACAAGGCATGCTCTTGTTCCAAAAGTCGCGTTTGAATCGATCTCGATTCATGAATTCTTCCCTAGTCTTTCTATCTAGTGAGCCTATGACATGACTCGAAGGGTCGAAAGTGGGGTGAACCCTTGCGACTGGCACAGCTCGCATTTCCTCCGCCCCAAAGGTTAGAGGCCTCGTGTCGAAACCAGGCCGCTCGCGCGGAGAAATTCCATCGCGACTTGCCGGACCTGGCCGTGCTGAACCAAGACCTTATGATTGAGCCGGCGCATGGTCTCATCGGATAGTGTTCCACTGAGCTCTTCCAATGCCGCTTCCAATCGAGGTTCTTGCCTGAGTGCCTGAAACCGGACCACGAAGGAAGCATGGTACGGTGGAAAACTCCGCCGGTCGTCCTCCAGTCGCGTGACGTCCAGCGAAAGCAGCAGACCGTCGGTCGAATTCGCCGCGATCATGCTCACATCGCCTTGTTGCAGCGCTCGATAGAGCAAACCCAGGTCCATCACTTTCGGCGTTCCTTGTAACGGCAATCCATACGTGCGCAACAGATTGGGAAGGCCGTCGGGGCGCTGCTGAAACTCATAGCCTACGCCTAAGACCCATCGGGTAGCATGCCGCCCCACGTCGCTTAACGAGCGCAGGTGCAGCCGCTCTGCGTCGGCCCGGCGAATGACGACGGCGAATGTATTGTTGAAACCCAAAGAGTTCATCCAACGAAGCTGAAACCGGGTTGCATACTCCTGCCGTACCAACGCCGCTAAGCTCGCTGCATCGTGAGACGGCGGCACGTGCAAAATTGCCGTCACGGCGGTGCCTAAATATTCGGGATAGAGATCGATCGCTCCATCGACGACGGCCTGATGGGCGAGCAACGTTCCTCCGAGATTCAATCGGCGTCCGACGCGGATGCCCAACCGGTGTTCGAGATGTTGCGCCGCGATTTCGCCGAGCAAGACTTGTTCAAGGAAATTTTTTGAACCGACCGTGAGCGACGGGGCCTCTTCCGAACAACCCCATACGATGACGGCCAGCATCAGTGCTGAGACAGCGCCTGCTCTACCCATTCCAGCACCCGGTCCGCCGTAAGGGCCATAATTGCGGCGGGAATCGCACCGACCAGGAGCAGCAGACTGTCCACGGCCGCCAGTCCTCGGAAAATGAAAACGCCGAGTCCGCCCGCGCCGATGGCCGCGGCGATGGTGGCTGTTCCGATCGTCGTGACGGCGGCGATACGGACCCCTGCTAGAATCGTCGGGGCCGCCAAAGGCAATTCCACTTGCCACAGACGCTCTCCCTCCGTCATGCCCAACGCCGTGGCGGAATCCCGCACATTCCTGTCCACATTCAACAGACCCGTCACGGTATTTCGGAGCATCGGGAGCAGCGCGTAGAGCACGAGTGCGATGATGGCGGTGTGCGGGCCGATGCCGCCGATGACCGGCACGGGGATCAGAAATCCGAACAGGGCCAGGCTTGGGACAGTTTGCATCACATTCGTCGTTCCGAGCGCCCACTCGCGCCAACCGGCCCGTCGGCTGACGAGGATCCCGAGAGGAATGGCCAGAAGCGCGGCGAGCAGCATGGCGACTCCGACCAAGAAGAGATGCTGAAGCGTCAACGTGATGAACTCATGCAGTAATCCGTCCGGCATGGCGCGCCTCCGGTAGTTACAAACAGTCCAAGAACGTTCGGGCCTCGCTGGTCGACGCCTGTAGGAATTCCTGCGGCGTACCGGCAAATTCGATCGAGCCCTTGAACAGCACGGCAATACGCGTGGCGAGAACGAGGGCCTCGCGGACATCGTGCGTGACGAATATCGCGGTTGTTCCCAACTCGCGGCGCAAGCTGATGAACTGCCGTTGCAGCTCCAAACGGGTCACCGGATCCAAGCCTCCGAACGGCTCGTCGAAGAGCAGCAAGGAAGGATGCGCCGCCAAGGCTCGGGCAATGCCCACTCTCTGCCTCTGGCCGCCGGAGAGTTCGCGAGGATACCGAGCGCCGAACTCATGGACCGGAAGCTCGACTTTCTCCAGGAGCCCGGCGACTCTCGTCTCGATTTTGGCGGCAGGCCAGCCTTCCAGGCGCGGAACGAGCGCCACATTCTGAGCGACGGTAAAGTGCGGAAACAGCCCGCTGTCCTGAATGACATAGCCGATGCGGCGTCTCAACTTGATCCGATCCCAGGCCGTGGTGGCGCAGTTCTCCACAAGGACTTCACCAGCCTTCGGAAGCAGCATAGCGTTGACCAACCTTAGAGCGGTGGTCTTGCCCGACCCGCTTCGTCCCAGCAGTACAACGGTCTCACCGCTCTCCACGTCGAGACTGAAATGGCGAAGGACGGGGCGCGGGCCAAGGTCCACGGACACGTCGCGGAAAGAGACGAACGCCATGAGCTTCAGGCAATACCGTATCTCGTGAAGTCGTTCGTATCTCGGCTTTCGCGAGAATCGCGAGAGGAGCGAGAAACGCGGGACTGGTGAACACTGCTTCTCAACGAATCTCACCTGTCTCGCTACTCTCGCCTGTCTCGCAAGTCACGCCTGGGATTCACGATCGACGAGGGACAGATATCCTGCTAAACCGCCACCCAGAGGCTTTCGGCGAAAGGCCAGTCCGCGTCCACCCATTGCGCCTCGTTATGGAATCCGCTGCGAAGGGCCAGCCCGCGTAGCTCCTCCCGATTGAACTTGTGGCAGGCTTCGGTCCGGATGGTTTCGCCGGATTGGAACTCGCAGATGAGTCCCACGTCTCTGATATGCACAGTCTGCCGGCGATCGGAGCGTACGTGCATCTCGATGCGGCGTCGCGTCCGGTCGTAGCGCACCTCGTGATGAAAATGCGCGAGGTCGAAATCGGCGTGGAGCTCACGGTTTACCCGAGCCAGCAGATTTCGGTTGAACGCGGCGGTCACGCCGAGCGGATCGTCGTACGCCAGCAGCAGGTCGCCCTCCGGCTTTTCCAGGTCCGTGCCCAACAAGAGCGCATCACCCGGACGCAGGATGCGGCGAATCTCTTTAAGGAATGCTTCAGCAGCCGGTCGTTCGAAGTTTCCCAATGTGCTGCCGAGGAACAAGACCAGCAGATGATGGTCCTTCGGACGGCACACCATCGCTTCTCGAAGTCCATCGAGATACGATCGTTCGAGTATCACCATGGTCAAACCACTCAGACTCGCCAATTCATTCCGACACTGCCTGAGAGCTGAGGCGGAAGTGTCGATCGGCACATAGACGATCGGTGTCGCCCGAGCCAGCAGGGCTTGGAGAAGCGGGCGCGTCTTGCGACCACTGCCGCTACCCAATTCGGCCACGATCAGCCGCTCCGGCAACCGGCGCGATAAGTCGTCGGCATGGCGAGCGAGGAGTCGCTCGTCTGCGCGACTCAACCCGTATTCCGGCAACAACGTGATCGCCTCGTACAGCGCGCTTCCCACCTCGTCGTAGAGATAGCGGGAGGGCAACTCAGGTTGTGTTCGAGTCAGGCCTTCGCGAACAGCCTCCGCAAATGCGTCGGTGGTCGGCGGCGCGACGTCAACGTTCAACACAGCGAAAGGCGGCATAGGCATATCGGTACGTCGTCCTGAACCAATTGCGAAAGGAACGGCGAAGCAGAGGGGTGGCCGTGACGGGCGACCCGCCTTTGAGCACGTAGTGATCGCCGTCGAAAAACGGCGCCGAATACCCTGCATATGATGGATGAACGCGGAAGCCGGGAAACGGCTCGAAAACCGTGGAAGTCCATTCCCACCCGTTGCCGACCAATTGCGCGACACCGAATGCACTATCGCCGGACGGAGTGGCTCGGACGCCGACAGGGTTCCAGCGGCGGCCGCCGAAGTTTCCATGTGCCGGCGTCGGCGGCCCGTCGCCCCAGGGGTACGCGCGCTCTCCTCCCTCCGGCGTGCCGTAGGCGGCGCGATGGAATTGAGCTTCCGAAGGCAAGACCTTCCCGGACCAGCGGGCATAGGCCGTCGCTTCCTCATGTGTGACATAGACGGGCCAATCCAACGGCAACGGGATCTCCCTGTTCCGCGTACGCCAATACCACTTCTGTTCGCGGCGGCGCCAGAAATGCGGCGGCGGGGCACCGGCCTCCACGAACGCCAGATAGCGCCGATTCGTCACCTTATATCGATCGATGCCGAACGACGGGACGTAGACGGGATGGGCGTCGAACTCATTGTCCCAGCCGAAACCGTCCCTGCTGTTTCCCGGTTCTCCCTCGGATTGACGATATTGCCCCAGCGTCGCCGTTCCGGAGGGAATGCTTCTGATATCCCCGTCGTCATGCAGTCGGCAGGAGGGGGATACCGACCCCATGCGAGGACCTGCAGAAAGCGGAACGGATAAATTGTGAAGCAAGTAGGTGAACGTTTCTGCATGCATCAGCCGATGCTCGCAGGCGATGTGCCGAAGGACCGGCGGAAGATACTGCACGACCTCATCGATTCGTCGGCGCACGGCCATGGTATAGTCCGAGACTTCTTCAACCGACGGCCAATCGGACGGTGTGTCGTCCGGAAGCCCATCGCTCTTGGGGTCGATGCCGAAAGCGAACAGGCCGTCGAAGGATGGATGAGGACTCGGCAGATCCAGCTCGCATCGAACCAAGTTCCAATCGAAGGCCTCGACATGCCCAAGATAGAAAATCAAGCGATGGCGCTCAGGCACCGGACGGTCCAGCCACCTATCGAAGGGCACTAAAGCAAAGACGGCGTCAGTCGAGTCTCTGGCATGTCGCAACACCGCGCGTGCCCGCTGTGTATCGGGCAATGTGTCATGGGTCTGAATAAATTCCATCGCAGGGTTCTTCACCTGTAGCATGCGTCGAAAATCAGCTCATACTGGTATTCCTCCTAGTCCTAATCGGTTTGAAAATCGGTCTAATCAGACGTGGACTTTTTTTCAGGCTGATCCGAACGAGTTGTTTTCGTCTGGTGGACGACCAGGCGATGGTGCGGCACGATCGATGACGGCTATTTCCAACATCGAAGAGTATGCCCTGATCGGGAACTCCAGGACCGCGGCGCTCGTTTCCATCTTCTTCACAACGGCGCTCCTTAGGCCGCGCGGTCCCGTTCTTTCAGTGAAGCCGTCTCTTTTTGTGGCTCCACGGCGGCGCCATGCACGTACACCATTTCACCGCCCAGCCAGCCGGACACAGCCAACATCGCGACACCGACGACCGATAGTATGACGGGCAGCGCGGCGCCAGGCTCGCTGCTTGTCCGTAGCCACAAGTTAATCGAGAACAGCACGACGAGGAAGAGATTGATCCGCATATGCCAACCGCCGATCTTCTGGATAGCAGGAACGGTAGTCGTCCGGTAATCGAGGTATCCGGGGATGGCGGCAGCGAGGGCGCCGATGATCCCTCCGGCCATCGTATAGAATGCCGTCTCCTTCCACACGATACCTCCCCAGCCCATCCCGTAAATCAGATCGGAAATCAATGAGAAGATCCATAGGGCGATCGGGAAGGGAATCAACATGGGATGAATAGGATGTTTGCCGACACTCGCTGGACTGGCCATAGGTGCTCCTTTCTCCTTGGCAGACTTAGCGAGCGATCGGTGATGCGCCGTGAAAACGGTCGCATGCCCGCTGAATATCCCGCAAGGTGCCATTGGTCTGAATAGGTTTCAGGCTCTCAACCCTTAGCATGCGATGAAGCTCAGCTCATACTGGGACTCCTCCCAGTCACCCTCATCCGCCCACAGCCGGTCGCATGACGGCGCAGAAGCTCAGGCGCGAGATTCAGGATGGGGAAAGCGCGGAGCTGCGGCACCGTCGGACCCTCATCGGTATGTCGCTGATCGGCATGGCAAGCATGGCGGTGGTCACATTGTTCTAGGCGGAAACACGGCACCGTCTTCCTGATCCACCGCTTCGTCGCTTCGATTCAGCCGAAGTCAATTCGTCGGATACCGCTGGAGAGGAATTACTCTCCCTGTACGGGGATATACATGACATTGCCCTGGCGATTGACAAGCAGCAGAGCAAGATCGGTGGGTTTGAGGGGATCGGCAAGGCGTTGGAGAACGGCAAAGCTGTTGACAGGCTGTCGATTCATTTCCAGCACGACGTCACCCGGCTGCAAACCGGAGGTTTCGGCTAAGCTGCCGTCTTCAATATCGGTCACGACTACGCCGTTATTCACCGGCAAATCCATCTGCCGTGCCAGAGGAGGAGTGACGTCATCGAAGACGACGCCCGCCAGCGGATGGGCCGTCGAGACCGCCGAGGATGCCATCTGATTTTTCTTCATGCGTTCACGCGGCGCTTCCTGAATGACCAGATCGGCCTGATACTGTTTCCCTTCCCGGATCAGATCCACGCGGTGTTTGCTGCCGATCGGCGATTGTGCCACCAGGTTCCGCAACTGGCCGCTGTCCATGATGTCCCGCCCGTCGAAGCGCACCACGACATCGCCTCGTTTCAGACCCGCTCGCTCAGCCGACCCTTTGGATTGCACATCGGTGACGATCGCACCCTTGACATCCGGCAAACGAAAAATCTTCCCCAGTGGAGGACTGACATCTTGCGTCGAGGCTCCCAGAAATCCTCGCACCACACGGCCCGTCTTGATCAGACTCTGCATGGCGGCACGGGCCATGTTGCTGGGAATCGCGAACCCGACACCCACGCTTCCGCCGGTCGGACTTGCGATGGCCGTGTTGATTCCGACCAGCTCGCCATGGATATTGACCAGCGCTCCGCCTGAATTCCCCGGGTTGATCGGCGCATCCGTCTGGATGAAATCCTCGAAATCCGCCACTCCGACATCCGCGCGACCGACCGCGCTCACGATACCGAACGTGACGGTGCGGCTCAATCCCAGCGGGTTGCCGATCGCAAGCACGAAATCTCCGACGGCCAAGTGGCTCGAATCCCCCCAGGTCGCAGTGGGAAGGTTCGACGCATGAATTTTCACGACCGCCACGTCGGTCTTTGGATCGGTGGCGACGACCTTCCCTTTGTATTGGCGGCGATCCGCCAGGATCACTTCCACATCGACGGCGTCGGCGACCACATGGTTATTCGTGATGATGTAACCGTCCGGCGTAACAAGCACTCCGGACCCCTGCCCATATTGCCGGCGGGTCGGCGGCTCTTTGAATAGACCGAACGGCAAGGTCTCATCGCTGAAGGCCTGATCGCGCACCATGACGGTTGACGCGATGCTCACCACCGCCGGAATGACCTTATTGGCGGCGCCCTTGACTTGGCTTTGCAAATCGTGGCCGTTAATCGCAGGCGTCTGTTGACTGCCCGCCAGGGTCGATACCGGAACAGCCAAACTTCCCACAGCTCCCCACATGGCGATCTGTTTCAACAGCCTGCCGGTTTTCACCTAAGACATTCCTTCCCAATGGCGTGTTTAGAGGTCGCGAAAATGTGCGGCAAGCCTACCATGCGGAACCAATACGCGCATTCATAATTCGGTGTGGCGACCAGGTGTTGCCCATAACTTGATGGTAGCGAGTACCGTGCCGTCTGTAAATACGTCCTACACTGCCGTGCGCGGCGCGTACATGATGACCGCCATACCCACAAGGCAAAGCATTCCCCCAATGATGTCGAACCGGTCGGGTCGAGCGCCATCGAGGACCCATCCCCAGATGAGCGACAGGACGATAAACATGCCGCCATAGGCGGCATACACTCGGCCAAAATGGGCTGGTTGAAACGTTGGGATAATGCCGTAAAGAATCAGGATAGCCGCGCCGACAATCCCATAAGCAAACGGCCGTCCTTCGCGGAACCAGATCCATACAAGATACCCGCCTCCAATCTCACACAATCCGGCGAGCACAAATAGTCCCAATGAATGAACGACCGACATTCTTGCCTCCTTTCCGATGAACCACTGTGGAAAATCCCTATTGCGAGACGATGAAAGCAGATGAGCCGGTATTGCCGATTTCGTTTCTAGCCCTCGTCGCTCAGGTCATTGATCCGTCTCACTGCCCGTTTCTCATGATCAGCTTTCGGCAAGAGGTGTGTGGGAACAAAAAACAGGCCTGCAACGAGAGTCGGTATGACCGCGCTCGCGATGACCGTCGCTACGAGAAAGGAATACTGCTCTTGAGTGACCAATCCGTGCGTCAGGCCGTAGAGAGAAGAAATCGTCCCAAACGTCAAGCCGGTGGACATCAACAGTGTGTAGTACCAGCGTTCCTTGCGGTCCTGACGGAAAAGGCCGATAAGGGGATAGAGACCAAAAATCTTCGATGCCACTTTCCCCATAAGCAACGCGAGAAACACGAGCGGCGCGGCAAGGAGAGCGGGCAAGGACACGAATGTTCCGGCGCGAAGAAAGTAAAAGGGCGTGAGAAATCCCACGGTCAGGGTTCTCAATCGACGAATCCAATGCGTATCCCTCGCGGCGCTTCCCGCGAGCACCATGCCCGTAAGATACGCCGGCAACACCGCTTCGCTTCCCGACCACAACGCCAGCGCGCCCAATCCAAACAGCGTCAGCATGACCCATTTCGTTCTGATCGCAGCCGTACGATGCGCATAGTGCCGCGTCAGCCACGCGGTCATATAAGGCAACATCATCAGCGCGACAATGACACCCACGATAAACACAAGAGTTTTATGGGTAAACGGCGCAAAGAGTAGCCCAAGGGCTATCACGGTTCCTAAGTCAGTGACAAAGCATGAAGCGAGAATTCCCTTGCCGAATTCTGTCCTATTAAATCCCGTTTCCAGCATGACTGCATAGATTACCGCCATCGATGTTGTGGAAAGTGCGACGCCGCAGAGCCAACTGGCATTCGCGTCCCACCCCAATAGGTAATAGGCCACCGCGGTGCAGCCAAGGAACGGCGCCATGAATCCCACGAATCCGACAATACTGATCTCGGCCAACTTCATGCGGACGATGTCGGGATCGAGTTCCGCACCGGCCAGAAACGTGAGGACAACGGCTCCGGAGGCGGCGAGAAATTTTACCCATTCCGAATCGGCGGCGAGAACATGGCTGAGCTCGAAGAACTCCAGTCCCGCAGCGATGACGACTCCCGCACAGATTTCAACCAAAGCGATGGAGAGGCGAAGCGAGGATGCAATGAGTGCAGAGATAACAGCGAGGGCGAGCCACAGGGTTGCCGTGAGAAAAATCGATTCCATTGATGAGTCCTCCGTTCCGGCCAAGGCGCATGTTGCTGTGAGCCGGTCGCCGCCTGATCGACGACAATCCTACGGCTACGGCAGTCGTAGCGTAGGAGTCATCAGCCTGGCCAACGCGCTTATACGGGGGACTCCATCCCCTGCGAAAGGTGAGTATACTGGAATGGGTGACATTTTGCACGGCGCACACTGTGCGAACGAGCTCGGCTGTTGTGCTTGAACATGAAAATCGGCCCGTTTCGCCATGCTTTTGTTCGGCGCGAGACTTGCTGTCGAGGCTTGCTGTTTTGTTCTCGAAATAAATTGATGTGGTGATGGAGTTCACCAAGAACCGTCCTCTCTCCGAAGGGGAATGATAACTCCTACCTGGCACAAAATCTGGTCTGGTAGGAGTTTTTTTATGGGGTTCCTCGGTCGAGCTTCTTCTACTTCTCCCAGATTCCTTTCCTCCTCACTTTCTCCTGAGAAACGCAGGTCTGTTCTGAACGCTCACCTCAACACGTCCTTTGTCTGCATCAAGGCAGGGGGAACGGTCGTCCCTGCCTGTTATCCCAACCAAGGAGGTTCTCATGATCGGGTGGCCAAGCCGGACAGCCCTATGAGCAGATCATCTACAAAGATGAATCTGCCCACACGAAAGAACGACTGCACAGACAGGCTGGAGCACGTATTGGCGGACAGGTGGGGCAACACTACGATCATCTGAAACACGACTACGAGTCGACTCATGCGAAAGGACGAGTCGGGGTGAAGCCGGCGAGAGCTATAGTCCCATTCAATTAGAATAACGAGCTTCGCGAGGAGGAAGCCATCCTACGAGAATATATAGGCCATCTGATCGCCCTTACAGCGGGTCAACGGAAAGATGGGCGCTGGATGTGCCAGTATCTCATTCTGGGCTCCGGAGTCACGGGCTACTGCGACGGGATCTTCGCCACGCATGACGAGGCAGAGGCCGCAGCTCTCCAATTGGCGAAGTATCGGATCGATTCCCACCAATGAGAGTCGGGAAGTCCATGACGAGGCATCATCAATGGGGGTGGGGACTCCTCGCGTGCGTGCTGCTCTGGCTCGCGCAAGACGACTCATGGGCGGATCCCCCGCGTGCAAACCAACAGGCCGAGAGCACAGCCGTGCCGAACGTTCCTGCGACGACGGAAGCCGGTCTCTCAGTGGGTGAGCCCGAAGGGGCTACGGAGGAGCTGATTGCGGGACGGGGATTCCAGACATTTCAGTACAAGGGCATTTCTTTCGCGCCCGGTGGATTTTTCGATGGAACCGCGATTGTTCGTTCCGCCAATGAGAATGCCGACATTCAAAGTACATTTGGGAATATCCCGCTCCAAGGGTCAGCCAACAGCCAGCTCCGGGAATTTCGGGGAACGGCCCGTGGTTCCCGGCTGAACTTGTTGGGCGAAGGACAGTATCGCAGCACGGCCATCGCCGGCTATGTCGAACTCGATTTTCTCGGCAGCTCGACTTCCGGGAACGAATTGGAAACGAATAGTTGGAATCCGCGGTTGCGGCAACTGTGGAGCAATATCGATCTCCCCAATGGGCTCTCCCTCTTGATCGGCCAAAGCTGGTCTCTTCTCACCACCCATCGCATCGGACTCAAACCGAGACAGGAATTCATTCCTCTGAACACCGACCTCCAAACCGTGGTGGGGAACAACTGGGCGCGGCAATGGGGCTTGCGTGTCACCAAAGCCCTCGGGCCTCATTTTCTGATGGCGGTGGCGATTGAAAATCCGGAAGCGAGTGTGAACGGCGTTGTTCAACCGACCGGCGTCCAGGGGTTCAATACCTCTCCCAATGCCAAGACGCCCTCGAACTTCTTCACGACGAGTACCACACCCGGCGCCAATGGGATTTCGACCGATTTTGCGCCGGATATGATCGGGAAGCTCGTGTGGGAACCCGGCTATGGGCATTGGGAACTGAAAGGGATGGTCCGGTTTTTTCAGGATCGATTACACGCTCATACCCATGTCGCAATCGGGGGCGGCGCAGGGCTCGCGGCGGTGCTTCCGCTGACATCGACAGTGAATCTCATTGCGGAAGGTCTGGTCGGACAGGGGATTGGACGTTATGCCTCCACAATCGGCGCCGACGTGGTCGCCAGTCCTTCGGGCAAGATTGTCCCCATCACGGCATTTCATTTCATGGGAGGCCTCGAATGGCATCCAACCAAGGAATGGGATATCTATGCGTATTACGGAATCGAACATTACGCGAGAACCGCGTATGCCGCGACATCGATCGGCTACGGGTCTCCCTTGGCGGATCTCAGCGGCTGTGCCGTCGAAGATCCGGGCGTTCAGCCCTGCCAGGCGGCCAATGCGACCATCAGCCAGGCCCAACCTGGGCTCTGGTACCGGGTGATCACGTCGGATGTGGGAAGTGTCGCGCTCGGACTCTCCTATGCCTACACGCACCGCACCGTGTGGTCGGGTGCAAATGGCGTGCGGCCGTGGGGAGAAGAACATACGATCATGACCACGGTTCGCTATTATCTCCCGTGAGGGAGATCTTGACGCCGGCTCATACGAGTTTGAGCCAGTGGCCTCAGATGACATCGTCTTTCTGAAAGCCTCTGGTAAAGGATCAGAGATGGAAGCGCGGACATTCACATTTCTCGGCCTATCTCAGTTCGTTCATCATTACCTGCTCTGGTTTCTACTCGGCGCCTATGCGCTCGCTGCAGTCTTCCCCGGCCCCGGACTCACGATCAGACAGTTATCGTTCGGCACTCTTTCATTCTCCGGAATCGGATCCCAAATCTCGCTGCTTTTAATTTTCCTGGCGATCCTCATGTTTAATGCAGGGCTCGGTCTGAAAACGTCCCATCTGAAAGCGCTCACTGATCACAAGTGGCTCTTGATGACCGGGCTTGCCGCCAATGTCCTTATTCCAATCGCTTATATCTTTTGCATCACTCTGCTTTTGCTGATGTGGCATAACCCCGAAGAGGCACAACACATTCTGGTAGGCCTTGCACTGGTTGCGGCCATGCCCATTGCCGGCGCTTCGTCCACCTGGACGCAGAATTCGAACGGAAATCTGGCGCTGAGCCTCGGGTTGATTCTCTTCTCAACGCTCCTGAGTCCTATCATTACACCGTGGGCTTTCTATGTATTTGGCGAAATGGCCTCCGAGGAATATGAAGCGGTCCTATACAATGTCTCCGCCTACGGGTCAGGAGGGTTTCTGGGCCTCTGGGTGGTGCTCCCCACCTTGCTGGGTCTTAGCATTCGCATAGCCGTACCTGAAACCAGGTTAGCGGCGTTGATGCCATATATCAAACTCGTGAATTCGGTAGTGTTGCTGCTGTTGAATTATTCGAATGCCTCGGTTTCGCTCCCGAAAGCAGTGGCTGAGCACGATTGGGATTTTCTCGCTGTCACGTTCACCATTACGACAGGCCTGTGTCTCACGGCATTTGCCGTCGGGTATTGGCTCAGCGGTCGTTTTAGACTAGAACAGTCTGAAACGGTCGCATTGATGTATGGCCTGGGAATGAATAACAATGGAACAGGCCTCGTGTTGGCCTCTCTTGTTCTGGCCGCCTACCCACGCGTCATGGTTCCAATCATTTTTTATAACTTAGTGCAACATGTAGTAGCCGGTAGTATTCACATGGCTCTCGATCGGAATAGGATGGCTCAAGAACGCTGAGCGGCCAAACATGCAACTACCGTCCTTCCTTAACAGCAGCTGTACATACGTGCGTGCGTCTGGAAATCGTAGCTGTGCTCGCAAACGGCTTTCAGCTTTTTCCAAACCGATGCTCACTATGGGCATCTTGGAGAATCAGGAATATGCGGTTCTTCATGTTGTCGCTTCATTGTCCTACTGCGATGCAAGCACTTAAGCTTCGCCCTGTTGAGCAATCCTTTCTTCCATCCACCGATACAGTACCGGCAATACCACCAGCGTCAACGCCGTCGAGGAAAACAATCCCCCTATCACGACTGTGGCGAGCGGGCGTTGGATTTCAGAACCTGGACCGGTGGCCAGCAGCAAAGGAAGAAGCGCGATTATTGCGACGACCGCGGTCATCAACACAGGACGCAACCGCAAGACCATGCCGGTCAACACCGCCTCATCCAACGGCATCCCCTGCTCTCGCAGCTGGGTGATGTAAGCAATCTTCACGACTCCGTTGAGCACCGCCACACCGAACAAGGCGATGAAACCGACGGACGCAGGGACCGATAGATACAGCCCACCCAGCAACAACGCCAACAGACCGCCGACCATTGCGAACGGGATCGCGAGGAGAATGAGCGCCGCGTGCCGCAGGGTTCCAAACGTGAAATACAGCAATAAGAAAATCAGGCCGACGACCAACGGAACGACTACGGCCAGACGTGCCATAGCCTTCTGTTGATTTTCGAATTGGCCGCCCCAAGTCAAATAATAGCCTGACGGGAGCTGCACCAGACGTGCGACTCCTGTTTGAGCCTCTTCTACCGCACCGACCAGATCACGCCCCACCACATTCGCCTCGATCACGATCCGGCGACTCGCATGCTCCCGACTGATTTGCGCCGGGCCTTCCACAATTCGAATGTCGGCCAACTCACGAAGAGGAATCCGTGAGCCGTCCGGGGCCGTCACCCACAAGGCTGCAATCGTCTCCACATCGGTGCGCCGATCGTCCGGGAATCGCACGACGATCGGGAAGCGCCACTGTCCTTCGAAAACCTCGCCAGCGGCAATGCCGCCGCCGACGGCTTCAATCACTTCCGTGATCTCTGCGACGTTGATCCCGTGACGCGCGATCTTGGCACGGTCGATGTCGATCTTCAGGTAATAGAGACCCGATACCTGCTCGACTCGTAGATCGGACATGCCCCGCACTTGCCGCATCGCCCGCGCGATTTCGTCGGCCTTCATCCGCAACGTCTCAAGGTCATCGCCGAACAGTTTGACGGCGACCTGAGATCGGACTCCCGAGACCAGTTCATCGACCCGCATGGCGATCGGTTGGGACAACCCGAATGCGATACCGGGCACTTGCTCCAGCCGTCGGCGAACCTGCTCCTCGATCCGAGTTTTGTCCCGCGCCCGCCACTCGGACTCCGGCTTAAGCAAGACGTACATATCGCTGAGTTCCATCCCCATTGGATCGGTACCCAACTCATTGGCGCCGGTGCGTGAAATCACAGAGCGTACGTCCGGAATCTCCAACAGAAGCCGTTCAACTTCCCCTGAGATCTTTAACGATTCGCTCAGACCGATGCTCGGAAGCCGCACCAAATTCACGACGATCGATCCTTCATCCATGATCGGCACGAATTCCCGACCGATGAACGGGATCAGAGCTGCTCCGCCGACGAGTACTGCGGCCGCCACGAAGGCGACCAGACGAGTTCTGCCGATGGCTCCCTCCAACATCCGGCGATACAGCCTCCGCCCGCGCTCCAACACCGGCCCGCCCTCCTGCACGACGCGAGGTCTCATAAGCACCGCCGCCAGTACCGGAACCACCGTCATTGAAAGCACCAAGGAGCTCAGGAGGGCGATCACCACCGTCAGCGCCAGCGGAATAAACATCTTGCCTTCCATTCCTTGCAGCGTCAGGAGCGGAACAAAGGTCAACGCAATGATCAATTCACCGAACAGGCTCGGCCGCCGCACTTCCAGGACGGCGCGTAAGACGACCGGCAACCGATCGGTAACCGAAAGGCCTCGGCCCGTGGTCTGCTCGCCCAGATGGCGTTCCACATTTTCTACCTGCACGATGGCCGCATCGACGATCATTCCCAGCGAGATGGCCAAGCCACCCAACGACATCAGATTCGCGGAGAGGCCGACCTGTTGCATGATCAGAAATGTAGCCAAGGTGGCCAGAGGCAAGGTCACAGCGACGACAAGCGCGCCACGAAGATTCCTCAAGAAGAAATACAGGACGAGGATGACGACCGCGGCGCCCTCCAGCAGAGCGCGTTCGACGGTATCGAGAGCCCGCGCCACAAGTTCAATGCGGTCATAGAACGGCGATAGCGTGACACCGGCCGGCAATACCCGGTTGACCAACTCGACCGCGTCTTTCACTCCCAAGACAATTTCCCGGCTGTTGCCGCCTCGGAGCATGACGGCAATGCCTTCGAGGACTTCCCCCTTCCCGTCACGCGTGACTCCACCCAATCGGATCGCCGTTCCTTGTCTGACTCGGGCGACATCCCGGAGATAAATCGGTGTGCCCTCGTGCGCCGCCACCACGATCTGTTCCAGATCCGCCGCAGAGCGGGCCAGCCCAACACCATAGACGACCAATTTATCCCCGCCTTGCTCGATGTAACTGCCGCCGGCATTTTGGTTGTTCCCTGCTACGGCAGCCTGCACCTGGCGCAATGTGAGATCAAAGCTCGTCAATCGATTAGGATCGACCAGCACCTCATACTGCTTGGCCAAGCCGCCCAATGTATCGACATCCGCGAGACCCGGAACTGCTCGCAGCATCGGACGGATCACCCAATCTTGAAGGGTCCGCAAGTCCATGAGGGTCTGCGTCGTCCCCTCGACGAGATACATGAAGACCTCGCTCAGTCCCGTACTGACCGGTCCCAACACCGGCTCAGCGCTTTGTGGAAGACCGGATCGCGCTCGAAGTATCCGTTCCAGGACGAGTTGCCGGGCGAAGTAGATATCGATCGTATCCTCAAAGACCACGGTGATCACCGAGATCCCGAATCGAGACACCGACCGGAGTTCCGTTTTGCCGGGCAAATTCGTCAACTCAATCTCCAGGGGAAAAGTCACAAGACGTTCGATTTCGGAAGGAGCTAAGGAGGGCGCACGGGTGATCACTTGAACTTGGACGGGCGTCACATCGGGAAACGCATCGATCGGCAGATGGTGGAATGCCGCCATGCCGCCCGCAATAAGTCCGAAAACGACCAGCAGCACGAGAAGTCGTTGCTCTAACGCCGTACGGATCAGCCGTTCGATCATAGCGGGCCTCCTGTCGGCATCTGCCCCCGGAGCATCTCAGACTTCAGCGCGTAGCTTCCCTGCGTCACCACTTCGTCTCCGGCAATCAGCCCTGTGATGACCTGAACATAGTCGGTCGCGGTCTGGACGAAGGTCACCTCGCGAGGCTCGAACCGACGCGGTCCCTGTACGACAAAGGCGACCTGTCGGTTGCCCATCTGTTGCACCGCCGCGCGTGGGACACTCAAGACGGATTGCTCGTCGGTAACCAAGAGGACATCGGCGAACATCTCCGGCCGCAATCGGCCATCAGGGTTGGGAACATCCGCGCGGGCCATGATTGTCCTGGTGGACGGCTCGATCACGGCGCCGACATAGGTAATGACCCCTCGAAACGTCGTGTCCGGATAGGCCGACACCCGCACTTCGACGATCAGGCCGGTTTTCAATCGGCCGGCCTGTTGTTCCGGAAAATCGGCGCGTACCCACACGGTCGAGAGATCCGCCACCGTGAACAGCATCTTATTTGGGTCGACGACCTCGCCGATCGTCGCCTTCCGATCGATCACTTCGCCGCGAAACGGCGCTCGGAGGAAAACTTGCGCGACTTCGGCATGAGGCAAGGTCTTGGCTGCCAGACGCCGGATTTCCCGCTCCGTCATGCCGAGCAAATGCAGCTTTTCTTCTGCTTCGTGCAAATCGGCACGCGCGTTCTCATAGTCGGCCTCGCGCCGTTGATGTTCACCCGCGCCGATTGCACCGCGGTCCAACAGCGCTTGGGCCCGTTCGAGAGCTTTTTCCGTCACACTCAAGACATTCCGCGCTTTGCGATACTCCAGCTGAGCCTCTCCAAAGGCAGGGCTATCGAGCAGCAGAAGTCGATCGCCCTCTCTCACTCGGTTTCCGAAGTCGGCATACACTGCCACGATACGGCCTGGAACTCTCGCGCTGAGGTGTGCCAATCGATTCTCATTGATCAAAATCTTCCCGGCCTGGGCTTTGAGAGTGGCTCGGATCGGGCGGAGAGCGACTCGTTCGGTTTGAAGATGTGCAAGGGTCGGACTTCCTTCCGGCAATTCGAGAATACCGGGCTCCACATGAGAGGCCGTGGCCGCCGGAGGCGGCGGCTTCGGAGCATCCTCTTGCTTTGACTGACACGACAGATGGACCGTGGCGATGAAAAGCAACGGAATGATCCGGAGAGAAACCAATGGGGCGCACATGACACAGTGAATGCTCATGGCAATTCTCCCACCGCCCGCTCCAGCCGGGCCAGCGCGATGGAATGATCGGCTTGCGCTTGGGCATATTCGAGCAGGGTCTGGCGAGAGACACGCTGCGCGTCGATGACTTCGAGCAGGCTGGTCGCTCCATGGCGAAAACTGAACTGGGCGATGTCGAGGGCTTCTTGAGCTTGGTGCAGGAGCCCTTGTTCAAACACCTTCATCTGCGCTTGAGCGGTCTGCATTTCCTGAAAATATTGGATAATGGTCTGCTCCAGCTCCTGCTGTATTCGATCCCGCTCCGCCTGCGCTTCTCGATGAGCACCCATCGCCGTCCCGATTTCTCCCTGTCGGCGATACCAGACCGGCAACGCCACGCTGAATCCTGCTGTGACGGATTCATCGCCGGCTTCCCGATGATACTGGCCGATCATGGAGACATTCGGAATGCGCGACGCGCGTTCATGCTCGATCGTGTATTCGGCCTGCTCGACCGCTTTCTGCTGTCGGCGAAGCGCGGGCTGTCGCTCGAGTGCCTGATTCACCAGTGCGTGGAGTTCCAAGCCGGCCCTCGCTGTTTCAAATTCTCCTTGGACGGCAAAAGATTCTCCCATGGCCTTGCCTGTCACCGTATTGAGTTGCGCACGAGCGACGAGGAGGGCATTGTCCGCTCTCGCCAGATCTTTTTGGGATTTCTGGAGTTCGACGGTCGCTTTGATTAACTCGAATTTCGGCGCCTCCTTGGTACTCACACGCGCACTCACCAACTTCACGAGGTCTTCGACCGTCTTCAGATTTTCTCTCGCAAGCCGTGCATCCTGTTGCGCAAAGAGCAATCGGAAGAATGCGCCTTTGACGTCGGCCATGACCGACACTTTTGTTTGGTCGAATCCGGCAAGAGCGGCCCCTACGCCTGCCTCAGCGGCGTGTTGTCTGGCCGCTCGCTTGCCCAGCCACTCCAACGGCTGCTCCACCGTAATAGTCCGTTCGGCGATGGAGACCCCGGTTCGAGGATCACGAATCGATCCTCGGCCGATGGACCCGGTGATGGTGGGATTGAGATAGGCGCCGGCCGTAACCCGTTGATTCCGGCTTTGTTCCAAGGCTGCTTCCGCACCCTTCATCTTGGGGTTGTGTTGAAGCGCAAGCTGTATGACTTGATTCAATGTGTATCCGTTTGGGTGAAGTTCTGCGGCATAGCTCGTCGGGCAAGAGTGGGATATCACCGCGCAGACGAACGCGGCGATGATCCCGCAAACGAGTGCAGGTCTCATGCTGTCCTCCCTGTCGGCGCCATGGCGATTCGCCTCCATAAAGAGGAGACGGACACGAAGCGCCGACAAAAATAAATCGATACGTCAGTGGCGGTAAAAAAATGAGATCACATGAAAGGGGGTGCGCGGGGAGTAAGATGGGTCAAGAAAAAACGATCCGTCCACGAATGACTGGATTGCGGCTGCCGAGCGGCATGAGTCTTCGCCGGTTGATTCATGTAGAAAGAACGTGCCGCCACATCCAAGGCGGTGCCTTTGCCGACTTGCGACTCGGCGGAAGACGCAAGAATCAAATCGATTTCAAAATGCTCCGCTCCATGGAACGGTTGCGCAATCAAATGAAGCGGACAGCGGGATTCCGTAGCTGCCACAGGAGCATGGTCGTAGCCTGAGAACTCACAGCTCAGGTCCGGCGAAAACACCGTATGGACCGTGCCGCCATGGACATGTTCTGCTTGCCCATGTCGGTGATCCGCTTCCGGATGGACATGGAACAAAGGCACCGCCAGCATCCATAGCGATGCCCAGACTAGGACAACCATCCGAGGCCAAGACAGTGTTTTATGCTTTAGTGGCATTATTTCTTAAAGCTAGCACAGTTACCCACGCGCATCAATTGAGGAGCTACTGCTTCCTCGTTCCCCACAGTTTCGGACCTTGAGCACACGTTGATCCTCGATGGTTCAGCAAGGATAATTGTTCAGCAAAGATAGAGGTGTTCACCACCTTGCGCTCTGTAAGATCTTCAGGTCTATCAATCTGGCTGGTGTCCCAAAATGCCTCGCCGCTGTATTAGAAAAACTTGGCACAGGCCTTTTACATGTTTTTTTCAACTATTGAAATTATCGATCTCTTGCAAGAGATTTATCGTGGGTGCTTTTGGCACCATAGATGCTTTGCTCATACTGAAATCAGAGGACTTGACTAACCTGTAGCAGCTACGACAAATTAAAAGGCGTATGATTCATCATGCTAAAATACGGTTCGTAAGTCTTGTTCTGTTTTTTGCCTTCTGTCAGGTCAGCGGGACCATGTGCGCGGTGCCGGACCTGTCGTTGGCGGACGACGTCGCAAAGCTGGCTGAAGATATGAGTCACATGACCTGCCCGATGGACGGCACGATCATGTGTCCGCCTTCCGCCAACTCGTCACCGGAGCGACATCTTAAGCATCCGGCCGCGAGCGACCTGAACCAGACGCCGGTACTGCCGGTTTCTGTCGCAACCGTTACCGTTACCTCCATCTCGGAACCGTGGTCCTGGGGCAGCGCTTCTTCCATTGTCCCCATTTCCATAGCCTCCTCGTCGGTCCTTCGAATTTAATATCACGCCTCCAGTCGCTCACTGCCACTCCGCTTTCGCGCGGAGCGGGCATTGATCCAACTGTTCGTTTTGCACTGGAGGTGCCGTCGTGAACTCATTATTCAGCGAATTTTCTAGAAAACTTATCAGCATTCTGACTGTTTCGTTATTGGGCCTGACTATGGTTGTTCCGAATGCCACAGACCTCGCTCTGGCAGGCGAAGGCCCCCTCTCTCTTTCTGCCCTCATCGAAGAATTGGCTGCCCGCAATCCGGAGGTCAAGGCGGCACGTGAGCGCTGGGATGCGGCACAGGCTGTCGTGCCACAGGTGCAGACCTTGCCCGATCCCCGTCTCCAAATAGGTTATCAGCGCATGCCGATGGTGCCTCCCGTGGTCGAAGGGGCGATGTATGGAATCGGGCAGGAGATCCCCTTTCCGGGCAAACTCAAGCTGAAGGGTGAAGTGGCGCAACGTGACGCTGAACGGTTGGAGCAGGAATACAACGCCACCCGCCTGAGGCTGGTGGCCGCGCTCAAGCAGGCCTATTACGACCTGCACTTCATCCACAAGAGCATCGATATCGTGGAGAGGAACAAGACGCTGCTGACACAATTCGAGAAAACGGCCAAGGCTCGATATAGTGTGGGGCAAGCCGCCCAACAGGATGTGTTCCGGGCCCAAGTCGAAATTTCTCGCGTCCTGGATCGGCTGGCTGTCCTCGACCAGCAGAAGGAGAGCCTTCACGCAGCCATCAATCGGCTCTTGAATCGTCCACCGGACGGTCCTTTGGACACACCGGAAGAAGTGCACAGTACCCTTCTGACGCTCCCGCTCCAAGAACTTAACCAGCGGGCGAACGAATTCTCGCCCGCGCTGCTCGCGACGGCAAAAAGCATCGATCGTTCTGAACGGGCTGTCTCGCTGGCAAGACGGCAGTTTTATCCCGACTTTGATGTGACGGCGCTGGGCATCCGCAACGACAAGATCAATGACAATGGCTACCAAGTGATGGTGGGCATCAAGATCCCCCTGTTCTATGAATCGAAGCAGAAGCAAGGCGTACGAGAAGCATTGGCAGGGCTTGAAGGCGCTCGGGAAGACTTTGCCGCTGCCAGACAGGATCTTTTGTTTCAAGTCAAGGACGGCTTCGTCCAAGCACAGCGAGCCGAGCGCCTGATCACGATTCTTCGAGATGCCATTATTCCTCAGGCGACCCTGGGCCTGCAGGCGGCGCAAGCCGGCTATGCCGTGGGAAAAGTAGACTTTCTGACGCTGCTCAACAGTCTGTTGACTTTACAGGACAGCCAGCTCGAATTGCACAGCGAGATGGTCAACCATGAGAAAGCGCTGGCCCGACTCGAGGCAGTCACCGGCGGGCCGTTGGAGGGATCGAAAAGGAAACCGGCGTCATGAGCCGCCACGTTCTTGTCGCAAAAGAGTCCCTCCTCATTCTCGCGGCAGTCGGCTTGGCGTGGCTGATTTCACCTCACACAATTCTCACAATGGCGGAGTCCAAACAGGATGCGCCGGCCGGGATGGAGATGCCGGGAATGGAACAGCCCCGTACCCCTGCCCCCTCACGCCTCCCGCCCGAAGCAGGTACGGTCATGATTCCGCCGGAACGGCTGCAAACGATCGGCGTGAAGTACGGCCTCGTAACCCGCCGTCCCTTAGAAAAAACCATCAGAACCGTGGGGCGCGTGGCCGTGGATGAGCGCCGGCTTGCGAAAGTCACCATCAAGTTTCACGGGTGGATCGAAGAGCTGTTCGTCAGCGCGCTCGGGGATCATGTGAAGAAGGGGCAGCGACTGTTTACGATTTATAGTCCCGATTTGGTCGCAACCCAGGAAGAATATTTGCTGGCACTCCAGGGCCGCAAACAGCTCGGCGAGAGCCAATTTCCGGAGGTGGCCAGCAGCTCTCAAGAACTGCTGGACGCCACGCGACATCGGTTGCACTTCTGGGATATTTCGGAGGAGCACATCCGCGACTTGGAGCGAACAAAGCAGGTAAGGAAGACTTTGCCCATTCATTCACCGATTGTGGGGACCGTCATTCGTAAAGAAATCGTGCAAGGAGCCCATGTCGAGCCGGGCCAAGAGTTGTACACCATCGTCGATTTGTCCCGCGTATGGGTCCTGGCGGACATCTATGAATACGAGCTCGCCTTCGTGAAGGTCGGACAACAAGCTTCCGTCACCCTCTCCTATGATCCCAGCACGGTCCTGACGGGACAGGTTGGTTTCATCTATCCCACAATGGACCCCAAGACCCGTACAGCCAAGGTGCGGTTTGAGCTCGATAATGCCGACGAGAAACTGAAACCGGACATGTATGCCAATGTGGAGTTGCGCGTGAATTTGGGCACTCGCCTGGCGATCCCGCAAGAAGCCATCATCGAATCGGGCCAAAAACAAGTCGTCTTTCTCCATCTGGGCAGCGGGAAGCTCGAGCCCCGCTTGGTCAAAACGGGAGCAAAGACGGGAGAGTGGTCCGAAGTGCTGACAGGCCTGAAAGAAGGCGAGCATATCGTCACCTCGGCAAACTTCCTGATCGACAGCGAAAGTCGGCTTAAATCCGTCGTCGAGAGTATGGGTGGGATGGCTGGAATGAAATAGCGCGAGAAGCGCGAGACCGGCGTGAACTGCTCGACGTGCCTTTCGCGCCTGTCTCACGAGACTCGCACGTCGCGCAGATCAATCATGGTTGAACGGATCATTGAATACAGTGCAAGAAACCGATTCATCGTCTTTCTGCTGGTTTTCTCGTTGTCAGCCATAGGACTCTGGGCCATGTGGCAGACACCGATCGATGCGCTGCCCGATATCTCCGATACACAGGTCATTGTCTATACCACCTGGCAAGGTCGCTCACCCGACCTCATCGAAGATCAGATCACCTATCCGATCGTGACAGCCCTCCTATCGGCTCCCAACGTGACGGTCGTCCGTGGTTTCTCGGACTTCGGCTATTCCTATGTCTACATTCTATTTAAAGACGGCACAGACATTTATTGGGCGCGGTCGCGGGTTCTCGAGCGTCTGAATCAACTCTCGGGGCGGATGCCGGAAGGCGTCACGCCGCAGCTTGGTCCGGACGCGACCGGCGTCGGTTGGATCTTTCAATATGCCTTGATTGATGAATCGGGGCAGCAAGACCTTGCCTCACTGCGCAGCTTCCAAGATTGGTATCTCCAGTATTGGCTGCGGGCCGTGGAGGGCGTTGCGGAGGTGGCGAGCATCGGAGGCTTCGTCCGTCAGTACCAGGTCAATCTGGACCCGACCAAGATGTTGGCCTATCGCCTGTCCCTTCCTGCCATCGTGGAAACAATTCGCGAAAGCAATAACGATGTCGGCGGACGGGTCGTGGAGTTTTCCGGGATTGAATACGTCATTCGTGGGCGCGGCTATATCAAGCACGCGGAAGACATCGAGAAGATTTCCGTCGGAGTCAATGAAAACGGCACGCCTGTCCTGTTGCGGGATGTGGCCACGATTCGCCTGGGGCCGGACATGCGCCGCGGCCTCGTCGAATTGAACGGCCAGGGTGAAGTGGCGGGCGGCATCGTGGTCATGCGCTTCGGAGAAAACGCGCTCACGGTCATCGAACGGGTGAAAGCCAAGCTCAAGGAACTCGAATCCTCCATGCCGACAGGCGTCAAGGTCGTGACGGTCTACGACCGCAGCGACTTGATCCACGAATCGATTGCCACGGCTAACGAAAGCCTGATCGAAGAATTAGTCGTCACCGGGGCGCTGATCGTGGCCTTTTTGCTCCATGTCCGTTCGGCCATCGTTCCCATACTCACGTTGCCGTTGGCCGTCCTGCTTGCGTTCATCCCGATGTATCTCATGAATATCGGCATCAACATCATGTCGCTCGGCGGCATCATCGTGGCCATCGGCGACATGGTGGACGCGGCGATCGTCATGGTGGATAACGCCCATAAGCGCTTGGAGGAATGGGAGCGGGACGGCAAAGTCGGCGAGCGACTTCAAGTCCTCATCGATGCGGCCAAAGAGGTCGGGCCGCCGATTTTCGCGTCGGTCCTGGTGATTGCCATTTCTTTTATTCCTGTCTTTGTCCTGGAAGCGCAAGAAGGGCGCATGTTTCGACCCCTTGCCTGGACCAATAATCTCGCCATCGCGATGTGCGCGGTCTTGGCCATCACATTGGTTCCGGCTTGCCTGCCGACGTTTATCCGGGGAAGAATCTTTCCTGAACAAAAACATCCCGTCAGTCGTTCTCTTCAATGGCTCTATGCCCCTGTCCTACGCCTGGCCCTCCACTACAGAAAGGCGGTCGTCGTCGGGGCCCTGGCGCTGATGAGCAGCGTCGTCCCACTGTATCAACAGATGGGATCGGAGTTCATGCCGCCGCTCTATGAGGGAACGATCCTCTACATGCCGACGACCTTGCCGGGACTCTCCATTACGGAAGCCGGGCGTATGTTGCAGATCATGGACCAGAAACTCCGCTCCTTTCCTGAAGTTGACCATGTGTTCGGCAAAGCCGGACGAGCGGAAACCTCCACGGATCCGGCACCCTTCAGCATGATGGAAGTCGTGGTGGAACTGAAGCCGAAGGACCAGTGGCGGCCTGGGCTCAGTTATGAAGGCTTGGTGGATGAAATGGACCGGGCCATGCAATTCCCAGGCGTGACGAATGCGTGGACCATGCCGATCAAGGCAAGGATCGATATGCTCACGACCGGCGTTCGCACCCCCGTGGGAATCAAGATTTTCGGACCGGACCTGAATCAGATTGAGGCGATCGGAAAACATTTGGAGATGGTCTTGAAGAATGTCGCCGGCACGAGGAGCGCCTATGCGGAACGGGTATCCGGCGGCTATTTCCTCGACTTCGACATCAATCGTGAGGAGATCGCCCGTTACGGGCTGAAACTCATGGACGTCGGCAGAATCATCGAGTCGGCGATCGGAGGAGAGAATATCGCGACGACGATCGAAGGGCGCGAACGCTATCCGATCAATGTACGCTACCTTCGAGAATTGCGGGACGATCCGCAAAAGTTGCAACGAGTCATTGTCGATACGCCGACCGGCGCGCAGGTGCCGCTTGGCCAGCTCACGACGCTGCGATTCGTCAGCGGGCCGCCCATGATCCGGGATGAGAACGGCCTGCTCGCCGGTTACGTATTTCTCGACATGACAGGTCGTGATGTGGGGAGTTATGTGGAGGATCTCAAGAAAGCCGTGGCGGAAAATGTCCAGTTGCCGACCGGTTATACCATCGTGTGGTCAGGCCAGTACGAGTTCATGGAACGGGTCAAGGAACGGCTGAAGCTGGTCGTCCCGCTCACGCTCGTCATCATTTTCGTCACCTTCTACTTCGCGTTCGAATCAGTGGCCAAGACCTTCATGGTCATGGTGGGCGTGCCGCTTTCGTTGGTCGGAGCCGTCTGGTACTTGTCGATCCTCCATTACAACATGAGCATTGCGGTGTGGGTGGGACTCATTACGGTGGTGGGTACGGCCGCTGAGACGAGCGCCGTCATGCTGGCCTATTTGGACGAAGCCTGCGCGCGACGCAAAGCGGCGGGAGGGCTCACGACGCTGCAGGATCTGATCGACACTGTCCAGCTTGGCGCAGTCGAACGCATCAGGCCCATGGCGATGATCGGCCTGGTCGATGTCATCGGCTTGATCCCCGTCATGTGGGCCACGGGAACCGGAGCGGATGTGATGAAGCGGATCGCCGCGCCGCAAGTCGGGGGCGTGTTTTCGGCCATGATTTTGACTCTATTTGTGATTCCACCCGTGTATGTCATGTGGCGATGGTGGAGCGAGAGCAAGAGGCCGGATGACGAAAACAGGATAACCAGCAAGCGAATCATGAACCCATACCGTTCTTGACGCTACCTCTCGAGGCAGCAAGTCCAAAGCCGCACCAACGACGCCTGGTTCGGCTTGGCAAAGCCATGACGATATAAAACATGATCTCTTTGACCACTTGGGCTCATTGACTTGATCCGTCTCGCATCGATCGGATGATTCGCGTATCTTCGACTTTGCCGTTGAAACCACTTCGGGCAATTTCTTATAGTTGGGTTGAATACTCTCCATTCGAAACAGGGGCACCGCATAAGACCTCTGCGCCACCCCGTAACAGAGGAGCATTCATGACAAAGCGCCTGCAGAAAGAGGGGACATCAGAAGACGACGGCCAGCCCGACGCTGAAAATGAATCTCTTCTGAATCGTCGGAGCCTCCTGGCCGGAACGGCCGGCTTAGTAGGCGCGATGCTCATGGGATCGATGAGTCCGTCCGCCGAAGCGGCCACGGAGGGTTCGCCGGAAGACCCCACGCGGGTGCCCGGTGCGGCGCCGACTGCCTATGGACAGCGATCCGCGTTCGAAAAATCCGTCCGTATCCCGCGTTCCTGGTGGTCGTCGCTGACACCCCTGCAAGACTCGCACGGGATCCTGACTCCTTCCTCCTTGCACTTCGAACGACATCACAACGGCGTGCCGACCATTCAACCGGCACAGCATCGGCTCCTCATTCACGGCATGGTGGACCAACCCTGGACCTTTGCCATGGAAGATTTGAAGCGGTTTCCTTCCGTCTCGCGACTGGCCTTCATCGAATGCTCGGGCAATTCGGCGGCCGAATGGCGCGGACCGACCGGGCAGACCGCGCAGCAGACTCATGGCTTGACGAGTACGAGTGAATGGACCGGCGTGGCCTTGAAGACCGTCCTGCAAGAAGTCGGCGTGCATTCTGACGCGATCTGGATGTTGGCCGAGGGCGGCGATGCGGCGGCCATGACGCGCAGTCTGCCGCTGGCGTCCATTTTGGAGGAGGCGATCCTTTGTTACGCCCAAAACGGCGAACCGCTCCGCCCGGAACAGGGCTATCCGCTTCGCCTGCTTATCCCCGGCTGGGAAGGCAATACCTGCATCAAATGGCTGCGGCGGCTGAAGCTCGGCAGAGCGCCCTTCATGACCCGCGAAGAGACATCACAATACACGGATCTGATGCCGGACGGCACGGCCCGTCAATTCACCATGATCATGGAGGCCAAATCCGTCATTACGTCTCCCTCGGGTGGACAACGTATCCAGCCCGGCTTCCTGGAGATTCGCGGTTTGGCATGGAGCGGCAGGGGCCGCATCGCGTCCGTTGAGGTGAGCACAGATGGAGGACGATCCTGGCGTCAGGCGGCCTTACAAGAGCCGATCCTGCCCAAGTGTCATACCAGATTTCACTTGCCCTGGCGGTGGAACGGTGAGGACGTGATTCTGCAGAGCCGTTGCCTGGACGACACAGGATATTGGCAACCGGATCGTGCCGCCTTGGTGGCGGTGCGTGGAGTGAACTCGGTCTACCATTACAATGCGATCCAAAGCTGGCACATTGCCGCAGACGGGAAGGTGAGCAATGTCCATGCGTAATATCCTACGTCACATTCTAATTCCAATAGTGGGGCTCGCCACCATCCTGGGCACAGGAATCTTGTGGGCCGGCGGTCCGGCAGACCGACAGGAACAAACGCACGGCTATGGATTAGGGCGGCCCGCTACGGACCAGGAAGTCCGGGCATGGAACATCGATGTGGCGCCGACCGGCGAGGGATTGCCGGCCGGCCAAGGGACCGCCAAACAAGGGGCGACGCTTTTTTCCGCACGTTGCGCGACTTGTCATGGACCGACGGGGCAGGAAGGCCCGATGGACCGCTTAGTCGGCGGCCTCGGCACGTTGGCGAGTGAACATCCGATCAAAACCATCGGCAGTTACTGGCCCTATGCGACGACGCTGTATGATTATGTGCATCGCGCCATGCCGTTTCCCGCTCCGCAAAGCCTCTCGCCGGACGAAGTCTATTCGATCGTGGCCTGGTTGCTATACCGGAACGGCATTATTGCAGAGGACACCGTGCTCGATGCCCGGTCGCTGCCCGGCATTTCTATGCCGAACCGCCGGGGTTTCTTACCGGATCCCCGGCCGGACGTACCCAAACCCTGACAGGATGCTGAAAAAGTCCGCCAGCGGCGTTCTCGGCAAGACACAGCCGCCTCACCATCTCGGCGGCGCTCACAGGCGTGGCGCTCTTTATTTATCGCGCCGTGCGCCTCATTATTCTTCGCGTCGCGGACCTCGCTGTGGCCTTGCCTGTGGAAAGGCACGTCTCGGCGCGCCAGGGTTGGGCGGGTGAGATAAGTGGCCTTTTGGAGCATCCTGAGGGCTTCCTTCCTCTTGACTTCATGAAGCATTACAAAACTATCTTCCGCAAGCGCAACGCGTTCCCGATGACCGAGACGGAACTGAAGGTCATGGCGGCGCTAGCAATCATGGGGCTCAAGAGCACCCCAACGAATGGATAGAGGACTCCAGCCGCGATAGGCACACCCAATATATTGTAAACAAAGGCGAAGAAGAGATTCTGCCGGATGTTCCTCATTGTCCCACGGCTCAAACGGCGCGCCCGCGCAATAGCTCGGAGGTCGCCCTTCACGAGCGTCACTCCCGCGCTTTCCATCGCCACATCTGTCCCCGTTCCCATGGCAATCCCTACGTGTGCTTGCGCCAAAGCCGGTGCATCGTTGATCCCGTCTCCCGCCATGGCTACGATATGACCTTCAGATTGGAACCGCTTGATGGCTGCCGCCTTTTGCTCGGGCAAGACTTCGGCCTGCACGTCGTCGATCTTGAGCCGGCGAGCCACAGACTCGGCGGTCGTCCGATTGTCGCCGGTCAGCATCACGATCCGCAAACCCTCCTGGTGTAACAGATCAATAGCCTCCGACGTAGAAGCCTTGACCGGATCAGCAACCCCCAGTAAGCCGGCCGGCTCCCCATCGATCGCCGCAAACATGACGGTCTGGCCTTCTTGTCTGAGCGGCTCAGCCTGGGTCAATAACGGCAGGGTCGGGACGTTGAATTCGTTGAGAAAAGGGACCGTGCCCACTGCGACTACCCGGCCCTCAACCGTACCAGTGACTCCTTTTCCCGTGAGTGAGCGAAAGTTCTGGGTTTTCGCCGGAACGATCCCTCTATTTTGAGCACCGGATACAATCGCCGCGGCAAGCGGGTGCTCGCTGTTCTGCTCGAGACCCGATACAAGCCGAAGCAACTCGGTTTCCGTCACGGTCGATAGAGAGGACACTGTCATCAGGCGAGGTTTGCCTTCCGTCAATGTCCCTGTTTTATCGACCACCAGAACATCAACCTTCGCCAAGGTCTCAAGCGCTTCGGCATTGCGGATCAACACGCCCGCGGTCGCGCCGCGGCCCGTCCCCACCATGATGGACATGGGAGTCGCCAGTCCTACCGCACAGGGGCATGCGATGATCAACACGGCAACCGCGTTGAGTAGGGCATAGGCCAGGCGTGGCTCAGGACCGTAGAGCGCCCAGACTACGAACGTGAGGGCAGCGACGAGAATGACGATAGGAACGAAATAGGCGGCGACGAGATCGGCCAGCCGCTGAATCGGCGCCCGAGTGCGTTGCGCCTCGCTGACCATGCGGACAATCTGCGCCAGCAGCGTCTCCCGACCGACCCGCTCGGCCCGCATCACAAAACTGCCTGTCCCATTGACCGTTGCTCCAATCACTCTGTGACCTGTCTGCTTCTCCACCGGAATTGACTCGCCGGTGACCATGGATTCATCGACCGCGCTTGTCCCTTCCACCACCACACCATCCACGGGAATCTTTTCACCCGGTCTCACGCGCAACCGATCACCGACCTGAACTTGCTCCAGCGGGATATCTTCTTCATGGGCGTCGCCATGAACAACTCGGGCCGTTCTCGGTGCGAGCCCCAGCAGCGCCTTAAGAGCACTACTGGTCCGGCTACGCGCCCGCAACTCCAAGACCTGCCCCAATAAAACGAGGGCCACGATGACGACCGCCGGTTCAAAATAGACGGCAAGCTCGCCGCCGTGGACGCGGAATGAGTCAGGAAAGATCCGAGGCACAAGCGTTGCCGCGACGCTGTACAGGTACGCGGCGCCGGTCCCCAGGCCGATGAGTGTAAACATGTTGAGATGCCGATTGACGATCGAAGCCCACGCCCGTTCGAACAGCGGCCGACCGATCCAGAGCACCACCGGCGTCGCCAACACAAACTGAAACCAGATCAATGCTCTTCCTGAAAAGAGCTGCTGTAACGGTTGGCCCGGAAGCATCTCGGAGATCATCAACGCGAGAATGGGTGAACCGAGAACCACACTCCGCCAAAACCGGCTGCTCATATCGACCAATTCGGGGTTGCTCTCTTCCGCTGTTACCGTACGCGGCTCTAACGCCATCCCGCATATCGGACAATTCCCGGGATCGGCCTGCACGATCTCCGGATGCATCGGACAGGTATATTCGGTACGGGTCGGCAGAGCGGCCACATCGGCCGGCTCTAAAGCCATTCCACAAATAGGACAAGCCCCTGGCTTCGATTCGAGTACCTCGGGATCCATCGGACAGACATACTTCGTGACTCCGTCGGCCGGTACGGGCATCGGTTTCGGAGTCCGTTGTTCCGGCGGGGTCAGGTAATAGCCGGGATCGGCTCGGAATTTTTCAAGACATCTGGCGGCACAAAAATAGTATTTCTGGCCGCGATACTCGTACGAACCGGCCGCGGTGGCAGGCTGGACCGTCATCCCGCACACAGGATCGGTCTCGCCGATTGCCGGTGCCGGCTGAACCGACATCATCATGGGCAACGGCTTTTTCTTGCCCAATGAAATGAGACCGGCCGGCGCGGACTTCAAGAACCGTTCTGGATCGGCTTTGAATGTATCGAGACAGGATACCGAGCAGAAAGAGTACGTCTTACCTTGGTAGTTGTACTGCCCTGCCGCAGTGGCGGGGTCCACCTGCATCCCGCATACCGGATCGATGTCCGACCCAGCGTGCGAAGACATGTGAGTCATCGGTCTCTGCTCGCTCATATCGTTCTCTCCTGGATGATGAGTCCCGCAACAGCTGCCTGTCGATTGATCGGCCATGATCCGTCTCCTTTCATCTTATCCGGTCTGCTTGCTCAATGTCGCCTTCACTTTTTAAAGACGGACGGGAGCGCCGAATATTACAGAGAGCCGGTCGGTACGATGAAAGCGATCAGAAAAAGGCTGAAACAGGCGGGGCAGCTAGCCGCAGGTGCAGTTGAGGCACCCATGTTGACTACAGATTCCACAGGCCCGTTCGAGAACGGCCCGTAAGGATTGTCGCGCTCGATGTAAACGAACCGTGAGATTGTTTCGCGATATCTTTAGTTCCTTCGCAACCTGTGTCGGCGATTCGCCGTCGAGATCGATGCGTTTGATGAGTTCCGCATAGCTCCCATGGAGGCTCGGAAGGAGACCGTGAAGACAAGCGCAGGCGGCAGCCTGTAGCTCGTCAGGCGGCGGTTCCTGATGATTGCCCGAAATCGTCAACTCCCGCAGGAAGGCCTCATTCCGACGAGCCTCGGCTCCATGAGAACGATAATAATCGGCCACCGTATGGCGGAGAATGCGATAGAACCAGGCGA